>DATGSR010000222.1:0-5196 GCA_035302405.1 Beutenbergiaceae bacterium
GGGAGGAAGGTCAGCAGCGGCACCACGCCGAGCAGGAACAGCCCGCTGTTCATCAGGGCGTTGTGGAAGAAGGTGTCGTTGACCAGACGAACGAAGTTGTCCAGGCCGGTGAACGTGCCGCCCCGGACGGCGTGGGCGTTCGTGAACGACAGGATGAACGTGTTGGCGATCGGCCACCAATAGAACAGGCCCAAGATGATGAGCGAGGGCAGCAGGAATAGCCACGGGACGAACCAACGTCTACCGATCATTGCAACTGGTCCCTAGAGTCGATGTGTCATTGGCAGCCGGGCTGGGCGGGACCGGGTTGCGGGTGCCGGCCCCGCCCACGCTGCGGGCGAACTATTGCCGCTGCTTACCTATTGCTGCGGCGCTCGAGGATCTGGTTCACTTCGTCCTCGGCCGCGTCGAGAGCTTCTTCAGGGGTCAGTTGTCCGAGGATCGCGCCTTGGACGTTCTGAATGAGGGCTTGGTTGACCTCTTCATCAACGTAGACGGGGCGGATATTCTCAGCGTTTGGCAGTTGTTCGGCCGCGATACGGGTGGCTTCGGCGACTGCCGAGTCATCATCTTCATCGGGCAGGAAGGAGTCTTCCTGCAAAGCGCTTTCGATGCTGGGGAACACCGGAGTGAACTCGGCGAACCCGATCTGGTTTTCACCGTTGGTCATGAAGGCAGCGAATTCGATGGCCAGATCACGGTTGTCGGTGGACTCCGGGACGAACAGGCCCATGACCGACATGCCCGTCATCTGGGCCTCGCCTCGGATCTGGGGCCCGGGCACGGTTACCTCGGCGATGTCCGGCGCGTTCTCGGCGACGATGTTGATGAAGTTCGGGCCACGCATGAAGGTAGCCAACTGTCCGGCCTGGTAGGCATCGATCTCGTGCCTGTGCTCCTGGGTCACGGCGTCTGAGGAGATTCCGCCCGCTTCGTGCAGGTCGCGCAAGGCGGTGACGTGATCGACGGCCATCTGAGTGTTGAACGTCGCCTGCGTGAGATCCTCGTTGGCGATCTCCACGCCACGCTTACGAAGGTCGATCACCAGCCGGTCCTCAAGCGCCGGGTGGATCACGTTCATGCCGGTCTCTTCTGCGATCACCATCCCCATGTCGAAGAGTTCCTCATAGGTCTGGGGAGGTGAGTCGGGGTCGAGACCGGCGTCCTCGAGGATCGAGGCGTTGTACATCGTGGTTTCGGTGGTCAGGTACCAGGGGAAACCGTACGCGCCCTCCTGTCCGGGGTACCGGAAACTGTCCCACGCGCCCTCGATGTAGTCGTCCTTGACGTGTGCGGCGGCCTCATCCAAGTTGATGAATTGTCCGTCGCTGGCAAGCGGGTAGGCAAGGTCAGGGTTCAGGTTGATGACGTCTGCGAGTTCTCCGGCGCTGGCGTCGGCGAGAAGCCTCTCGGCGGCGCCTTCGAAGGGAAGGTCAACCCAGTTGACGGTGACGCCGTCGTGCTGGCTCTCGAAATCTTCGATCACGCCTTCGATGTACTCATCGAAGTCCGGCGATAGTTGCAGAGTGGTGAAAGTGATTTCGCCGCTGAGTTCTCCGGATCCGTCCCCGGATGCGGCGTCACCTCCAGTGCTGTCGCCGTCCGAGTCGGCCGGAGCCTCTGATCCCAAGCCGCATCCGGCGAGTGCGAGGATCGCGATACCCGCTACCAGGGGTGCGTGAAGACGTCTGCGTCGCATGATCTTTCCCTTCGATACTTTCGTTGACGATTCGCCTTGCGATTCGTCCTGTCGTCGCCGGAGCCAGCATCGATCTAGACGGCCGCCGCCTCGCGCGTCCCCGCACGCACCTCGAATCGCGCGCCCACGCACGCACCTTGAATTGCGCGTCCCCGCACGCACCATCGAGGGGCGTCGAATGGTGGGGATAGGTGTCGATCGACGTGGGGATGTCATCGAGATCGAATCGCATAAGTGAGTGCATCTTTCAGTGCAAACCGGGCCGCGGCCGTGGTTCACGACCTGGCGGCGAAGCGCAGCGCTCTGACGACAGCCTATGCAACCGGTTGTAGCGAACGTAACACCGCGAACTTGGCATGGTCAACTTCGCCGTCGGCGGCGGCCAGGGCCGTTGAAGGGGGTACCAAAGCCTCACCGTCGCGCACCCGGTGCGCATCCGGTGCCGATACGTTATGCGGGGCAGACCGGGCCCCGAAGTCTAGGTCACGGGCCGGCCTGTCCGTCTGATCTCATCTGGCCAGGTCAACGTCAACCCGAGTTCTTCGGTGAGCAGACGCTGGAACTGTTGAACGGCGCCGAGGTCCTCATAAACCCGGGTTGGAGTGGTGCGTTGACGGCCGCAGAACGCGGACAGCGCCCCCACGGCCTCACCGATCGACCACTCCACCGGATGCAGACGGTATGCCCCGTTCGTGATGTGGGTGGTGCCGATGTTCTTTGCGGCAGGCAGGAAGTTGTCCACCTCAAGCGGTATGAGGCAACCCAGCGGGATCTGAAACGGAAAGCAATCGATGTCCACGTAGTTGCGGCCTGAGGTGCTCGGGTGAAGATCGATGCGGTAGAAGCCGAGCCCAACGGAGTCGGAGAAGAGTTCCGAACCCGCTCCGTCGCCGCGCATCTGCCTGCCGATGTGGGCCTCGGTCACGGTGAACCGGGCCCGGATGCGGCGGGCTTCTCGGATGTAGGGCTCCAACGCGAAGCCGTCCTCGCTGCCCATGACGTCGGGCCGCAGACGAAGTTCGGGATAGCCGACGCCCCCATCGGCACGCGGCGCTTCGGTCTGCATCCAATAGAGAAACGCGAGCGACATCTCTTTGGCCTCGGCCCGTGCGCGCTCGGCGGTGGCCTCATCGACCCCGAGGAGTGGAAGTTCCCAGTAGTCCACCTGTGGCCAGTTCACGCTGGTGACATCGCCTCCAGTGAACTCATCGGCCATGTTCGCCCTGGACAGCACACGGCGGTAGTGCCAGAAGTCGAACCCGGGTTCGGGGTTCATGCTGGTGGGGTCTTGGCGAAAGATGGGCAGTTCGCGTGGTTCCAACGTGATCGGGTCGACGTCGGTCCAAGAGAATTGAGGGCCGGGCCAACGCTCGTCGTGGCGGTCGCGCCAGTACTCGTACCGCGGTGGCCTCGGGATGGTGTGATCCTCGCCGTGACGGTACTCAACCGCGAAACACCAGGTGATCGCCTGTTGGTCCATCGGGTCTGGCGCGATCGGGGCGTGCAACTCACCGGTTTCCGATCTGGCTTCCGCCCCGAGAGCGAATGGCACGCCGGCGAGTTCGAGGAGATCCCCGAGTTCGGTCGCGTCGACGACGATGGTTCCAGTCAGGTCCACCTCGTGACCTGAGTCGGAGCCGCGCACGGTGACCGAGGTGACGGTCGCTCCGCGCCGGCTGGCCCGAACGGGCCGGTATCCGCGCAGGATGGACAACCGTCCCCCGGCGACCGCTGCGGACACCATTTCCTCGAAGACCACAGCAGCCACGCGAGGCTCGTGACAGAGCGCCGACACGAAGCCGTCGCCAGGATTGAGGGTGGGGTCTTTCCGAGCGCTCGCGGCAAGCGGATAGTTGCGCCGGTAATGATCCCGAATGCGGTTACGTAAGTCCTGGTAACTGGGCGATGTCATGGGCATCTCGACCCAGGGGTGCTCGTCCGGCGGCACCCCTTGGGATGTCATTTGGCCACCGAGGCACTGGAACTCAGTTGCCATAATCACCGTCTGGCCCAATCGGGAGGCGGTCAAGGCCGCCGCGACGCCACCAAGGCCCCCGCCGACCACCACCAGGTCGGCTGACATGGTTGCGTCGGTCATGGGGTTTCCTTCCGTCAGCAGAACAGTTCGCTCGTGACGATAACGTGCCCGAGCAGAAACACCGCTGAATGGAACGGCCACCCTTACGATGGCGTGCAACCGATTGCGAAAGTGAGGACGACGACGTGGACGACTTCGACGAACCGAAGGGACCAGCGCCGGTTGCCGGCGGCCGCGCCCCGGTACGCGTGGTGCTGGTGGGAGCCGGACACCGGGCGATGCACTATGCCACCTACGCCGAGGCCAACCCGGACCGGATGGTCGTCACCGGAGTCGTCGATCCCGATCCGGTGCGCCGGGAAAGAGCCGCCCGCACTCACGACATCCCGCCGCGCCACCAGTTCAGCCGCATCGCGGATCTGCCACCGGCCGGGGAGATCGCCGATGCCGTGATCAACGGCACGCTGGACCATCTGCATGTGGCCACCACCTTGGAGGTCCTGGCCAAGCAATACGACGTGCTCCTGGAGAAGCCCATCGCTACCAGTGCCGAGGATCTCCTTTCGCTGCGGCATGCCGCCGCCGAATCCGGGCGCACCGTGCAGATCTGCCATGTGCTTCGGCACGCGCCGTTTTATCACAGCATCCGCAAGGTCGTGCAAAGCGGCCAGATCGGCCAGATCATCAACATCCAACTGGCCGAGAACGTCAGTTATGACCACATGGCCGTCTCCTTCGTCCGCGGCAAGTACGCACTCGCTGCGCGGGCGGGCTCCTCGATGCTGCTGGCGAAGTGCTGCCATGACTTGGACCTGATGGCCTGGATGATGAGTGGGAACAAGCCGGTCCGGGCGACCAGTAGCGGCAACCGGATGTTCTTCCGGCCCGAGCAGGCACCACCCGGCGCGGGCACCCGGTGCCTGGTGGACTGCGCGATCGAAAGTTCCTGTGCCTATTCCGCGCGGCGGCACTACGTAGAGAACGAATGGTGGCAGTTCTACGCCTGGCAGCCGCTGGAGGGCCTCACCCTGCAACCCACCAAGGAGCAGATGCTGGAATCGCTGCGCACCGATAACCCCCACGGTCGCTGCGTGTGGCACAGCGAATCGGACATCGTGGACCACCAAGTGGTGGCGGTGGAGTTCGACGACGGCGCCACCGGCACGTTGTCCATGGTCGGCAACTCCGCCGAACCCAGCCGCACCTTGCACATCGTGGGAACCAAGGGCGAGGTGTTCGGCACGATGGAGGAAGGAACATTCACCGTGCGGCGGATCGCTGCCACCGGCCCCCAGCGCAGCACCACCGAGGAGTTCGCCGTCTCCGGTAGCAAGGACATGCACGGCGGGGGAGACCTACGCCTCGTAGCAGACTTCGTGAACGTCCTGCAGGGCAACCCGCCGAGTATCTCCACTACCGCGTTGGAGGACTCGATCAACGGCCACCTCATCGGCTTCGC
>DATGSR010000223.1:0-4685 GCA_035302405.1 Beutenbergiaceae bacterium
GAGTCGACGTTCACGTTCGCCGACCTCTTCGCCGGGATCGGCGGGTTCCACGCCGTCCTCGGGGCATTGGGCGGGCGTGCCGCCTTCGCCTCCGAGATCGACCCGGTGGCCGGTGAGGTCTACCGGCGCAATTGGGACATACCCGTGCACGGTGACATCGTGCCCCTGACCACTGGGCGCATGGATGTGCCCGACCATGACGTGCTCGCTGCGGGGTTCCCCTGCCAGCCGTTCTCCAAGTCCGGGTTCCAGAAGGGGATGGAGGAAACTCGTGGCACTCTTTTCTGGAACATCGCCCGGGTGCTGGAGGAACGCCGGCCCACTGCGATCCTGTTGGAGAACGTGCGCAACCTGGCCGGGCCCCGCCACCGGCACACCTGGGCCACCATCACCCGCACGCTGCGGGACCTGGGCTACCAGATCTCCACCGCCCCCACGGTGTTCTCACCCCACCTGCTCCCCCCGGAACTCGGGGGGCGTCCGCAGGTGCGCGACCGGGTGTTCATCACCGGCACGTACGTGGGTGCACGGCAGGCGTGGGCCCGGTCCTGGGATGAACCGGTGGTGCCGCATCGGCCCGTGGCCCGGCCCGACGGCGGGCTGTGGGACCCCCAACGGTGGGAGTTGCGGACCGATCTGCCCTTGCTGGCGGATGCGGAGATCCCGAACCTGGACAGTTACCGCCTCAACGCCACCGAGGTGGAATGGATCGATGTGTGGGACGAGTTCGTCCAACTCATCCGGCCTCGTGTGCCGGCCCTACCCGGTTTCCCGATCTGGGCCGATGCGTTCACCGTCGAACCGCAGATCGAACCCGGCACACCGGCATGGAAAGCGAACTTCCTGCATAAGAACGCCGAGTTCTACCGCGCCCACCGCAGCGTGCTCGACCCGTGGCTCACCCGGCACCACCACTTACAGCACTTCCCGGCCTCCCGGCGGAAACTGGAGTGGCAGGCGCAGGACGCCGACTCCCTATGGTCCACGATCATGCACTTCCGGCCCTCGGGTATCCGCGCGAAGAAGCCCACCTACGTGCCGGCATTGGTCGCGATCACGCAAACCACGATCCTGGGGGACCGGCGGCGGCGGATCACACCCCGGGAGGCCGCGCGGCTGCAGGGACTACCCGATGCGTTCACCTTCGGGGACCAACCCGACGCCGCCACCTACCGGCAGATGGGCAACGGAGTGAACGTCGGGGCGGCGTACTACGTGATGCGCCAACACCTGCTGCGCACGATCGACGACGTCGCCGACCGTTCCCCGGCACTCGCCCAAGCGGTGCAGAACGCACCGCCGAATCCGGACGCCATCATGACCCAGGATGACCTGGCCACCGCGGCCCCAAGCGCCCAGATCAGCGTCGCTTGAGCAGCGCGTACTTGAACAGCGTGCCACTGGAGAGGGGTGCGTTCACGGACGTGCAGACCAATGCGTTCACGGACGTGCAGACCAATGTGTGCACGAGCGTGCGGATAGGTGTTTGCACCGGCGTGATGTCGGGCAGAGGCGACGGCGAGGAAGGGGCGGCCTGATGGCTGCGGTACAAGTGGACCAGATCCTCCCCGACGGGAGCCTGGTGCAGGACGCGGACACCAAACTCACCTTCCGCCGGCGGGTGGACATCCTCAGCCGCTACCTGCCCGAGGTCTACATCCAACAGGTCGAGGGTGAACGCGTGCTGCGGTTGGGCGACCAGGCGCTACTGGTCCGGCAAGTGCACCACCTGGGCCACCCGTGGCCGGGCTTCAAGAAACGGATCCAGATTCCCCGGCGCTGGGTCAATACGTATCACCTGCTGGCGCAGGAAGGTGTTCGCACCCGGTTCGTCGGCCTGTACCACTATCGCGACACCACCATCTTGGTGGACTTCGATCCGCGTACCTACATCCAGCGCAAGGCGAACAACTCCGCCGCGCACGTCGCCACCAACGACCTTTTCCAGGCTCAACTACACGGGTCCTTCAGCCGGGTGGACCGCAACGGGAACCGGCTCACCAGCCTCCGCGCCGACCAGTTCGCTGGATACCTGCGCACCGACCGGGTAGCACGCGAACCCCAACTGGAGGTCCTGGCTGCGTTCAACGCCGAGTTCCTCGACGGCCAGATCACCCCGGCGATGAGCGCGGTTCGTCAGATGCACGAGGCGCAATGGCCTGACACGTTCCAGGGCGAATGGCCCGGCTTCTACTTGGAATACCGGCTCGACCGGTTCCTCAAAGCCAACGGTCATACCCGTGAGATGCGGTTCATCAAACAGAAAACGCCTGGTGGCTACGACTACGACCTGGAGTTCGGCACGCCAGGGAAGATCACCCATTACGGAGACCTCAAGGCCTCCGACTACGCCCAGAAGGAGACCCCGGGCAACGACGCCGCCTCCATCGAGGCGTGCGTGCGGCAATACGGGCGGTTCTGGTACCTCATCTTCGAGCACCAGACATGGAAGGCCCGCGACCATGGCGACGTCGCCACCATCGAGTGGAACCACTGGCGCCGCGATGCCGGGCACACCGCCCGTGCCGGGTTCAACGAACTGTCCTACCGGCAGCGGTTCAAGTCGGCGGTGCGGTTCTTCCGGATGCGTGTGTTGGAGGTCAACCCCGCCAACTTCCACACCGTGCTGGGCGACTTCGCCCAGGGCCGCCAACCCAGCGGGGACGCCCGAGCGCTGAAGGTAATGATCCGCAAGGCAAACATCGACAACTTCCTGGTGTACAGCCACGAGACCCCGGTGCCAGAACTCGGTGTCGGATGAACCGCACCCGGCCCGGGGCGCGGGGTTGAACTCACCCCACTCGGGCGCAAGGCAGCGCGAACTCCGGCGGACTTGTGTGAGCCTCCCGGTGGCGCGCCTGGTCAACCCCGACGGTCGGATCGCACTCGCCGCGGGCCGGGCCGTCCCGCGTGCAGTCGGCCAGGGTGGACCCCGCGGATGCAGGCCTGGGCGTCCCCGCGCCGCGGGCCAGGGTGAATCCCCGGGGGCGGGGAATGAACCTGCAGCGGCGGTAGCGGCGTACCCTCCGATGCGGGAAAGGAGTGCACATGGCAACGAACAACCGCCCAGCGAGAACGCTGCTCCGCGGTGTCCGAATACCGGCGAACGAGCAGAGCCCGGCTGATGTCCCCACCGGCTCCCCCGGCGACGGTGCCGGTGGCCGTGACGCAGGCGAGGACGGCAGCCGCGGCCCCCACGTGGGCGAGTGGGACGTATTGATCGCGGATGGACTCATCAGCCGGATCACTCCCGCCGCAGAGGTGCCAGCTCCGCGAGGAAGTGCAGTCGTGGCCGCCGAAGGCAGGTACCTCCTGCCCGGACTGTGGGACGAACACACCCACATGGCGCAGTGGGCGCTGGCGATGTCACGGCTCGACCTGAGCCAAGCCACCTCCGCTGCCCACACGCTGGACCTAGTCGCAGCAGCGGCACCTGCCGACGGCGGACCGCTGGTGGGCTACGGATTTCGCGACGCCACCTGGCCTGATGTTCCGACCCTGGACGGCCTGGACCACGCCGCCGGGACCAGTCCCGTGGTGTTGGTCTCCGCCGATCTGCATTGCGCTTGGGTCAACCGCGCGGGAGCGGCAGCGCTGCAGGCCTCCCCGGGCCCCGACGGAGTCATCCGGGAGGGCCCCTGGTTCGATGCGATGGCACGCCTGGATGCCGTCACCAGCGCTAACGCCGAGGCTGCCCTCCGGCGGTCATTGCCGCTGCTCCCCGCGCTCGGGGTGGTCGGCGTGGTGGACCTGGAATGGGCGGACAACATCACCCGTTGGCAGGCCCGCCTCGAGCACGACCCGGGCCTGGTGCGGGTAGACGCGGGTATCTACCCCGATCACTTGGCCGCCACTATGGCCGCGGGGTGGCGCACTGGGGAGGAAGTCCCGGGTACCGGCGGCATGGTACGCGTGGGCCCGTTGAAAATACTCTCCGACGGTTCGTTGAACACCCGTACCGCGCTGTGCCGCGACCCGTACCAGGGTGCTGCCGACGCTCCCCTGACCCCGGGGGGCGGGTACGGTCATCGGGAGTACGACAAGGAGGAGGTCGCCGCGCTCATCCGCCGCGCCCATGCTGGCGGGATCAGCACCACGGTCCACGCCATCGGCGACCTTGCGGTCACCGCAGCCCTTGATGCGTTCGAAGCCACCGGCGCGCCCGGACGGATCGAGCACGCCCAACTGGTGCACCCGGCCGACCATGGCCGGTTCGCAGACCTGGGCGTGGTGGCCAGCGTGCAACCCGAACATGCGATGGACGATCGAGACCTGGCAGAGCAGTACTGGCCCGAGCGCACCGGTTGGTGCTTCCCGCTCGGGGCACTGCACCAAGCCGGGGCTACTCTCCGGCTCGGCTCGGACGCTCCCGTTGCTCCGCTGGACCCGTGGGCCACGATCAGCGCCGCGGTCACCCGCGCCAGGGACGGCCGTGCCCCATGGCATCCCGAACACCGTTTACCCGTAGGGGAGGCGCTCGCGGCCAGCGCCCGGGGTCGGCGCCACCTGTCCGCCGGGCAGCCCGCGGACCTCGTCCTCACCGAAGCAGACCCCTACACCGTGCCCGGCGAGGACCTGCGCACCATGCCCGTGTGGGCCACGGCGGTCGCCGGCCGCTGGACTCACGGGCCTGGATAGGGCGCTGGGCCACGGGAGGGCCACCGACAGGCCCGGATGAGGCTGCT
>DATGSR010000224.1:0-6739 GCA_035302405.1 Beutenbergiaceae bacterium
GGCCAGGGTGCGGGTGCGTTGGGCCACCAGCACGGTGAACGTGTTGGCGATGACCAACGCCGCGACCGCCAACGCCACCGCGGCGAAGCCCACGCCGACCGCCGTCAGCAGCGTCTCATCGCCGGTGTACAACGCGGTCAGTTCCTCGGCCCGCTCGGTGACCGTCTGCACGGTCGCGTGGGGCAGCGCGGACTCCATGGCCCTGCGCGCCTGCTGTGGGTCGGTACCGTCTGCGAGCAGTGCCACCGCTTCGGTGGCGACGGGCCTGTCAGTCGCCTGCGCCTCGTGTGCCCACTCGCTGAAGGTGCCGGTATCGACGAATAGTTGCGGGCCGATGACGAAGTATGACGACGGCGGCTCCACCAGCCCCACGATGCGCACCGTGCGCTCGGGTGCGGTCTCCTCGGAGTCGGCCGCGGCTAGGTCCTCCTGCGGGATCTCTTCCCACCCGAGCGTGAGCGTCTCACCGGTGGACACCCTGAGCCGGTCGGCGGCATCGGCCACTAACGCCACCTCGCCGGCGGTCTCGGGGAACCGGCCCTCCTGCAGGGTGGCCACCGTCAGGCCCTCGTCGTCCGGGGCCGGCGCCATCGACGTCCACAGGCTGCGGGTACCGGAGCCCACCTCGGCGCTCGCGTTAGTGACCGGGTCTGCCGCCTGCACCCCCGGCAGGGCGCGCAACTCCTCGACGTCGTCCAGGGAGAGCGCCTCGGCTTTGATGACCAGATCGGCTTCGGCGTAGGAGGCCACCATCGCCCGGTGGGTGGTGTCGGTCATGGCGGCGCCGGCCAGCAGCGTGGTGGCGACGAACGCCGAGCCGAGCACGATGGTCAGCGCGGCGGCCGCCAGGCGCGGGGCCGAGGCGCGCATCTGAGAGAAAGCCAGGCGCCACATCAGCGTTGTCCCGCCGGGACGCTCAGCGCTTCCAGTCCGGCGCTGATGGATTCGGCCGTCGGTTCGGTGACGGTTCCGGCGATCTTCCCGTCGGCCAGGAGCACCACCTCATCGGCGTAGGCGGCGGCGACCGGGTCATGGGTGACCATCACCACGGTTTGGGCGAGTTCGCGCACCGACCGGCGCAGGAACTCCAGCACCTGGGTGCTGGAGCGGGAGTCCAGGTTGCCGGTGGGTTCGTCGGCGAAGACCACCTCCGGTCGGGTGGACAGGGCCCGGGCGATCGCCACCCGCTGTTGCTGCCCACCGGACAATTCGTGGGGTCGGTGGTGCAGCCGCTCGGCCAACCCGAAGGTGTCCACCAGCAGATCCACCCACGCCCGGTCCGCCTGCCGCCCGGCCAGGCGGCTGGGTAGGTCGATGTTCTGGGCGGCGGTGAACATCGGCAGCAGGTTGAAACTCTGGAAGACGAACCCAACGCGGTCCCGGCGCACTTTCGTCAGTTCCTTGTCGGACAGGCCCGTCAGTTGCGTCTGGCCCAGGAACACGTGGCCGCTGGTGGCGGTGTCCAACCCGGCCAGCAGGTGCATCAGGGTCGATTTACCGGACCCGGAGGGGCCCATGATGGCGGTGAATCGACGGTGGGGGAAGGTAATGTCAACGCCGTCGAGCGCGCGTACGGCTACGTCCCCGGTGCCGTAGATCTTGGTCAGCGACTCCGCGCGTACCGCTGGAGGTTCGATTGACCAGTCGGATGATCTCTGGGCTGATCGGTTGGCTGTTCGGTCGTCATGATCCATGCACGCCACGCTAGGAAGCCGGGCTGAGCGGCCACATCGTGCCCCGGGCGGGTTCGCAGTCATCCTGCCGGCTGATGGGGCCCGACGGCGCAGGTACTCCGGGTGGACGGCGCGGGTGATTTCAGGTGAACGCGGGGCGCCGCGGGGATGGGCGAGCGGGGCTAGCGAAGTTTGACGAACGCCCACCGACCGGGCAGGTAGTCGGTGTGGATGCCCTCACCCTCCCGGGTGATCACTGCCATGCGTCCGGCCGCCGGGATCACCATCCTTCCGCCGTCGGCCAACTGATCGGTCAATTGGGTGGGGATCGTGCCACCATCGGCGGAGACCAGGATGCGGTCCCAGACCTCACCGGGACGGCCCAGTACATCCGGCTCGGCCAGTTCGACGCGTACCCACGGCATGTCGTAGTTCGCCAACGATTCTCGGGCTAAGGAAATGAGGAAGTCGGTGAGGTCCAAGCCCAGTACCCGACCGGAGGGACCGGTCAAATACCCCAGCAGGCCGCTGGTCCATCCCGACCCGCTGCCGATATCAAGCACGCGATCGCCGGGTTGCACTTGTAGCGCTTGCAGCATCCTTCGCACGGTGGAGGGCTGGGAGTTGGTGGAGCCGTCCGCCAGGAGTAGCGGGTGGTCCAGATGGGCCTGGTCCCGTACCGCTTCGGGCAGGAATTCGGCCCGCTCGATCACCCGCATGGCCTCATCGACCCGCGCCACATGGTGCGGCGAATCCGCGGAGTGCGTGGTCGAGGCGCCCATAGCATGACCGTACTTCCCGGGGTGCCGCAGTGCCTGCCGTGGCCCACGTCTGGCGTGGCGCGACGACCTGGCGCCGAACCCGAGCGGAGCGGCCGCGATGCGGTGCCGGGGCCGGCGCGGGTCGGTGCCTGCGGCTTCGCACGTCGGGTGCGGGCCGACGTCAACTCCCGGCCTGCACCAGCCCGGTCTCATAGGCGAGCACAACCGCTTGGACCCGGTCACGCGCGTTTAGTTTCGCCAGAACCCTGCCCACGTGCGTCTTTACCGTGGCCTCGGCGACGTAGAGTTCGCCGGCGATCTCGGCGTTGGTGAATCCCCGGGCGATCAGTTCCAGCACCTGGCGCTCCCTTTCGGTGAGTGCGTCCAGAACTTGTGCGGAGGCCCGCTCCTGGTCTGGTGCCATCGCGGCGAATTGCTCCAGCAACCTGCGCGTGGCCGAGGGAGCGATCACCGCGTCCCCGGAGTGCACGGTGCGGATCGCGGTGAGCATCTGTTCCGGTGGTGTGTCCTTGAGCAGGAATCCGCTCGCGCCGGCTTTGATGGCACGCAGCACGTACTCGTCCAGGTCGAAGGTCGTCAGGATGATCACCTTCGGGCGGCCGTCCTGGGCAGGGGTCGCGGTGCCGTCCGTGCTCTCCCGGGGCGGTGCGGCCGGCCCGCCGGTCAACTCGGCCGTGGCGGCGATACCGTCCATGGTGGGCATGCGTACGTCCATCAGCACCACATCGGCGTGATGGGAGCCGAGCAGGCGCAGCGCCTGTGCTCCGTCACTCGCCTCGACCACCACCTCCATGTCCGGTTGGGAGTTGATGACCAAGGCCAGCCCGGCGCGTACCAGGTGTTGATCGTCAACCAGGCCCACGCGGATCGGTTCGGGTTCGGACTCGGTGCTCATCGGTGCTCCTGTGGATATGCAGTGGGCGCTAGGGGAATGATGGCGCGTACCCACCAACCACCGTCAGGGTAGGGCCCAGCGCCCAGGTCACCGCCCAACATGGTGGCACGTTCGCGCATTCCCACCAGGCCGTGGCCGGTGCCCCCGCCTGCGGCGGCGTCCCAGTCTGCGACGGCGCCCTGTGCGGCGCCAGCGCCAGGCCCGCCGTCTGCACCGGGGGCGCTGTCTGCACCCCCTGCGACACCTGCGCCCGGGTGGCCATCTGCACCCGGTGCGCCGCCTGCGCCGGGGGCGACGCTTTGGCCGGTCTCGCCGCCTGCGTCCGATGCGCCGCGTGCACCCCGGGCCCCGCTGGTGTTGGTCACCGTGAGTTCCAGATGATTCGGGTGCCAATGCAACACCACGTACGCCCGGGCATCGGGGCCGGCATGTTTGAGCACGTTCGTTAGCGACTCCTGCACGATCCGGTAGATGCCCAGGCCGGTCGCCGCAGGTACCGGCCGGGCGGCGCCGACTTGGTCCAGGGAGACGTCCAAGCCGGCCTCACGCAGGGGAGTGACCAAGGTGTGCAGATCATCCTGGGTGGGTTGGGGTGCCAACGCCAGGGCGCCGTCCTCATCGCGCAGCACCCCCAAGATGCGCCGCAGGTCCGCCAGCGCGCTGCGCCCGGTGTCGGCGATCGTGCTCAGGGCGCGTTCTGCGGCAGCCGGGTCGCTGGCCGCCGCATATCGCCCGCCGTCGGCCTGGGAAATGACAACGGACAAGGAATGTGCGACGACGTCGTGCATCTCCCGAGCGATCCGGGCGCGCTCCGTGGCGGTGGCGATCTGCGCTTGCTGGTCGCGTTCCACCTCCAACCGGTAGGCCCGTTCCGCCAGCGCCCGCAGGCGCTCCACCCTGGCTCGCCGCACCAGCGCCAGCGCCCACACCGCCAGGACCACCGCGGCCAGGAACCCGAAGGACAGGCCGCCGGCGATTATCGCATCGGGGCCGGGCGGGCCGTCCAGCGTGAGCAGCGCGAAGCCCTGCAGCAGGCAACCGGCCAACGCGCCGATGAGGCCGGCGCGTCTGGCCCAGGTGGACCCGTAGACCGTCACCGAGTACAGCGAGACGTAGATGAGCACATCCGCCGGGATTAGCGGGACACCGGCCGCGAAATGGATCAGGGCGCCGAAGTAAACCGTGGCCGCGGAGATCGCCGGATGGCTTCGCCGGAACGTGATCGCCACCGGCATGATGACCGAGCACACCAGGGCCACAACCGTCACCGGCGTGGGGTACCCGCCGAAACTGGCGGCTGAGACAGGTCCGGCGAACAGCAGGGCCGCCGCGGCGAACACGACGTCGCCCACTGTTGGTTTGGTGGGTCGCATCAAGGGTGCGGCCACCCGCTCCATCGATCCGGCGGCCGGCGGCGCGCCAGGGTGCCGCAGGTGCTGCGGGTGCAGCGCGTGCGGCGGTGGCGAGGCGGGCTGGGTCATGCCCGCCACGATATTGCGGTGGGCGGGGCGGGGGCGTCGTGCCACAGGATGATTTCGCTTGCCGGGGTTAGTCCTGAGTGACGACGCTCAGGCAGGGCCGGCCAGGTTCAGGCAGGGTCGCCCAGTCTCAGGCAGGTTCGAGGACGCTCAGACCGGGTCGATGAGGTGGGGTCCCTGATTACGCACCGACCCCACGGCGCGGTCCACCTCGTACCAGGACAGCGGCGGTGAGGGGTGCTCCAGCAGCTCGAGTGCGGTTCGGGCACCCGCGTCACGGTCCAGCCACGCGTTGACCACGGCGTGATCCAGCACAGCCGGTTCCCGCTCGTGGATCTCCTCCAGCCCGTCCCGGGCGGCCTGGGTGATGATCGTGGTGGACAGCACCCACCGGTCGGGGTCGCCGGGTTCCCTAGCGGGGTCCGGCCACCAGGAGTACAGGCCTGCGAAGGCGATGGGTGCCCCGTCGGTGGGGCGGATGTAGAACGGGGTTTTGACCGGTTTACCTCCGCCAGCGGCCGGCTCCGTGTGCCATTCGTAGTAGCCGTCGGCCAGCACGATGCACCGGCGCTTGGCCAGCGGTGCGGAAAAACTGCTCTTCTCCGCCACCGTCTCGGCCCGGGCGTTGATCATCCGCGCGCCGATGCCGGGATCCTTCGCCCAGTGCGGAATCAGGCCCCAGCGGGCCACGTGCATCCCCCGGACCAGGCCCCTGTTTTGGTCGGGCGGGTCGGCGTCATCGTGCGCTTCGGCTGCTGGACGCTGATCATCGTGCGGTCCGGCCGCGGGCTTACCGCCACCGCGCTGGTCGGCGCTGCCGGTGTTGTCGGCGAGGCGTTCGGGGTTCGATTGCGCTGGGCGTTCGAGCACCACCCGAACCGGGTCGGTGGGTGCGATGTTGTAACCGGCCGCCACCTGGGCGGCGGCGTCGGTGATCTGCTCGACGTCGAAGGCGTCGGCCAGATCTTGGGCGCTGCGAAATGAGGCGTATCTGCCGCACATACGCCTACTGTGCCACGGGCCAGACGGTGTGCGCCGTGCGGTTTCTGCTCGCTGCGCCGCCCGCTGCTGCGGGTTACTGCGGCGTGGTGCTGCGGTGGTGCTTGGGACGCAGCGGAGGTGGAAGGTGCTGCGGCTGGGGCGCGGTGCGCGGAGCGCGGTCCGTTGGCTGCAGTGTGCGCCGGCAGGCGGGGGATACGACTCCTGTTCTCGACAGGGCTACACGATTGCCCGGATCAATAGCACCACCCCGGCCACCAGTGATGCGGTCAGGGTGAACTGTTCGAACCGGCGTTGCGGAAGCCGCCCCAACAGGCGCCGGCCGAACCAGGTGCCCACCAACACCGCAGGCGCCAGGGTCAATGTCAGCCAGAGCGTCTGGGTGCTCATCAATCCCAGCCCGGCTGAGAAGGGCACCTTGGCCACGTTCACGATGAGGAAATACCAGGCGTTAGTACCGACGAAACGCATCTTGTCCGCCCGGATCGCCAGCAGGTACAGCGCCATTACCGGCCCGGCGGCGTTGGCGACCATGGTGGTGAACCCGGCCGCCAGCCCGGTGCCCACCGTGGCGGCCCGGTGCGGCCTGGTCGGCGTGTGCGATATGTCCGGCTCGACGGCGGGCACGCGCGACTGGCGGCGGCGCATCACGATCTGGATACCGAAGGCGACCAGGATGCACACCGCGATGAGCACGGTCATGGTGCGGTCATCGATGAAGGCCATCACCAGCGCCCCGGCGGCGATCCCCGGCAGCACCGCTGGTAGTAGCCGGCGCAGCATCGACCAGTCCGCGCTGCGCCGGTACAGCCCAACCGCCACCAGGTCCCCGATGATGAGTATCAGCAGCACTGCGGCGGTGGACTCCCGGGCCGGGATGAACATCGCGAACCCCGCTACCGCAAGCGCCCC
>DATGSR010000225.1:0-27049 GCA_035302405.1 Beutenbergiaceae bacterium
ATCCACGACCACGTCCGCGGGCTGCAGGCACGCTTCCTCGCGTCGGTCGACCAGCACGGCGGAGCGCTGACCGGTGCGGTCCTGCTCCCCGGGCCCGCACACCAGCGGGGGCACTTCCTGACCTACCGGACGGCGGATGCCGAACGCCTGGCAACGCAGTTGGCCGGACGCGGGGTGCGGGTGGATCACCGCGGGGACCGGCTACGCCTCGGTTTCGGGGTGTACCACAGCACCTTCGACGTCGACCGCCTGGTGGAGATCCTCACCACGCTGAGTTGAGCGGCACCCGGGCGGTACCATGGTGGGTGGATGAGCCGGCCAGGCGGTCGCGTCACGGAGCGATCCGTGCCGAGGAACGTCCGGACTCCGCAGGGCAGGATGGTGGGTAACGCCCACCCGGGGTGACCCGCGGGCAAGTGCCACAGAAAGTAGACTGCCGCACCTCGGTGCGGTGAGGGTGAAAGGGTGGTGTAAGAGACCACCAGCACGCCGGGTGACCGGCGTGGCTAGGTAAACCCCATCCGGAGCAAGGCCATACAGGAGACGTTCGAGGGTAGCCCGCCCGAGTCTCCGGGTAGGCCGCTTGAGGCCTGCGGCAACGCAGGTCCTAGATGGATGGCCGCCCCCGGGAACTCAGGTTCCGGCGACAGGATCCGGCGTATCGGCCGGCTCATCCCCGTTCGGTCCCCAGCGTCTTGCAGACGCGTTAGCGCGGCGCGTCATAGGTGTCTAGTGCGTTCCCGCGGCGCGTCAGCGACCGGCGTTAATCGGTCGCTGAGGGTGCGTCGGGCTCCGCTTCGGCCGCCATGATCGCTGCGCCGATGATGCCCGCCTTGTTCCGCAAGTGCGCCGGCACGATCGGTGCCCGGGTGCGCAGCAGCGGGATGAAAAGGTCGTGGTCCCGGCTGACGCCGCCGCCGAGCACGATCAGGTCCGGGGAGAACAGCAACTCCACATGCTCCAGGTAGCGCTGCAATTGAACGGCCCACTCCTCGTAGGTCCAGCCCATCTTGTCCTTCACCCCGGAGGCAGCGATCTTCTCGGCGCTGTCGCCGTCCATGATGAGGTGGCCCAATTCGGTGTTCGGCACGAGGGTGCCCTGGTGGATAAGGGCGCTACCGATGCCGGTCCCCAACGTCAGCACCAGCACCACCCCGGGCGCGTCCTTGGCGGCGCCGTACCGCATTTCCGCGTAGCCGGCGGCGTCTGCGTCGTTGATGATGTGCGCGGCCCGGCCGGTGTGTTCACGTACCACCTCGGCAAGGTTCGTCTCCACCCAATCCGGGTGCATGTTGGCAGCAGTGGCGATCACGTGGTGGCGCACCACCCCGGGAAAGGTCACTCCCAGTGGAACGTCGGCAGGAACGTCGAAGTTCGCCACGATCTGTCCCAGGATCGCGCCAACGGCCCCGGGAGTGGACTCCTCCGGCGTGGGTAGCCGTAACCGGCGAGCCAAGAACTCACCGGCCGTCAGGTCCACCGGTGCGCCCTTGATGCCAGAGCCGCCGATGTCGATGCCGAAGCCGATTTCGCGGTCTGTACCCAGGGACTGCGTCGAATCGTTCATACCCGTTAGTTCCCGTTCACAAGTGGATCCGGAGCCCAGCGCCACCCACATGGTGTGGGGCAAACGCTATCCACCAGCGGTGGAGTCATGCCAGAATCTACTCTGCCACCAAGGAGGTATCACGTGCCTGACCACGAGTCGGCGGATCGTAAGTACTATTACAACGTTCGAACAGGGAAGGTTGAGCAGGGCTACGTCTCCGGCGTCACACACCGGATGGGGCCCTACGACACCCCGGAGGAAGCGGCTCGTGCGTTGGAGATAGCCCGTGCTCGCAATCAGCAGTGGGAGGAAGAGGAGGCCCGGGAACGTGCCTGGGCTGAAGGCGAAGATGATGAGTAGTTCCGTCACGACGTCGGATCGGCGTCGGTTCGCCCCGCGACGCACGCTGTCCTGGTTGGCCGCGACCAGCCTCGGGCTCGTACTCGCGCTGCCGGCAACGGGAACCCCGGCGACGGCGATACCGGCCCCCGTAGGAACGGCAACACAGACGGCGGCCGCCTCGAGCGCAAGCCCCGTCGGTGCGGTGACCCCAGGGGCCGCCCCAGCCTGGTCGCGCGATTCCGACGACGACAGCCGGTTGGAGTTGTCCGGCCACAGCAAGTGGACCCGCCCGTTACTGGGCGTGGTGATCGGCCTGGACCCGGGCCACAACGGCGGCAACGTCGAGGACATGGCACGGATCTCCGAGCGGATCTCCGATGGCCGAGGTGGGGCCACGGCCTGTGACACACCGGGCAGATCGACTCACAACGGGTACCGCGAACACGAGTTCACCTTCGAGGTCGCGCAGTTGCTCACCGAGCAGTTGGAATTCCTCGGTGCCACGGTGGTGTCCACCAGGGACGATGACGTCGGCGTCGGTCCGTGTGGGGATCTGCGCGGCCGGTTCGCCGAGGACCATGACGTCGATGCGATGCTTTCCTTGCACGCCATCAGCAGCCGCGAGCCGGAGGACACCGGCTTCATGGTGATCGTGGCCGACCCGCCGGTCGCCGCGTCTCAGGAGGAACCGAGCCGGGAGTTGGCCCAGTCGGTCGCCGACGCGATGGAAGTCGCCGGTTTCGAACCGAGCCCGGAGGCGGACGATGTGGTGGCGGGACGTGCGGATCTGGCCGCCCTGAACTTCGCGCGCCGTCCGGCCGTGCGGGTGGAACTCGGCCAGATGTACCACCGGGCAGAGGCTGAACTGATGGCCTCCGAGGAGGGCCGCATCGCCTACGCCGAGGCGCTGGCCGAGGGCGTGTTGAACTGGGCCACCGCGCAGTAAGGTCGTCCAGCCGACTCGCGCGCCGCGCAGTGAGTCCTTCAACCGGGCCGGGCACCGCGCAGTATGTCTTTCAACCGGGCCGAGTGCTGCGCAGCAAGTTCGCCAGACGGGCCGGGTGCCGCGCAGTAAGTCCTCAAGCCCGCTCGCCGTCAGCCCGCCCGGCTAGCGCCTTACTCCTGGAACGTGTGCTCCGCGGCGGGGAAAGCGCCCTCGCGTACCTCATCGGCAAACGCCCGCGCAGCATTCCTCAACTCGGTGCCGATCTGAGCGAACTGCTTGGAGAAGCGCGGGGCCCATGATCCCATCCCGGCCATGTCCAACCACACCAGCACCTGACCGTCACAGCCGGCGCCCGCGCCGATCCCAATGGTCGGAATGTCCAACTCGTCGGTGAGTCGCTGAGCAACTGGCGCCGGCACCATCTCCAGCACCAGTGCTACCGCCCCGGCTTCCTGCAGGGCGCGGGCATCCTCGAGCATCGCTTTCGCTGCTTCTTCGCTGCGGCCCTGCACACGCTTGCCGCCGAGGATGTTCTCGGCCTGCGGCGTCAGCCCCAGGTGCCCGAACACCGGGATACCACCGCCGGTCAGCAGGGCCACGTGCTCGGCGATCTGACGCCCGCCCTCAAGCTTGACCGCATGCGCCCCACCTTCCTTGAGCATCCGCGCCGAGGCCTCCCAGGCATGGGCGGGGGAGGCCTCATAGGAGCCGAAGGGCAGGTCTGCCACCACCATGGTGCGGGCGGTGGAACGGGCGACCGCACGTACCGCCGGAATGAGTTCGTCCATCGTCACCGGGATCGTGTTCGGGTGGGCGAGCATGTTGTCGCCGATGGAGTCACCCACCAACAGGATGTCGATCCCGGCCTCATCGAAGATCCGGGCGGTGACCGCGTCGTAGGCGGTGAGCATCGTCAAGCGCTCACCGGCCTGTTTCGCTGCACTCAGATGCTGAATCCGCACCCGCCGGGGACGGTCGGTGCCCACTGGTGGTAGCGCTGATGAAGGGGTCGGCTGTGACATGGCCTCAGCCTATCGTTGCGGGTACTCCCGAAATGCACTGGTCAGCGGCAGACGACGGTCCCGGCCGAATGCCAACGAGGTCACCTTGGGGCCCGGGGGGTACTGGCGACGTTTCCATTCCGACCGGTCCACCAGCGTGAGCACCTGATCGACCACTTCGGCCGGGAACCCGTCGTCGAGCATCTCCTGCCGGGAGCGGGTGTGCTCCACGTAGGCCTCCAGCACCGGGTCGAGCACCGCGTAGTCGGGCAGCGACTCGTCATCGCGCTGCCCCGGCCGCAATTCCGCCGAGGGCGCCTTGGTGATGGTGTTCGGCGGGATCGGTTCCTCGTGGCCCGCCTGCCGGGCGCGTTCGTTCCGGAACCGGGACAACTCCCACACGCGGGACTTCGAAACGTCCTTGATCGGCGCGTAGCCCCCGACGGCATCGCCGTAGATCGTGGAATACCCCACCGCGAGTTCGCTCTTGTTGCCGTTGGCCAGCACCAGGTGGCTCTCACTGTTGGACAACCCCATGAGCACCACCGCGCGGATCCGCGCCTGCAGATTCTCCTCGGCGATCCCGGACAGCCCCATCTCCTCCTGGAAGGCATCGACCATCCCCGCGATCGGCACGGTGCGGTAGTTGGCCTCCGGCATGTTCAACCGGCGGGCCAGGTCTGCCGCATCGGTGCGGGAGTGCTCCGAGGAGTACGCCGAGGGCATGGAGATGCCCACCACGTGCTCCGGACCGATCGCATCCGCGGCGATCGCGGCCACCAGCGTGGAGTCGATCCCCCCGGACAGCCCCAGGATCACCGAACTGAACCCGTTCTTGCGCACGTAATCGCCCAGCCCCAGCACCGCGGCGTCGTACATTTGCGCCACGTCGCTGCCCGGGTCTGCGATGGTCTGCCCGGGGGCGCCGCCCAGATCCACGGTGAGGGTCTGCTCGATGAACAACGGTGCGGCGGCCAACACCTGTCCGCCCGCGCCCACCGCGAACGATCCGCCGTCGAACACCAGGTCATCCTGACCGCCGACGATGTTGACGTACACCACGGGGCAGCCCAGTTGCGCGGCCCGCCGCCCCACCAGTTCATTGCGCCGGTGGGCCTTGCCCCGTTCGAACGGGGAGGCGTTGAGCACCAGCAGCCCGTCGGGAGAGCTCTCCGTCAGGCCCTGGACCACCTCCTCGCGCCACAGGTCCTCACAGATCGCCAGCGCCAGCCGGGCGCCGCCGACCTCGATCACCAGCGGCCGGGACCCGGCGGCGAAGACCCGGTAGTCGTCGAACACCCCGTAGTTGGGCAGGTGCTGCTTGGCATAGCGGTGCCGGACCTCCCCGCCCCGCAGCACCACCGCGGCGTTGAGCGGTCGGCCCTCCTCATCGGTGCCCACCGACCCGACCACGACGGTCAGGTCACCCAGGCCGTCGGCCTGCAGGTCCGCAGCCAGCTGCTGCTCCTGGCGGGCTACCGTCTCGCGGAACGAGCGGCGCAGGGCGAGGTCCTCCACGGGGTAGCCGGTTAGGGCCATCTCCCCGAACAGCACGACGCCCGCGCCCTGGGACGCCGCTCGCTGGGCGTGGCTCCGTACCCGCTGGGCATTGTCGGCTACCGCGCCCACCGTGGGGTTGATCTGGGCCATGGCGACTCGTGGTGCATCCATGTGCGCCATCGTAGGGCGCAACCCGCTGCGATGACCTGCCATGATGAGTCCACGAGGTCACGGACCGGCCCACGATCACCGACCGGAGGTGCGCGCGAGGTATGGACCAACAGCAAGAACACGTGTTGCGGGCGGTGGAGGAGCGCGACCTGAGGTTCATCCGGTTGTGGTTCACCGATGTGCTCGGATCGTTGAAATCAGTGGCGATCGCACCGGCGGAACTGGAGAACGCCTTCACCGAGGGCATCGGGTTCGACGGCAGTTCGATCCATGCCCTCGCCCGGGTGTCGGAGTCGGACATGTTGGCCAAGCCGGACGCCTCCACCTTCCAGGTGCTGCCCGGCCGGGGCGGAGACCAGACGACGGCCCGCATCTTCTGCGACATTCTCACCCCGGACGGCGAGCCGGCCCCGGCCGATCCGCGGGCGGTGCTCAAACGGGCTCTGGCACTGGGGGAGGAGGCCGGGTTCACCTTCTACACCCACCCGGAGATCGAGTTCTACCTGTTCCACCTGCGCGAGGATGACGCCGACCCGCTCGTGCCGGCCGATACCGCCGGATATTTCGATCATGTGGCCCGTGGCAATCAAGGCCACGACTTCCGCCGCGAAGCGATCTCGGTGCTGGAGGCGCTGGGCATCTCAGTGGAGTTCTCCCACCACGAGGCCGGGCCCGGGCAGAACGAGATCGACCTGCGCTACGCCGACGCGTTGTCCACAGCGGACAACATCATGACGTTCCGCACGGTGGTGAAGGAGTTGGCCCTGGAGCGGGGTTTCCAAGCCACCTTCATGCCCAAACCCCTGCCAGGTGAGCCCGGATCCGGGATGCACACGCACCTGTCCCTGTTCGAGGACGACGTCAACGCCTTCCACGCCCCCGGCGCGGAGTACCAGCTGTCGCCTACCGCGCGCTCCTTCATCGCCGGGCTGCTGCGACACAGCCACGAGATCGCGGCTGTGACCAACCAGTTCGTGAACTCCTACAAGCGGCTGTGGGGCGGGCGGGAAGCACCCAGTTACGTCTGCTGGGGACACAACAACCGGTCGGCGTTGGTTCGGGTGCCGATGTACAAACCCCTCAAAGGCCAATCCGTGCGCGCCGAGTACCGCGGCCTGGACGCCGCGGCCAACCCGTACCTAGCCTTCGCCGTACTACTGCGCGCAGGCCTGAAGGGCGTCCAGGAGAAGTACGAGTTGCCCGAGGAGGCCGAGGACAACGTCTGGGCGTTGTCGGACGGGGAGCGCCGGGCACTGGGGATCGATCCGCTGCCAGGCAGCCTGGAGCAAGCCTGCCGGGTGATGGAATCCTCCGAACTGGTCGCGGACACCCTCGGTGAAACGGTGTTTCAGTACTTCCTGGCGAACAAGTACCAGGAGTGGGACGAATACCGCGCCCAGGTCAGCCCGTTCGAGTTGTCCCGGATCGGGCTGGTCTGACCACCGCGCGGGCCACCAGCACGAGACAGGCGGAGACGACGGAGGAATAAGCCACGGGAGGCCACATGCACGGTGAGTCACTCACCAGGCTCCTTGCGCGCGCCGGATTCGCCCACACTCGCCGTGCTGCCGCCATGTTGCAGGAGGACGCCCTGGCACCGGTGCTGGGGCGAATCGAGCCCGATGAGTGTGTGCGCACGCTGATCCGGGACCTGGGCCGGGTGGCAGACCCCGATCTGGCCCTGTTGACGTTGGTGCGGCTGGTGGAGGCAGCCGAGCACAAGGAGCCGATGCACGAGTTGCTCACCGACCCTGGGCCGGTGCGCTCCCGCCTGCTGGCGGTGTTGGGCGGCTCCTCGGCATTGGGGGACTGGCTGGTGGCCCACCCGGCTGCTGCCCAGGTGCTCAGCGGTGCGGAGGAACGTTTGAGCATGCCTTATGAGCGGGTCCGACGGCGACTGGTCACCGCAGCGGGCGCCGATCCGGATACTCCGGTACCGGTGGCGCAACCAACCTGGCAGGAAGGACTCGACACCTGGCGCCGTGCCTACCGCCGCGAACTGCTGCTCATCGCCGCCCAAGATCTGACCGCCGCCGATCCGCACGCCCTACAACCGCAGGTCTCCGCCGCCCTGTCAGATCTTGCGGCGGCCGCGTTGGAAGGGGCCCTGGCCCTCGCACGAGCGGAGGTGGGCCCGCCGGCCCAACAGGTGAGGTTGGCGGTGTTGGGCATGGGCAAGGTCGGCGGGCGGGAACTGAACTACGTCTCCGACGTCGACGTCATCTACGTAGTGGAACCCCAGGACGACCAGAGCGAGGAGGATGCGGTGCGGCTCGGGGCCAAACTGGCTGCCTCGATGGCCCGCATGTGCTCGATGCCCTCGGCGGAACCGCCATTGTGGGAAGTGGACGCCGGCCTGCGTCCGGAAGGTAAGAACGGGCCGCTGGTTCGAACCCTCGCCTCCCACCTGCAGTACTACCAACGCTGGGCCCAGACGTGGGAGTTCCAGGCGCTGCTCAAGGCTCGCCCGCTGGCAGGGGACCAAGACGTCGGCGGCCGCTACGTCGAGGCACTGGCGCCGCTGGTGTGGGAGGCGGTGAATCGGAAGAACTTCGTGGAGGACTCCCAGGCCATGCGCCGGCGAGTGGAACAGCACGTGCCCGCCGACGAGGCCGACCGGCAGATCAAACTCGGTCGGGGCGGGCTGCGCGACGTCGAATTCACCGTGCAACTACTGCAACTGGTGCACGGCAGGCTGGACGCCGGCCTCCGCTCACCCAACACCCTGGAGGCGTTGACCCAACTGTCGGACGCCGGATACGTGGGCCGGGACCACGCCGATGAGTTAGCCGAGTTGTACCAGTTCCTGCGCCTTCTGGAACACCGCATCCAACTGCACCGGATGCGCCGCACGCACCTGTTCCCCACCGCTGAGCACGACCTTCGCCACCTGGCCAGATCGATCGGTTACGGACCGGACGGGATCGCGGAACTGACCAGCCGGTGGCGCCTGTCCCGCCGCCGGGTGCGGCAACTGCACGAAGAGATCTTCTACCGGCCCCTGTTGCCCGCCACCGCCCGGTTGTCGGCGGCCGATGCGGCCTTATCGCCGGAATCGGCCGCGGCCCGACTCGCGGCGATCGGTTACCGCGACCCGGTCGGGGCCGTTCGCCACATCGGCGCGCTGTCCACCGGCATCTCCCGCCGTGCCAAAATCCAACGGCAACTGTTACCGGTGCTGCTGGGCTGGTTCGCCGAAGGTGCGGACCCGGACCAGGGCCTACTGTTCTTCCGGCGCCTATCGGAGGAACTGGGAACTACGCACTGGTACCTGAAAATGCTGCGAGACTCCGGTGCCGCCGGTAAGCGCCTGGCCCAACTGCTGTCCACCAGCAAGTACGTGGCAGAGATGCTCATCCGATCCCCGGAGTCGGTGGCCTGGCTGGGCAACGAGGCAGACTTGCGCCCCAGGTCGTTGGACTCGTTGTGGCAGAACCTCGACGCGATGCTGCAACGCCGCGACGATACGGAGCAGGCGGCGCGTACGGTCCGATACGTGCGTCGTCGGGAACTGACCCGGGGCGCCATCGCCGACGTGCTGGGCGGGGTGCGCGTGGAAGCCATGGAGACCGTGATCGCTCCCGCCGCGGACCTGGCACTGCGCGGCGCGTTGCGGCTCGCCACCCAGGAGGTCACCCCGCAGATGGGGCTGAGGGAGGACCCTGGCGAGTTCCTCATCGTGGCGATGGGCCGGCTGGGCGGGCAGGAAGTGGGCTACGCCTCCGACGCCGATGTGCTCTTCGTACACGAACCGCGCCCAGGTGCGGAGGAACAGGTGGCGCAACGGTGGGCCCTGGCCGTGGCCGGCAGGGTAGGAACATTGCTGGGGTCCACCGGCTCCGAACCCGGGCTTCCGGTGGATGCGGCACTACGCCCGGAAGGCAAGAACGGACCCGTGGTGCGGTCGCTGGACTCCTACGCGGCTTATTACCGCCGCTGGGCGCAGCCGTGGGAACATCAAGCCTTGCTTCGCGCCCGCCCGGTGGCCGGTAACAGTGATCTAGGCGCGAGGTTCGAGGAGTTGATTGCGCCGGTCCGGTACCCGGTCGGGGGCCTCCCGGCGGCCCGATTGCGTGAGTTGCGGCGGATCAAAGCCCGTGTGGAGGACGAACGGATGCCCCGCGGAGTGGAGGCCACCCATCACCTCAAACTTGGTCGGGGCGGGCTGGCGGACGTGGAGTGGACGGTGCAATTGCTGCAATTGCAGCACGCCGATGAGGTCCCCGCCCTGCAGCAAACCTCCACCCTCGGTGCGCTCCAGGCAGCGGAGGACGCGGGCTTGGTCGCGTCGTCGGATGCCGAACGTTTGCGTGAGTCGTGGGTGCTGGCGTCGCGGTTGCGCAACGCCAATGTGCTGGCTACGGGCCGAACGAACCTGCAACGCATCGACGTCTTCCCCACCGGCACCGAACTGACGGCGGTTTCCCGGTTGCTCGGCTACCCGCCGGGGCACGCCACGGATCTGGAGGCCGATTGGTTGCGCGCCTCCCGGCGCTGCCGGGTGGTGGTGGAGCGGTTGTTCTACGACTGATGCGCACACGCGCCGCGGGCGTGGTTGCCGGTCCGCCGCGGGCGCGGCTACAGGTCCCTCGCAGCGGCGGTTACAGGTCGTAGTACAGCGAGAACTCATGCGGGTGGGGCCGCTGGCGCAAGGAGTCGATCTCCTGCTGCCGCTTGTACGTGATCCAGGTATCGATGAGGTCCGGGGTGAAGACGTCGCCTTCGGTGAGGTAGTCGTGGTCCGCCGCCAGGGCGTCCAGAGCACCTTCCAGGGATGCCGGGACCTGTGCGATCTGGGCGTGCTCCTCCGGCGGCAGTTCGTACAGGTCCTTGTCGATCGGATCCGGTGGTTCGATCCGGTTGCGGATACCATCCAGCCCCGCCATCAGCATCGCGGAGAAAGCCAGGTAGGGGTTGGCCGAGGGATCAGGGACGCGGAACTCGACCCGCTTGGACTTCGGCGAGGAGCCGGTGATCGGAATCCGGATGCAAGCCGACCGGTTGCGCGCGGAGTAGACGAGGTTGACCGGCGCCTCGAAACCGGGCACCAGTCGCCGGAAGGAATTCGTGGACGGGTTGGTGAACGCCACCAGTGACGGCCCGTGGGCCAGCAACCCGCCGATGTACCACCGGGCGGTGTCCGACAGGCCGCCGTACCCGTGTTCGTCGAAGAACAGCGGCTGCCCGTCCTTCCACAACGACTGGTGGGAGTGCATGCCGGACCCGTTGTCGCCGTAGAGCGGTTTGGGCATGAACGTGGCCGACTTGCCGTGCTGCCAGGCCACGTTCTTGATGACGTACTTGAATTTCATCAGGTCATCTGCCGCGCCCTGCAACGTGGAGAACTCGTAGTTGATCTCTTGTTGGCCGGCGGTGCCCACCTCGTGGTGAGCCCGCTCCACCTCCAGGCCCACTTGCTGCAGGACGGCGACCATAGTGTCCCGTAGGTCCGCGAACTGGTCGTTGGGGGAGACCGGGAAATATCCGCCCTTGTAGCGGGTCTTGTAGCCCAGGTTGCCGCCGTCTTCGTCCCGCCCGGTGTTCCACGCCGCCTCGACGGAGTCGATGTGGTAAAACCCGGAGTTCTGGGTGCTCTGGTAGCGGATGTCATCGAAAAGGTAGAACTCCGCCTCGGGGCCGAAGTACACCGTGTCTGCGATACCGGTGGACGTGAGGTAGGCCTCGGCTTTGGCTGCGATGTTGCGTGGATCGCGCGCGTACGGTTCGTCGGTGAACGGGTCCAGGATGGAGAAGTTCATCACCAGCGTCTTGCGACTGCGGAACGGGTCGATGTAGGCCGTGGTGACGTCCGGAACCAGTTTCATGTCCGATTCGTGGATCGCCTGGAAGCCGCGGATCGAAGAGCCGTCGAACATGAGCCCGTCGGAGAAAGCGTCCTCGTTGAACGCCGCCACCGGGATATTGAAGTGCTGCATCACCCCCGGCAGGTCGCAGAAACGCACGTCGACGAACTCCACTCCCTCGTCCTTGGTGAAGGCAATGGCCTCCTCGGCGGTGTTGAACATGTGATTCTCCTCGCATCAGGTGGAGCGACAGTAACCGGACGGGGGCGGGAAGTTGGGGAGCGGATGGGTTAGCCGGGTAGCGGTATTGGGTCGGGTAACAGAGTAGGTACTGGCTCAAAGTTGCCGCAGGCAGCAGTGGCACTGGATCGATTCTGCCCGAGCAGGACGCTTTCGTTGCGGAGCACCGCCGGTCCGCCCCGTGTGCAATGCGGGCTACCGTGGGTTTGTGCCCTCCACGCCAGAAGATGAATCCGGTTCCCCGGCTCACCGCGCTCCCACGTTCTGGGGCCGGCGCGTGGTAGCGATCTTCATTGACTGGACCGCAGCGCTGGCGGTCTCGTTCGCGTTCTTCGCAACCAGCAATCTGGCCACATTGCTGATCTTCGCCGGTACCACCTTCTTGTTCCAGGCCACGCTGGGCACCACCCTCGGCCACTGGATCGTCGGCGTGGGGTGCCGTACCGCAGATGGACGTATCCCCGGGTTCGCGCGAGCGGCGGTCCGCACTGTCGCGCTGTGCCTGTTGTTGCCAGCTGTCATCACCGACGCCGACCGTCGTGGGATGCACGAACGTTGGTCGGGCACCTATATCGTGCCGCTGCGGGAGAAGTTGGGGAACCGGAGCAACTAACTGCACCGGTGCGCCTAGTTGTCGCAGAACCAGTGCGCCGAGCCGCCGCAGAAACCGGAGCGCGTAGGCGCCCGCGAAACTGGAGCACCTTGGCGCCCGCGAAACTGGAGCGCGTAGGCGCCCGCGAAACTGGAGCATCTTGGCGCGCGCAGAACCGGAGCACCTAGCCGCGCCCGCCGGAGCACGAGAGATCCAAGGAGCGGGTCAGCGGCCGCGCAGGCCCTTGCGGTCCGGACGCATCCTGGTCGGATCAACTCCCTTGGGGATTGGCAGGCGGTTGGAGCGTAGCGCTCGTAACCGCTTGGCCACCTCCGCGACTTCCACCTTGGTCAACTGCGGCTTCAACTTGCGGATGCGCGAAGCGATCTTCGGCAAGGGCACCTGCCCCGCCTCCCGCCCGCACTGGATCAGGAGGATCGGCACGTTCGGCAGGACGCGGGCGACTTTGCGCCGTTCCGCCTCCAGCATCCGCTGCTGGCGGTGCGGCGGCCCGCCTTCGCCGATGAGGACCACACCCGGCCGGCCGACCGCGCGGAACACCATGTCCTGAGTTCGCGGGTCGATCGCAACTGGCTCTTCCTGGATGTTCCATCCCCTCCGGATGGTTCCCAGAGCCGATCCAACCGCTCCCGGCCGGCCCTCGATCCGTTCATACGCCACCCGCTCCGCCCACCGGGAGAGCAGGAACATCGCACCGAGGAGGGTGAACGGGAACACCAACACGGGGATGTAGATCGGATATCCGGCGAGTTGCCCGATGAGCACACCGAGTCCGGTGCCGCCCACGATGATGAGCAGAATCCACCAGGTGATCGATGGTCGCACACTGCGGACCATCTGGAAGATCTCCCAGAGCTGGTGATACCAGCGCCGCTTCTTCACCTTGGGAGTCTTCGCAGCAGCGTCTTTCTTGGCCATGATGCTCCCAGCCTAATGCCAAAGGACACGCGGATAGGACCACAGTTGGCTCGGCACGGCCTGGCGGTGCCCCACCGATCCGGCTCGCTGATTCGAGGGCGCACGAGCCCGCGGTTCGGATCCTTGCTGGACCAGGCCCGGTGCGGATCGGGCTTGACGCCCCAGAATCTGGATGGCGGGTCTCCATGATTGGTACGGGCCCACTCCACCCCAGGTCTTGCTGGTCCACAGGTTGTGGATATCCCCGAAGGCGCCGGGCGCAGATGTGCTTGCCTGGACGCATGCGCATCCCGGGTTACACCATTGACGGCCCCATCGGGTCCGGGTCGGCCGGGGTGACCTGGCTCGCGCGGGACCGTCGAGGTGAAGCGGTCGCGGTACGGCTTCTTCAGGAGCAACACGGGTCGACGCCACTTGACGAGCAACGCCTGCAGCGATTGCAAGAGCTTCGCCACCCGCACTTGGCCCACGTCACGGAGGTGCTGACAACAGAGGAGGGCTACCTCGCGGTCGTCAGTGAGGCCGTGCCAGGACCTACGCTCGCCACCGCGCGGATCAGCCGCGGCGGGCTCAGCGCTCCAGAGGCATTAGGGGTAGGTGCTGACCTCGCCTCAGCCTTGGCCGCGATGCACGCGGCAGAAATCGTGCACGGCGACGTGTCACCGAACAACGTGGTGCTGGTGCCACGCCGTGGGGCGGTTCTGGTTGACCTGGTCGGTGAACCGGCAGCGGAGGGTGGCACGGGAGAATTCGCGGCCCCCGAGCGCGGCGCCGGCGACGCTGTTCTCCCAAGCGACGATGTTTATGGGCTCGCACGGTTGGTCATCTGGTTGGGCCGCAGTGAGGACCGCGGCCTACTGCGCGAACGGGTAGGCACCGCTCTGGCACCGAAGCCGCGGGGCCGGTGCTCGATGGCGGACCTTCATCACCGACTGAGCGAAGCCGGGGGAGCGGGGGTGAATCTCCCGGCCGGCCCGGTTCTGGCCGGCGCGGCGCTCCGCGATCATGCCCAACGGGAAGAGACCCGCCGGATAGCCGATCACGGCCCCAGGCACAGACGCGAAACGAACCGGCGACCCATCGTGGTCGCAGGTGCCGTAGCGACCTTCATTCTCGGTGCGGGCACGTGGTGGTTCCTTGCTTCGGATGCCGGCGGAGAGCCCGGAGCCGAAACCAATGCCCCCGAGGCACAGCATGTGAGCGGTGCCGACGGAGCCACGGCCGACGGGGCGCCGATTACCCCACCATCCGATCCTTCCTCGGGGGATGGCGCCGAGAACGGCGGTGCATCACCTCGTGGCGACCCGGATGCGGGCGCCTTGGCTGACCCCGCAGAGGCTGCCGAGAACCTCACCCGGGCACGGGACCGGGCGATCAATGGGGGCGATGCGGAAGGGCTGCGGGCACTGACCGCGCCGGGATCGCCCGCTGCCCACAACGATGCCGACTTCGTCGAGGCTTTGGCCGCGGGGGATGTGGGCGTCGAAGGCCTGCGCACCGTGGTCACCGACGCTGAGACGCTCGCGTCCGAGGAATCCATGACACCCGAGGGCGCGAGCGAGCTCGAGGGGGAGGCGGCGCGCTGGGGTTCTCCGCCGGCCGGAGACGGCCAACTCGCGTGGGTGCGGGTGCAGTTGTCCACCAGCGAATACACGGTTACGGACGCACAGGGGCGACAGGTTCATCCGGCTGCCCAAAGGTGTGCAGTCTTGGGTCTATTGCCCGCAGATTCCAGATGGCACGTGGCTCGTATCGAGCCATGTTGAGGTGCGAGCGAGGGGAAGCACCTCGACGCTCCAACCAGGCCGGACGGGGCGCAAACGAAAAGCGCCCCGGCCGGAACGTCCGGTACGTGTTGCGTCCAGGGGTTCCGGCCGGGGCGTGGCGCTAGTTGCTCAGAGTCCCAATTGCGACTCGAACCGGCCCTCTTCCAATCGGTTCTTCACCGTGGTGAGGAACCGTCCTGCATCCGCACCATCGACGAGCCGGTGGTCGTAGGTGAGCGACAGGTACACCATGGAGCGGATACCGATCACATCGGCGCCCTCTGCCTCCACCACCATCGGACGCTTCACGATCGTGCCCACGCCCAGGATCCCGACCTGGGGCTGGGGAATGATCGGAGTGTCGAACAAGGCGCCCGCTGACCCGGTGTTGGTCAGGGTGAAGGTGCCCCCGGTCAACTCATCTGGCATGACCTTGTTACTGCGCGTGCGCTCGGCCAGATCGGCGATCGAGCGGGCGAGTCCGGCGATGTTCAGGTCACCGGCGTCCTTGATGACCGGCACCAACAACCCGCGCTCGGTGTCGACCGCGATTCCCAGGTTCTCCGCGCCGTGGTAGACGATCTCTTCGCCTTCGATGGAGGCGTTGAGCACCGGGTGGGCCTTCAGCGCCTCGATCGCAGCAAGCGCGAAGAACGGCAGGTACGTGAGCTTGACGCCCTCCCGCTGGAGGAATTCCTCCTTGGTGCGTTCCCGCAACCGCACGATGGTGGTCACGTCCGCCTCGACGACCGTGGTCAACTGGGCTGAGACTTGCAGCGACTCACTCATCCGGTCGGCGATGATCTTGCGCAACCGGGTCATCTTCTCGCGGGTGCCTCGTAGCGGGGAGACTTCCGGTGTGGTCGGGGCGGTGGGCTTCCGTGCCGCGGGTTCCTCGGCGGGCCGGTCCTTCTCCGCTGCCTGCTTCTCAGCGGCTTCCGCGGCGTCGAGTACGTCCTGTTTGCGAATGCGTCCGCCCACACCGCTTCCGGTGATCGTTGACAGGTCCACGCCCTTGTCGGCGGCGAGTTTACGCACGAGCGGGGTGACGTAGGACACCTGCTTGTCCTCGCCGTCGTCCGCCGGGGCGCTCGGCGCCGGTTCACGTTCGGCCTTGGCCTGGGCCTCCTTGGCTTCTGCGGGTGCTTCCTCCGGTTCGGGTTCGACTTCCTCCGGCACCTGTGCCTGCCCGCGGCCCGCGGTGTCTTGGGCCTCCGCCTGGGCGGCGTCGTCCCCGGCAGGCTCTGCGCTCGCTTCGGCGGGCTCTGCGCTCGGTTCGGCGGGCGCGGCGTCGTCCCCGCCGGCAGGAGCGCCGGAGCCGACATAGGCAAGCGGTGCGCCGACCTCGACGGTCTCGTCCTCCTCAGCGACGATCTCCAGCAATGTGCCGGCCACCGGTGAGGGGATCTCGGTGTCGACCTTGTCGGTGGAGATCTCCAGGAGTGGTTCATCGACCTCGACGTCATCGCCGACGGACTTCAGCCACTGGGTGACGGTGCCCTCGGTCACCGACTCACCCAGTTCCGGCAGGTTGACCGCCGTCCGTTCGCCGCCACCGCCTGACCCGGATGCCGACGACCCGGATGATGCCGGCTCTGGTTCGGGCTCGGGTTCCGGCTCTGGTTCCGGTTCCGGCTCTGGTTCCGGTTCCGGCTCGGGCTCCGGCTCGGGCTCCGGCTCGGTCTCTTGCTCCGCCTCGGCAGGAGCGCCGTCGTCGCCGCCGCCTTCACCGGAGCCGATGACGGCCAGTTCGGCGCCGACCTCGACGGTCTCGTCCTCCTCCACCAGGATCTTCTCCAGCACCCCGGCCACGGGGGAGGGGATCTCGGTGTCCACCTTGTCGGTGGACACTTCGAGTAGGGGCTCGTCTACCTCGACCTCATCGCCGACGGACTTCAGCCACTGGGTGACTGTTCCTTCGGTGACGCTCTCGCCCAGGGCGGGCATCTGCACGGATTCGGACATGACCTTTTCAGTCTCCTTCGTCGGGTCAGTGATTCGAGTGCAAGGGTTTACCGGCCAGAGCCAGTGCCGCCTCGCCGAGCGATTCGTTCTGTGTCGGGTGAGCATGCACCAGGGGTGCCACATCTTCAGGGTAGGCCTGCCAGCCCACCATCAGTTGAGCCTCGCCGATGAGTTCTCCCACACCCGGACCAATGGCGTGGACACCCACGATCGGCCCGTCGGCTTGCTGGACATACTTGACCATGCCCCGGCCGCCCTGGATCTGGGTACGGGCGTTGCCGGTGAGGCTGTACTCCACCGTACGCACCGCGTCATCGCCGAGTCGGTCGCGTGCCTGCTGCTCGGTCAGCCCCACCGCGGCGACCTCGGGGGCGCTGTAGGTGATCCGGGGTATCGCCTCCGCCGGTACCGGTCGCGGCTCCAGTCCGGCAATGTCTTCGGCGACGAAGATGCCGTGGGCGAACGCCCGATGGGCAAGTTGGGGGCCGGCAACCAGGTCGCCGACGGCGTAGATCGATTCGGCGGTGGTGCGCTGGCGGTCATCGACCTGGATGAATCCATCCTGCAACTTCACGCCTGCTCGTTCCGTGTCCGCGGGGGAAGTCACCGGATCGCGGCCGACCGCCATGAGCACCACCTCGGCGGTGAGTTCGCTGCCGTCTTCGAGGGTCACTTGTGCGTGCCGCTCCTGATCTTCGATGCGCTCGGTCTTCACACCGGTGCGCACGGTGATGCCGCGCTTGCCGAAGGCGCGCTCCAGTGCAGTGCTCATCGATTCATCCTCGCCGGCGATGAGCCTGGGCAGGGCCTCCAGGACGGTCACGTCGACGCCCATGGAACGCCACAGGCTGGCGAACTCCACGCCGATCACGCCTCCGCCCACCACGATGGCGCTGCGGGGAATCCAGTCCATCGCCAGGGCCTGGTCGGAGGTGATGACCCGACCGCCGATGTGGACTCCGGGCAACGAACGGCTCCTGGAGCCGGTTGCCAGCACGAGGTGGCGGCCGCGTAACAGCGTGTCATTGACCGAGACGGCGTTCTGGCCCACCACCGTGCCGCGCCCTGGGATCACGGTGATGTCCCGCGCGGAGAGCAAGGATCGCAAGCCCTTATGCATGCGGGAGACCACGCGATCCTTGTGCTTGTGCATCGCGGTGATGTCCAGCCCCTGCAACTCGGCGAGCACCCCGTACTGGGCTGCTTCGCGCACCTGGTCGGCCACGTGCGCGGAGTGCAGCAGTGATTTCGTGGGGATGCACCCGCGGTGCAGGCAGGTGCCGCCCAGTTGATCGGCTTCGACAAGAGCCACCGATTGACCCAACTGGGCTGCTCGCAACGCGGTGGCGTACCCGCCACTGCCGCCCCCGAGGATCACGACGTCGTACTGTGCGGACTCCTCGTCCTTCACGTGCTCCTCCTGCAGCGATGCGTGTCATCCGTCTTTGCGCTACTTGTCCATCTGGGCTGATCGTGCCTGGACGCATAGTGGTCTCCATCTTGGCACTGGTTGGCCGATGGCCCCAATCGAGCGTGCCGGGAGGCGGTCCGAGACGTGCTGGCCTCGGCTCTGGCGGGGCGGGGATGAGGCTGGTTCCGGCCGATCACCGCTACTGGTGACCGGCCGGAACTCTCGCTGAGCCGCCCCGACGCGCACATCGGCAGGGCAGCACCGCAGGACAGGGGCGGAGCGTTGGTGCCCGGGCGCGGGCACCATCGCCACCCGCCCAAAACCCTGAAGGGTTACTGCCGGGTGCGGGCGGTGCTCAGGGCGCCTGGACGCTCAGCCCTCAGCGGCGTTCTCAAGCAGTTGCAGCATGGTGCGCACGCCCACGCCGGTGCCGCCCTTGGGCACGTAATGCCGCGGAGCCGCCTCGTTGAACGCGGGGCCGGCGATGTCCAGGTGCGCCCAGGGGGTGTCCCCGACGAACTCCTTGAGGAACAGCCCGGCGGTGAGCATGCCGCCGAACCGGTCACCGATGTTGGAGATGTCCGCCACCGAGGACTTCAGCGACGGCCGCAGTTCCTCCGGGAGCGGCATCGGCCACATCTGCTCTCCGGAAGCGTCGGCAGCGGCCACCACCTGGTCCCGGGTCTCCTCCGTGCCCATCACCGCGCTGACCTGGTTGCCCAGCGCGACCATCTGTGCACCGGTGAGGGTGGCGATGTCCACGATCACATCCGCACCCGCCTCCGTCGCCGCTACCAGCGCATCGGCCAACACCAAACGCCCCTCGGCGTCGGTATTCAGTACCTCCACGGTCTTACCGCCGCGGATCTCGATCACGTCCGAGGGCCGTTGGGCCGTTCCGGAGGGCATGTTCTCAGCGAGGGCGAGGAAGCCCGTGACGGCGACCGGCACCTGGAGTTCGGCGGCAGCCAGCACCGTGTGCAACACGGCCGCGGCGCCGGCCATGTCCAGTTTCATCGTCTCCATGCTCTTGGCCGGCTTGATCGACAGGCCGCCGGAGTCGAACGTGATGCCCTTACCGACCAGCGCGTAGTGGCCTTTGGCGCGAGCCGGCTGGTAGGTCAACTTCACCAGCCGGGGCCCGCGAGCCGATCCCTGTCCCACGCCGATCAGGCCGCCGTAGCCCCCGGCCCGCAGCGCGTCCTCATCGAGTACCTCGATGCCGACCTTGGTGCCCTTGACCAGGTCACGCGCGGTCTGGGCGAAGGTCTCCGGGTATAGATCCCGTGGCGAGGTGTTCACCAGATCCCGAGTGGCGTTCACGCGCTCGGCCACCACTCGTGCGCGGGCCACGGCATCCTTCACCGCCTTGTCCTTGGCCGCCGTCGTGAGCAGCACCACCTGGGCCGGTCCGGACTTGGCGTCCTTCTTGTACCGGTTGAACCGGTAGGCGCCCAGGAGTGCACCTTCTGCGACCGCGCCGGTGATCTGTGCTTCCCGGTCACCGAATGCCAGCGCCACCGTCGCTGCACCTTCAAGTTCGCGCACGGCAGTTCCTGCCGCGCGGCGGAACTGCTCGGCGTCCGGCGTCTCTGGCAGCGGGCCGATTCCGGTGAAAGCGACCACGCTTGCGCCTACACCTTCGGGCGCTGGAACTCGGGTGACCTTTCCGGCCTGGCCGGGCACGTCCAGGACGTCGATCGCGTCCCGCAGGGCGGCACTGACCTTCTCCTCCAGCCCGGGGTCGGGTAGCAGTGCGGCGGTGCCGTCGTCGTCGTGGACGGGCACCACCAGGGCGTCGGCGGATAGTCGGGCAGGGCTCTTCGCAGTCAATGTCAGTTCAGTCACATGCCTTATCGTACGCATCCCGCAGGGGCGGGCTGGCACTACCCTTCTGGTGTGCTCGTCGTGACTTGGTGCATTCTCGGCGCCTGCCTTCTGCTCGCCGGCTGGGCGGGAATTCGCGCGCTGCGCGACAAGCCGGTGATCTTCGTGCAACTCATCGCCGCCGGCGTGGTGGTGGTGGGGATCGTGGCGCAGATGGTCCTCGCGGCGGTGGGTATCGGGTCGGGGCAGGCCTCGCCCGACCCGTGGTTGTTGTGGGGCTACCTGATCACGGCGTTGGTGCTGCTGCCGGCAGCGGCGTGGTGGGCCGTGTTGGACCGGACCAAGTGGAGTTCGGTGGTGCTGGTTGTAGCGGCGTTCGCGATCGCGGCAATGCAATTGCGGATCTGGCAGATCTGGGTACTCGGTGAGTGAGTTGACGCCGATGGAGGATACCCGCCGACCCGCTTACGGGGCCGGGCGGGTGCTGATCGTCGTCTATGCCGTCTTCGCTGTATCCGCCAGCGCCCGCTCTGGTGTGCAACTCATCCGCGACGCCGCTGAGGCCCCGGTGGCCTACACCTTGTCCGCCGTGGCCGCGGCGATCTATGTGATCGCCACGATCGCACTCGCGCACAACGGGCGCCGGTGGCGCAAGGTCGGCTGGATCGCGGTGACCATCGAGGCCGTCGGCGTGCTGGCGGTCGGCGCACTGTCCTTGACCCACCCGGAACTGTTCCCCCGGGAGACGGTCTGGTCGCAGTTCGGCGCCGGGTACGGCTATGTCCCGCTGGTGCTGCCGTTCCTGGGCCTGAGTTGGCTGTGGTGGTCCCGCCCCTCCCGGATCGCGGCCTCGTGACGCGGATGGCGGCGCCATGACCTCAAAGGTAAGGATGCCCGGCACACCGGGGACAGTGGCACGGCTGTACCGGTTGCTGTTCACCAAGGTATTGCGAAGGGTCGACGCCGAAACCGCGCACCACCTTGCCGCCCGCGTGCTGAAACTCTTCGGAGAGGTGCCCCCGCTGCGGTGGGCAACATCCGCGCTTGTTGGGACCGCCGGGGCGAGCAGGGCGGCCGGGACGGGCGGGACCGCCGGTACGAGCGAGACTCCGGTACTTGCCGGTCGAGTTCTACCGGGCCGGCTCGGGCTGGCTGCTGGATTCGACAAGAACGCCACCATGGTGCGCGGGCTGGCCGCACTGGGATTCGGATTCATCGAGGTCGGCACTGTGACCGCCGTCGAGCAGCCCGGTAATGAGCGTCCCCGATTGTGGCGTGTGCCCGAGCAGGGCGGGCTGGTGAACCGCATGGGGTTCAACAACGACGGTGCCACCCGGGTTGCGGCGCGGCTGCAACGATTGCGCCGGACCGCCGCGGGCAGACGGGTCGTGCTGGGGGTGAACATCGGGAAGTCCAAAGTGACTCCCGCCTCACAGGCGGTGGCCGACTACACCTACAGCGCCCGCTTGCTGGCACCCCATGCCGACTACCTCGTGGTCAACGTGTCGTCGCCGAACACTCCGGGGCTGCGCGACCTGCAACAGGTCGAGGCGCTGCGCCCCATCCTGCAACAGGTCCAGCAAACCGCCGACGCCGCGGCCGCCCGTACCGTGCCGATGTTCGTCAAGATCGCACCCGACCTGGCCGATCGGGACATCGAGGACATCGCGAACCTCAGCAAGGAACTGAACCTGGCCGGGGTGATCGCAGTGAACACCACCGTTCGGCACGATCACGGTGCCGGAGGGCTCTCGGGCGAGCCGGTGCGGCAGCGTGGTTTACAGGTGGTGTCGTTGCTACGAACGAGGCTCGCCGGCGAGCAACTCATCATCGGGGTGGGCGGCATCAGTTCACCCGCACACGCCCAGGCCTACCTCGATGCCGGGGCAGATCTGCTGCAGGCCTATTCCGGATTCATCTACGGCGGGCCTACCTGGCCGGCGCGGATGAATCGGGCCCTCGATGCATGAGGGAGTCTCAGCGCATGAGTGAATTACCCGTGCCTGAGGGAGGTCAGACCGGAAACTCTCCGTCAGACCGGGAACTCTCCGCGTTTGACGACGGGTCGGGGCAGCCGCATCCGGCGCAGGTAGAAGCACCGGAACACGATGTACATCAAGGCGCCGCGGCCCAGGGCCTCGGCACCGAACTTCTCCCGTGCCTTCTTCCGCACGCGGACCGCCAGAATCACCGCATCCACGATCGCCAGGAGCACGTACAGATAGGCCACGAGGATCCCCGAGATGATGATCTCGATGAACTGCGGGAACAGGTTCCCGGCCAGCAGCACCACGATGATGAGGATGGCCACCGGAAGGAACAGTTCCCCGGGGGACCACCGGGCATCGACGTAGTCGCGCATGAAGCGCCGGGCGGGGCCCCGGTGCTGTAGCGGCATCTTCTCCTCATCACCGCTGAGCATCGCTTCTTGCTGCTCGCGGCGCGCGCGGGCGAACTGTTCCCGCTGGTTGCGCCGGGCTGCCTTGCGGTCATCGGGGACCAAAGGTCGCCGGTTCGCTGCCTCCACATCCCGACGCTTCGGCGTCGGCCGTCCCTTACGCCCATCCTTGGCAGGCGCCGGTGCTGCCTGGGGCTCGGGATCGGTCGGAGGCGACTTCGGCGAATTCTTCTGGCGTCCAAACACCCCTTCAGCGTACTGCTCCCCAGACCGGTGCTCCGCGTGACGTTGGTCGGTGCCACTGGTGCGGTGGAGCCGAGTGTCACTTGTGCAGCAGGACAAGGCCGGCGCTGCTCCTACACCCGTCGTCACGGTCTGCGGCCGACCACCCGTTGAAGCCCACGTGGCCAGGCCGCCTTGGTGGGGCGCACCGGTAGTGCTGGGGGAGAATGTCGGGGTGCGGATCCTCATTGCCCCAGACCAGTTCGGCGGCGCACTCTCAGCAGTGCAGGCGGCTGCGGCGATGGCTGCGCCATGGGAGCAAGCCGGTCATCGCGCCACCCTCAGACCGATGAGCGACGGCGGAAGCGGGCTCGTGGAGGCTGTGCACAGCACCCGCGGCGGTGAACTTGTGCCGGTTAACGTTCCGGGCACGCTCGGCCAGGAGGTGCCGGCGGCAGTCCTGCATGTACCGGGCCGGGGCGGGGGCACGGCGTACATCGAACCGGCCGCAGTGCTCGCCCCCTCCTGCAGCCACCAGGCGGAAGACGTCGTGACGGCAGGGAGCAGTGCGGGTGTTGCCGACCTGGTCCGTGCCGCCGTGCAGACCGGGGCTGGGCGGATCGTCATCGGTTTGGGAGCCTCACCCACTCACGACGGCGGAGTGGGGATGCTCCGCCGGTTCGAGCAGTTGCTCTCCACCGGCGAGGCGCCCGATCTACCGAATGCAGGCGGCGTGGCCGACGTCACAACGCATCAGGTGGCCGGCCCGACAGATCGGGGGCCGTGGCAGGCGCTCGGTCCGGTGCGCCATCGGCTTGCCGACACCGACCTGGTTGTCGCCGTCGCGCAGGACACACCCCTGCTCGGGTTGCACGGCGCCGGGGCGCAACTGCAGAAATTCGGCCTGTCCGCCGGCGCCGCCCAGCGTATGGAACGGCGCACCGCCGATCTGGCCCACCACGCCTTCGAGCAGGCCAGGAACTTGCCGCCGCTTCGCATCAGTCTGGACGCTGCTGCGGAGGTCGCCGGCCCGGGAGCTCCGTACACCGGCGCCGGAGGCGGGGTCGCGTTCATGCTCGGGCTGCTGGGGGCGCGGTTGCTCCCGGGGGCACAGGTACTCGCCGGTGAACTCGGGCTGCGGGAGACCTTGGGAGAGGCAGACCTGGTCCTCACCGGCACAGCATCACTGGACAACCACTCGATGCATCAGGGTGTGGTGCCAACGGTTGGCACCTTGACGGCCGAGTACGGGCTGCCGGTAGTGGCACTGGCGCATGACGTCATGGTCAACCGCCGGGAACTGGCCAACGTCGGCGTCAGCGCTGCGTACCCGCTGATCGATCGACCACTGGTGCCGGGAAGCAGACCCGAGTCACGCGAGCCAGTGGATCCAGCCGACGCCCTTCGAGCCCGCTCCGCACGTGTCCTGCGGAACTGGGCGCCCCGGTGATTTGCCAGGCGACGCCGCGATGATTTGCGGGACCCCGGCGCCTGCTTGACCCGCCCCCGAGTTCGGTCGCACATAGACGACCGCAGGGGGTTACAGTGGTGTTCAGGCCAGCCCGTTACCCGAGCCGGAGAGGCAACGATGAGCCAGACGACTGAAGAAGAAACAACCCACGAGGTTCTGCTGACCGATGTGGCAGCAGCCAAGGTGAAAGCGCTGCTGGACCAGGAAGGGCGCGATGATCTGCGCCTGCGTGTCGCGGTCCAGCCCGGTGGTTGTTCCGGCCTCATCTACCAGTTGTACTTCGATGAGCGTTACCTGGACGGAGACGCGGTCCGGGAGTTCGAAGGGGTCGAGGTCGTGGTGGACAAAATGAGCGTGCCCTACCTCAGCGGCGCGACCATCGACTTCGCAGACACCATCGAGAAGCAGGGCTTCACGATCGACAACCCGAACGCCGGTGGCTCCTGTGCCTGTGGGGACTCGTTCCACTGAACGGCCGAACCCGAGGCCGGGGCCGTATCGCGGCATTGACCGCGGCCTTGCTGATAGTTGTCGCGAGTTGTTCAACAGGGCCCGACGATGCGGGCACGACCGACGACGCAGCGGCTCATGAGGATCTGCCGCAGGTCGACGCCCAATACGGCGGTGATGCTGCGCTGTCCTTCCCGCAGAGCGACCCACCGGGGGAGTTGCGGGTCGAAGTTCTCGCTGAAGGGGACGGGCCGGTGGTTGAGGACGGTGCGGCGGTCCTGGCCGACTACGCGGGTCACGTGTGGGGCAGCGGTGAACCGTTCGATAGTTCTTTCGACCGGGGCGCACCGGCGCTATTCCCACTGAATGGAGTCATCGAGGGGTGGAGCCAGGGCATTCCGGGTCACGAAGCCGGTTCGCGACTTCTCATCTCTATCCCGCCCGAACTCGGCTATGGCCCCTCCGGCGGTACACCTGATGGGCGCATCGGCCCCGACGACACCATCGTTTTCGTTGTCGATGTGATCGAAGCGGTGAACCCGACGGACGCCGGCGCGGCCGATGCCACCGTCGTGGCCGACGAGGACGAACTGCCGGTCAGTTTGGACGCCGGCCCCGGTGAACCGGTGATGCCCCACGTGCGCGATGGGGCCGAGGTGCCGGAAGAACCGACGGTGGAGATCATCGCCGAGGGCGACGGACCGCAGGCCGAGTCCGGTGACGACGTGGTGGTGGCCTACTCGATCATCACCTGGACGAACAGCGAGCAGGAGAGTACCTGGCCCCAGTTCGAGGGCAGCCAGCCGGTACCTGAGGTCGCTCGGCTGGGTGCGGGGCAGTGGTATGACTTACTCGCTGATGTGCCCACCGGGTCCAGAGTGCTACTCACCTTGCCGGGGGGCGAATCCGGTGAGGGTGTGGCGATCGTGGCTGATCTGTTACTGACGCACTCCAACTGAGTGGGTACCGACCCAACTGAGTAGGCACCGGCCGGCAACCAAGAGCCGTCCGCTGGGCTGCGAGCCGCTGCACTTCCGCGAGATCACGCGGCTGAGAGGACGCTGCACAGCGATGGCGCCAGCATGTGTTCGAAGCGTTGACAAGCGGTGGTCGGCGCCGGTGGGGCAGGGGGCGCGTTGCGTTGGCCCACCCCCCGAGAGGGGATAGGCTGGGGCCAGTTCACCCATGACATCGGAAGGCGTCAGCATCGTGTCCGTTCCTCCTGTACGGAGATCACCTTCGCGCAAGGCAAGGTTCGTAGCACTCGGTTTGGTCGGGATGCTCGCACTAGCAGGCTGTTCCGTGGAGCAGGCCCAACGCGGGTGGCTACCCGGCCCGGAAGGTATGACCGAACACACCGACACATTGGTGGAGTTCTGGGTCAACACCTGGATCGCAGCACTCTTCGTGGGCTTCCTGGTGTGGGGCCTGCTGATCTGGTGCGTGATCGTCTACCGCAAACGCAAGCACGACAACACCCTGCCGGTGCAGTTGCGCTACCACCTGCCGCTGGAGTTGCTCTACACCTTCGTCCCGGTAGTGATGGTCGGCGTGCTGTTCTACTACACCGCCAACATTCAAGAGGAACAGACCGACGTCACCGGCGAGGTCGACCACACCATCGAAGTGATCGGCCGCCAGTGGGCCTTCGACTTCAACTACGTCGATGAGGACGTGTGGGACACCGGAGATCCCTGGGACAACGACGTGATCCCCGACGACACCGTCGTGACCGCGCCGGACGAAGTACCCACGCTGGTGCTCCCCGTGGACCAAACCGTGGAGTTCGTGGTGCTCTCCCGGGACGTCGCGCACTCATTCTGGGTGCCGGCGTTCATTTTCAAGCTCGACATGCTTCCCGGGGAGCGGAACGAATTCCACCTGACACCTGGCGTGGAAGGCACCTACATCGGCAAGTGCGCCGAACTTTGCGGCGAATTCCACGCGAACATGCTTTTCAACGTCGAGGTCGTCTCCCAAGAGGAGTATGACCAGCACATCGAGGACCTGCGTGCGGCCGGCCAAACCGGCCAGTTGGGCGAGGAACTCGACCGGATCTCCATGCCGGCCCACCAGAACCGCCCCGGGACGGGAGAGGAAGACTGATGGCAGTCGATGAACGTGATGTCCAGACACAGGATGTGCGAGGGGCTGACCATCCGATAGCGCCGGCTCGCCGCCCCCTGGGCGGTTCGGTCTTGCGGTGGATCACCACCACTGATCACAAGGTGATCGGGAACCTGTACCTGGTCACCTCCTTCATCTTCTTCGCCTTCGGCGGGCTGCTGGCGATGGTGATCCGGGCGGAGTTGTACGCGCCGGGCATCCAGGTTGTTGCCAGTGCGGAGCAGTACAACCAGTACTTCACGATGCACGGCACGATCATGTTGCTGTTGTTCGCCACCCCGCTGTTCGCCGGGTTCGCCAACGCGATCATGCCGTTGCAGATCGGCGC
>DATGSR010000226.1:0-7369 GCA_035302405.1 Beutenbergiaceae bacterium
CGAGGAAGACAGCCGCCTACACCGGTGACCTTCTGCGATCGGGGGCGATGACGTGACGGCTGTTGTTTTGACTGCCCCGGATGAGGGGCCTCCTGTTGTTGGCCCGCCGGTTGATACTGGCATCTGGCAGCGCACCCGGCACCTGCTGATCATGCCTGATGGGACCGAGTGGGAGGTGTCGGCGCCGCGTACTGGTGTGTTCCTGACGCGGGACGGCATCACGGGGATGGATGACCCGCAGTGGGACATCTTCACTAGCGATTCTCCGGTGCTGCACGGGTCCCGGTTCCATGGGTACCGCGCCCCGGAGCGTGAGGTGGTGCTGCCGATCTACCTGTACCACGACGGCGGGTCGGCGGCCTGGACTGCCCGATACAGGGCGTTCAAGGCGTGGCTGTCGCCGCGGCACGTGATCCAGTGGCGGGTGGAGCACCCCGAGTCTGGTGAGGGCCGCACGCTGCACATGCGGTACGTGGACTCGGGTAACCCGACCGCGACTCTGGACCACCGTCAGCGCGGGTGGAAGCTGATGAACCTGCATTTCGTGGCTGATGAGCGCCCGTTCTGGGAGGGTGACGCGATCTCCCGGTCGTGGCGGCAGGCGGAGCCGGTGGACTTCTTCGACCCGGACGGCAGCCCGCCGTTCCATGTGTCGCAGTCGGCGCTGCTGGGTGAGGCGACGGTGCATAACCCTAGCGATGAGCCGGTGTGGCCGGTGTGGACGGCTGATGATGGCGACTTCGACAGTGTGACTGTGGGTGTGGATGGGCGCGTGGTCCAGGCGCCGATTGAGGTGCGTCAACCTCAGCCGGTGGATGTGGCCGTGAATGGTGACGGCAGCAGCACGGATGGCCGGTCGGTGGTGGGTGAGAACCTGGCGCGTAACCCACGCGGGCGGAACAACGAGCGTCAGACGTTGGTTCAGAACCTGGTCACTAACCCCCGCGGCCGCCCCACTGACACTGAAGCCGAGGTTGACCCGCTCGCACCAGTCGGGTGGGACGGCCCCGGCATCTGGTGGTCCGCCGAGCATGACGCTGTGCACGTGCCAGCCGGGGCGAGTGTGAACCTGCCCACCGAGGCACTAGACCAGACCTCGACACTCGCAGTGTTCGATGCTGAGACCGAGAACGCCTCCTACCACACGGTCACCGCCCCGGTGACACTGCCTCCCGCAGATGAGGACCGGTACGTGCGGGTCATGGTCACCCCCGGCGCCTACGACGGCCCGTACGTGGACGGGGACGCCGACCCGGAGCTGGAGACGGTGGTGGCTTGGACTGGTGAGCCGCACGAGTCGGCCACTGAGGTCACCGCACTGCACCCGGCCGGGTGGTCTGAGGGCGTGCGCTACAGCGAGGATGAGGACGCGGTGTACGTGCCTGAGGGCGTGGCCGCCGAGCCGGGCAGTGAGCCCGCTGAGGGCGGCACGCTGGTGGTGCGTGATCTGACCGCTGGCACGATCACCCGGCAGCCGATCAACGGCACCCCGCGCCTGCCAGCGGCGAGTCATGGCCGGTATGTGCGGGTGATGACCACCACGCAGGCCCTGTACCGGGGCGCCTACATCGATGCTCACACCGGGCACGCCGACGATGAGGATCTGACCGTGGAGTGGGCCGGGGACGAGGGTGAGTCCGGTTTCCAGCTGACGGCGCCGCGCCCGGAGCACTGGGACGGTGAGGGCATCTACTACAGCCAGTCTAGGCAGGCGGTGTTTGTGCCCGCGCTGGTGGAGGTGGGTGTGCAGGCCACCGGCGCTGGTGAGTTGGTGGTGGACGCCCCCGGCGGGGTGTACCGCACGCCGTTTGAGGGCGTGATCCCGGCTGCGACCAGCGACCGATACCTAAAGTTCGAGGTGTGGCAGCCCACCGGTGAGCCGCTGGTGCTGACCCTGGACTCCCGGCCCGGCCCACGGGGCAAGTCTGCGTATCTGAACGAGCAGCGCCGCACCCCGGATTTGACGCGCCGGGAGTGGGCGCCGATCCCGCCCGGCGAGGCCGTGCCGGTGACGCTGGAGATGGTCGGCGATGGCCGGGTGACTTGCACCATCACACCGTTGTATTCGGAGGCGTACTGATGCTGTCGCGGGTGCACCTGGAGGTTTACGACCGCGAGTTCGCCTACCAGGGGCACATTGACGCGCCCGCGACGCTGACCGCCACCCGCCGCCACCTGACCGGCACCAGCACGGCAGAATTCACGATGGACGGCACCGGGGACGTACGTGACGCCCTGACCGGCGACGGCGCGGTCGTGGTCGTGGTCCTGGACGATGAACCGTTCCTGGCTGGCTGGGTGGCTTCCGATGCTGGGGATACCACACCGGGCGGGCCGCTGACCTATGAGCTGGTCGGCTTGGACTCGCTGCTGTGGGACATCCTCGGCTGGCCCGTCCCGGCCAACGGCTTGGACAGCCAGAACGTGGGCTATTGGCGCGAGTCTGGCCCGGCGGAGACGGTGCTGAAAGCCGCTGTGCAGCAGAACGCTGACCGGCTCGGGCTGCCGGTCACGGTCGCACCTGACCAGGGGCGCGGCGGCGATGTGCAGGTGCAACTGCGGTTCCACCCGCTGATCGACCGGCTCCAACCGAAACTGATCGCTGCCGGTGTTGGCGTCACCGTGGACCTGGTCGAGGGCCAGGGCCTGGTGGTGGACTGCTACGAGGTCACCGAGCACGAGATCCCGCTGGATGCCGAGTCCGGGGTGCTGACCGGTGGCACGTGGAAGCGCACCAAGCCCACGATCACCCGTGTGGTGGCCGGGTCCCAGGGTGAGGCTGAGGCCCGCCAATTCTGGGGGCCGACCGTGGCCGACTGGGAGAGCAACAGCCCGCGTGTCATCGAGCATTTCATCGACGCCCGCGACGTGTCCGACGATGAGGACGACGACGGGGACGCTGAGGCCGAGACTCAGGACCGCATGGATGAGGCCATCGCCGACGGCGCCGAGGTTTACGACCTGGCCCTGGAGCTGGAGGCCACGGACGAATTCGCCTACGGGCTGCACTGGCAACCGGGCGACATCGTGCCACTGGCCCCGCGCCCGGATGTGACGATCCCCGCCCAGATCGCCGCAGCGGAGCTGACTATCGACGGGGGTGTTCGGGTGCGCCCCGTGGTGGGGTCTGGCGATGACCCGCTGGCCCAAGCGCTGGGGCCGCTGATTAAGCAGGTACGGGCCTTGAGTCGGGCCAGGAGAAACGAGGCAGTGAGGTAACTATGGCGATCATCAGCGCAGGGTATCCGCGCATCTCCCCCGACCGGCCAGCGTCCATTGACGCGATCCAGTGGGCGCGTATGGCTTCCCACTTGGGCGCTGAGTACTGGGTTGGTGGCACCACGGATTGGGCTGTGCGACCAGTGAGCGGCGCGGACCGGACTGTGACCGTAGGTGTCGGCACCGGTGGTGGGCATGGCGTGCAGGATGAGGTCACCGAACCTGAACCGGTCCAGTTCGAGCCGCTGAACAGTGGTACCCGGTGGGACACTGTTGTGGCCCGCCGCGACTGGGCCAACGCTGAGACCACGTTCGTCGCGTTGCGTGGCGGGACCGCACGTGCCATCGCCTCCCGCGCCACCGAACCTGGCGCCGTCGATGAGCAACCGGTGGCCCTGTGTCAGCTGCAATCGGTGACCGGTGGCACCCGGATCGGGACCATTGACCACCTATCCCCACGGGTGAGCCCCGGCGGGATGATCGTCCACCACCCCGAATCTTTGGCGTTCCTGACCAAACCTGGCGCCAAGGTGTACGTGGTCAGTGAGGGCCGGGAGTACCACCGGGTACTGACCAGCCAGGGTGTGGGCACCTGGCGGGAGGTCCCCACTGAGGACTCCGGGCAGGTCAACCCCCGCAACGGGTACCAGCGTGACCTGGTGTGGTGGCGCACCGGCCAGTCACTGAACGTGCGCGCCAGGCCCTACCACCCATCCACACCCATCCAGCGGCAACTGTTGATGTATGTGCTGCCGTCCGCTATTCGCCCACCGGTGCAGATCGAGACCACCGGCCTCGCCAGCTTCCAGGACCACGACCGGTCCCGGATTTTCCCGGTGGTGTTTGAGACGAACGGCAATGTGCGCCTGTACGCCACCGCCGAGTCCGGGACGTTGCCGCAGGGCGTGAGCGTGCACTTCCAGACCGGTTGGAACCTCTACTAAGGAGCACCATGGCTGTCCAGTATTTCCCGATGGTGGCCCGACTGGCCGATGGCACGTTTGAGCCGTCTCTGCCTGGTCAGGGTGGGACCGTGGTGCATGTGGGCACCGCCGACCCGGCCGAGATCAGCGAGGACGCTGCCGGGGAGCAGGTGATCCCTGCCTCACGCCTGGAGGTCGGCACCGATGCACCCCTGGTGCCCGGGTTCTTCTCCCTGGATGATTCCCACTACTTGGACTGGTTGGCTGACAACGGGCTGCGGGTGCCCCTGTTCTCCCCGGAGGGCTCCGCCCAGGCTGCGCAAGCCGCGCAGGAGGCCGTGGAGTCCCTGCGGGCTGAGACCCAGAACTTCATCAACACTGGTGGCCGCATCCACATTCTCGGCACCCTGGATGACGCCGGTGAACTTCCCGGCGAGCCGGCCAACCCAGAAGACGCTTGGCTCATCGACGGTGACATCTGGGTGCACACCGCCGCTGATGGGTGGACCAACGCGGGCCGCATCCAAGGCCCCAAGGGCGAGACTGGGGACAGTGGCATCACGTGGGACGAACTGGACCACCCGGATGTTTTTCCCCCGGAGGCGCACCACCACCCGGCCGGGGACATCACCGGCACCCTGGACGCCGCCCGCATCCCCGCACTGCCCTACCGGGGCTCCAACTGGACCCCGACCGCCGACCAGGTCCAGGGCCTCGATGAGCATGTAGGTGGCCTGTCCTCAGTGGTGCGCCTCGATGAGGTCGAACTGACCGGCAGCTCCGAACAGGGCACGAACCTGACCATCCCCACCGCGCTGCGGGGGGCTTTCGACCACTACACCATCACGCTCATGGCCGGGGCGGAGGTAGCAGGAGACCTCCGCCGCGTCTGTGTCCACATCAACGGAGACCAGGAAGAGAACTACCGCTTTGTCAGCAGGGCCTGGGCCAGAGACCTAATCACCAATATAATCGGGTCCATCACGACCATCCCAGCAACCGCTTTCACCGGGAACTTCCTCGGCGGCTCAGCCACCATCACCCTAATTCCTCACACCGGGGCGGACATGGTCTCTTGGCACGCCTATGGCACCGGGAACATGGGGGGCAACCCTGCCGAAATGTTCACATTCCTCACAGGCGGGCGCTACTCAGGACCGACCCAGGAAATCACCCACTTCCAGATCGCCACTAGCCAAGCCTCGCAGTGGCGCCCCGGTTCCACCGCCACCCTGTGGGGCTACAGATGAACGGAGAAGTCATGCCTGACCTGGTAACTATGCCGTTTGGTGAACTGGAACGGCTCGCGGAGGCCGTCCAGGAAGAACTCGACCGCCGCCGCCGGCTGAATTCCATTCCAGAAGCCGTCGCGCAGATGAACGCCACCTACGAACAGGCCCAGGAAACCGCCGACGCTGTCCCGTTCGACCCCGTGCCCCACTTCGGCCACGGCCCCGGCACCACCGTGACCTGGGACGGCGAGGAATGGAAGAACATCTCCGGCGCGTGGCTCACCGTGTCACCGGCGGACTATCCACTGGGGTGGTCCCAGCAGTCCGGCCTGCCCGACGACGTGCCCCAGTGGGAACCAGGTATCGACGTGACCGCCGGGGACCTGTACGAGTATCAGGGCACCGTGTACCGCGTAATCCAGGACCATGCCACACAAGAGGGCTGGACCCCTGATGCCGTGCCCGCGCTCTACACACCCCAAGGGTGACCCGTGTCTAACGGCCACCGCCCCCGCCGGGTAGCGCGCCTGTTCGCGTCCATCGCAGGCACCCTCGCCGGGCTGTTCTTCATCATCTTCCCGCCGATGAGCTCCACCCAACTACTAGAGGCATCCTGGCCCGCCCGCACCTGGGGCGCCTTCTTCCTCGCCGGCGGCATCGTGTCCGCCGTGGCCTGGTGGCGGCGCAACCTCACCGTGGACCTGCTCGGCCTCACCTGCCTCGCCGCAGGCACATTCACCCTCACCGGCAACCAGCTGATGCTGATGCTGGAGCACCCCATCACCTACACCCGAGGCGGCGGCACCGTTGTCCTCGCGGTGCTACTGGGTTTCCTGGTCGCTCGCCTACAGGACGTCTACCAAGACAGCAAGGAGGCCCAGGCTGCCCAAGACGCCCTAGCCGAAGCACGATCTGACGGGGGCGAGGCCGGTGAGCGGAAACGCAATTGAGATCATCATGGTCGTCCTCGGCGGGGCCGGGGTCGCCATCATCACCGCCGTCGGCAAGCTCATCAAAGACGCCCGCGACGGCCGAACCGCCAAAGAAGAATCCACCCTGTCGCAGTGGAAGGAGATCGCCGCCGAGCACGAGCGGACAGCCGAGCGGGCCTGGGGCATCGTCGCCGCCTACAGGCGCTGGTATCCGCGCCTGTGGGCGGCCTACGTCGGCGCCACGAACGACCGGGACACCTTCCCCACCGACCCCACCCACCAGGACGAGAACGCCTGACCCGTCCGCCACCACTGAGCCCGCCACCCGAGCGGGCTTCTTTTATGCCAGAACGGAGGGGCCGATGGTCACGATCCGTAACCAGCTCGTCTCATCGCGAGCAGTCACCAGCTCTGGGACCAACCCGCGCCGCTACATCACGATCCACGAAACGGCCAACACCGCCCGGGGCGCGAACGCTCAGGCCCACGCCAACCTGCAATCTAATGGGTTCTCCGCGTCCTGGCACATCACAGTGGACGACACCCAAGCCATCCGCTCCTACCCCGACACAGTGCGCTGCTGGCACGCAGGCGACGGGTCGGGTCACGGGAACATGTCCTCGATCGGCATCGAGATCTGCGTCAACAGCGACGGCAACTTCAACCGGGCCAAGGCCAACGCCGCCGCCGTGGTGCGCCAGCTGCGGCAGCAGTACAACATTCCCCGGTCGCGGGTGGTGCAGCACAACCACTGGTCGGGCAAGAACTGCCCGGCCAACCTGCGCCGGTCCGGGTGGGCGGCGTTCCTGGCCAGCACCGACCCCGGCAGCAGTAGTGGAGGCTCCGTGTCCAGACCAACATTCGTCTCCCCCGCCGAGGGCAGGGTCACCAGTGAGTACGGGATGCGCCGCCACCCCGTATCGGGCCAGAACTGGCTGCATCGAGGCATCGACATCGCCCCACCCGTGGCCGGCACCAGAGGCCGGCCGGTGTATGCGGCCTACGGCGGCACCGTCGCCCTAGCCCAAACCTCCACCGGCAACAACCAGATCACCGGGGCTTA
>DATGSR010000227.1:0-6857 GCA_035302405.1 Beutenbergiaceae bacterium
CTGGCCGCCAGCCTGGACCGGCAGATCGCCGTGGTGGATGCAGACCTGCAGGTCCTCGCCGGCCCGCAGTCCCTGGCGCGGGGTGAGCGTTCGTACACCGCCGCGTTGCGCCGCGCGATCGGCCAGGGCAGGTCCGTGGAACTGAAGTCCGGTCCGGCGGAGTTCATCGCACCGATCGTGGTGGAGCAAACCCCCGTGGGAGCGCTCCTGGTAGAGCAGACCGGCGCGGCGCTCAGCCAGGCCGAACGGCGCTCCGTGGAACGCTCTGGCATCGCTTTCGCCCTGATGTGGATGCAGCGCCGGGCGGTGGACCTGGCCGAGGAACGCATCCGCGGCGAACTGGTCAAGGAACTCACCGACACCCACGGCAACCGCGACCAGGTGCTGGAGCGGGTACGCACCCGAGGAATGAACCCCGAACGCCCCTGGCGGGCAGGCCACTTCCACATGGACGGCGCCGCCGCAGACCCGGTGCTGCGGGCATTGCGCGCCGACCGGAACGTGCTCGCCGGCCCCAGCGGGGGAGGGGTATGGGTGTTCACCCCCGGAAGCGACGTGGTCGATCGCATCCGGCGCGCCGTGCGGGCAGCCGGCGTCCAGGCGCCGCTGATCGTGGAACAGGACGCCCAAACCCTCGAGGAACTACTCGACCACCTGGAGATGATCCGCGGCACCCGCGACTTCGCCGCCGCGATGGGGCAGCACACCGGCGTGCTCCGTGCCGAGGCGTTCGCCCCCTACACCGCACTCTTCGATGGCCGGGGCGAGCGCGCCGCCGCATTCGTCGACGCCACCATCCGGCCCGTGCTGGACTGGGACGCCCGGCGCGGGGCCAGCCTGTTCGCCACCTTGTTGGCCTCCCTGGACGAGCAGGGCTCGGTCACCGCCATCGCCCGCCGCTTGGCGGTGCACCCGAACACGGTGCGCCAACGCCTGGACCGCATCGGCACACTGCTCCCCGGCGACTGGACCCTTCCCGACGCCCGGTTCCGCCTGGAGATCGCTGCCCGCCTGGAAGCCGCCCGCCGGGCAATCTCTCCATAAGTAAGCCGTTAACTATGGACGAACTGCCCATAGTGAGCGGGTGGGCGAAGTTGCTTCAATGAATGCCGTCCCGCAGGCAACCCCGAAGGAGCAACGTGGCCGAGACATCCCGACTGAGCGGACTGCGCAAGGATTCCCCGGCAGACCGGCTCACCAAGGTGCAACAGCAGGTACCGGCGCTGGCCGACCACCTCGAGGCGATCCGGACCGGCGGGCTGGACCCCGACCGCGCCGACCGGATGATCGAGAACGTCATCGGCCAGATCGGCGTCCCGCTCGGGGTGGCCACCAACTTCATCGTCAACGGCCGCGAGGTTCTGGTGCCGATGGCCACCGAAGAACCTTCTGTCGTCGCCGCCGCTAGCAACATCGCCCGGATGGCCCGCTCGACCGGAGGCTTCTTCACCTCCTCCACCCTGCCGCTGATGCAGGCCCAGATCCAACTGCTCGACGTGGCCGACCCCTACGGCGCCAAGGTCCGCATCGAGGAGCAGCAGGACCGGATCCTCAAGTTGGCCAACGCCCAGGACCCCCGACTGGTGGAGATCGGCGGCGGAGCCCGAGAGATCAACGTGCGGGTGATCGAGGGACGTCGCCGCACCCACGTGGTGGTCCACCTGGTGGTCCACGTGGGCGATGCGATGGGCGCCAACGCCGTCAACACCATGGCCGAGGCGCTCGCCCCCGAACTGGCAGAACTGTCCGGAGGCCGCTCCCTGCTGCGGATCCTCACCAACAAGGCAGACCTGCGCCTGAGCCGGGCGCGGTGCACCATCCCGCCCAGCGAGATCGGCGGTGAACAGGTGGTGGCGGACATGGTCGCCGCCGTCGACTTCGCCATCGACGACCCCTACCGGGCCACCACCCACAACAAGGGCATCATGAACGGCATCACCGCTGTGGTGCTGGCCACCGGTAACGACACCCGGGCCGTGGAAGCCGGCGCCCACAGCCACGCCGCGCGCGATGGCCGGTACACCTCCCTGTCCAACTTCGACCTGGACGCCGACGGCAACCTCGTGGCCACCCTGGAACTGCCGATGCCCGTGGGCCTGGTGGGCGGCGCCACCCGCACCCACCCCACCGCGCAGGGTGCCGTAGCGATGACCGAAGCCACCACCGCCCAAGAGTTGGCCGAACTGATCACCGCCACCGGCCTCGCCCAGAACGTGGCCGCGGTACGCGCGCTCGCGGCCGAGGGAATCCAGAAAGGCCACATGTCCCTGCACGCCCGGAACGTGGCCGTCACCGCCGGGGCCACCGCAGATGAGATCGATGCCGTCTCCGAGGCGATGGTCACCCGCGGCGCGGTGCGAGTGGATGTCGCCGAGCAGATCCTCGCCGACCTTCGAGCCGGCAAGTGACGCCGCTGGACCTCGGCCTGCCCGCCCCCGCCCCGGAGGCAGGCCTACCCGAACGCGTCACGATCTGGGAGATGGCCCCCCGTGACGGTCTGCAGGCCGAGTCGGTGCCCATCCCCGTGGCCACGAAGGTGGACCTCATCGGCCGGCTCGCCGCCGCGGGTTTGCCGGTGATCGAAGCCGGCAGTTTCGTGCGCGCCGACCGGGTGCCGCAGATGGCCGGCAGCGAGGATGTCCTGACCGGTGTGGCCGGCCTGGAAGCGCGCCTGCCGGTGCTCGTGCCAAACCTCAAAGGGCTGGAGCGGGCCGTCGCGGCCGGCGCGAAGGAAATCGCCATCTTCCTGAGCGTGACCGAATCCTTCTCCACCGCGAACCTGTCAGTGGACCGCACGACGGCGGAAAAGCGGGCCCGGGAGGTCGTCCACGAAGCCCGCGCCGCCGGGATGCCGGTACGCGGTTACCTGTCGATGGTGTTCGGCGACCCGTGGGAGGGGCCGGTGGCCATCGACGACGTGGTGAGCCTGTCGTCGTCGTTGCTGGACTGGGGTGTGGATGAGATCTCCCTGGGCGACACCATCGGTGTGGCCACCCCCGGCCTGGTGACCGCCACATTGCGAGCACTGACCGGCGCGGGCGTGCCCGTGGAACGGCTGGCGCTGCACATGCACGACACCTACGGCCAGGCGCTGGCGAACGTCTACGCCGGCTTGCGCAGCGGCGTGCGCATCTTCGATTCCGCCGTCGCCGGTACCGGCGGCTGCCCGTTCGCCAAGTCCGCCACGGGGAACCTGGCCACCGAAGACCTCATCTGGATGCTCACCGGCCTGGGCATCCAGACCGGTGTTGATCTACGCGCGCTGCTGGAGATCTCCCCGTGGCTCTCCGCGGCGCTGTCACGTCCCCTCACCTCCCGAGTCGCAAAGGCGCTAACCGAAAAGGAAGACACGTGAGCCAACAACACGATCTGGAGCCTGAGCAACAGGATCTGGAGCCCGAGCAGCAAGGCCTGAGGCCCGGGCAGCAGCACGCTGCCGAGGCCGAAGAGACCTACCTCGAGGTCTGGGGTGACACCGTCTCCTCCAAGCATCTGCTCTGGTCCATCCTCATGGGCGTGGGATTCGCCACCACGGTGTTCCTCACCGCCCAATGGTTCTTCGGCACCATCGGCGTGGACGAATCGATGGTCGGCTCCTACTCCCTGCTGGTGGGCCTGGCGGCCTGCGTGGCCGTCGCCGTCGTCTGCGCCCGCCTGTTCAAGCCCAAACGCTCCCTGGTGGAAACCGACGCCGGCAGCGACTCCCGGGAGAGCGCGATGGACGCGATCGAAGCCGAGGTCGGCCCGATCGGCGACCCCGATGAGTTCCCGGCGGCGGTGCTGGAGGAAGTCAAGATGCTCGGCCTCTATGACGACTTCAAGCAACGCCACGAGCGCAAGCAGAACGAACCGGCCGCTGATGCGTCGTCGGCCGCTCCGTCGTCGGCCACGAAAGAGGGAGACAAGTAATGGAAGCGCTGTTCCCGATGATCGGGTGGGCGGTGGGCATGGCGCTCATCGGCGCCATCGCCTTCGGCATGCTCGGCCTGGTCTCCGGCACTGACGAGACCGCCACCATCGCTCCCATCACGTTGCTGGTGATTCTGTTGGGCGTGCCGCCCTCGGGGGTGTTCGCCTTCTTCATGGCCGCCGTCACCGCCAAACACATCACCCACGCGGTGCCCACCACGCTGCTGGGGATACCCGGGGACACCATGGCCGCGCCGCTGTTGCGCGATGCGCAGTTGCTCCGCGAACTGGGCGTACCCCACATCGCCCTGCGCAAAGCGATCTCCGGTGGTGTGATCTCGGCGTTGATCGCCGTCCCCCTCGCGGTGCTGTTCGCCTGGATCCTCACCCCGTTCGCCGACGCGATCGGCGCGGTGGCGGGTTGGATCTTCCTCGGCGCGGCGTTCCTCATCGCCGTGCTGTCCAAGAGCCGCTGGGCGGCAGTGTTCGCACTCCTGCCGTTCGTGCTGATGGTGCTCGGGCTGAACGCGCTGACCACCTCGCTGCTGGACCGCACCCTGACGGTCAGCTTCTTCCTGGGCATCGCCACCGGCCCGCTGATCTTCGACCTGTTCCTCGCCGCCAGCCCGCTGGGCAGGAAGTCACTGCAACGGCAGGGTAAACGCGAGTTCGAACTCGCCGGCGACAAGCGCACCTGGACCGGCCGGATGCCCTCCCCGCTGAAGGTGCTCGACCGTCGTCAGGCCGGCATGACCGCCGGGGCTGCCTCGATCTCCAGCGCCACGTTCGTGTTCTCACCGGTAGCGATGACGGTGCTGATGGGTGAGGTGTTCGGCAGCAGGATCAAGGGTGCGTACCAGCGCCTGACCACCCAGATGTCGGTGAAGAACGGCACCACCGAGTCCACCTACATCGCCGAGACGTTGATCCCGTTAATCGCGATCGGGTTGCCGCTGTCGCCGATGGCCGCCTCAGTGGCCCAGCCGCTGTTCAACGCCCCGCCGGTGTACACCATCAACGCCGAAACGGGGGAGACCAACAACCTGCACAACCTGCTCGAACCGTGGCAGTTCTTAGTGTTCGGGCTGTTCGCGGTGCTGCTCGCGCTGCTCATCACCTACCCGTTCGCCATGACCCAGGCACACCGTGCCGCGAAGTGGATCATGCAGAAGGTCTCCCACGAGGCGATCGTGGGTGCCTTCGCCGGGCTGCTGATGGTGATCTGCCTGTACGAGGGCGGGCTGGTGGCCCTCTTCGTCACGCTCACCGTGGGACTGGTGGGCGGCATGCTGAACAAGCTGTTCGCCGTCCACACCGGCGTGCAGTTCATGGGCTACTACGTGGCCGTGCTCAGCGTGCCCAGCATCCTGGCGCTGGTGGGCTGACCGCTACCGGCCCGTCCGCCTGGCCGGCGGGCGGGTCAAGGCGTCTCACGCGCCGTCGGCTGCCGTTCTGGCGTTGCCGGATGACAGTTCCGCCCCTCGGCAGAAACCGCACCACGGGCGGTCCAGAACGGCTGCTCTGAAATTCCTTCTGCTTCAATGTCAGTGCTCGCATCTACAGTCTTCCGCGGACAGATCACGCGCCGAATGAACGTTTCACCAGCCGGGCGGCGCGATTGCGATAAGGAGAATGTAATGAATGCGAATAATCCCCAGCCGTCGAAGCAGGAAGTCGCGGAGTGGCAGGAGTTCGAGACTCAGTTCACCAACTACCTGCAGCGCGCGGCCGAGAAGGCGAAGCAGGACTATCTGTTGCTCGAATTATCGGGTAAGTACGACGGCGGGGGGAGCGGCCCGTACGTGGAAATCCACACGCTGAATGGTGGAAAGGAATTCCGCATGGAGTTGGCCAGCAATTCGCAACTGGCCTCCATGTTCCACCTCGATGAGGAGAAACTGCGCCACCTGGAAGCCTTGGACTGGCAGGTCGGCGACAGTGAGACGAACCCGTACCGCACCGTGGCGAGTTTCGACAGCGCCGCCGTGGCCGGTGCAGTGACCCAGGTGCTTCGCGAGGTGTGCTGCGTGTCCGACCCCGGTCTGCTCACCTACCGTTCGACCGGGCCGGCCGCGCAACACGCCGCAGCGTTGGGCCTGCGGCATAGCGACCGCATGCCGGTGGACGTGGTGGACACCACCCCGCCGGTAGCGTACTCCCCAGAGAACACGGAGGACCTGCGGGCCATGGTGTTGGCTGCGGTGCGCACCTACCTCAAGGAAGAACCCGAGGTGGACCGCGACGGCGACATCGTCATCAGCGACAAGCTGGGGCTTACGTGGGTGAGCGTCAACGAGAAAGTGCCCATGGTCATCGTGTTCTCCCTGGCAGCGAGCAAGGTGCGCTCCCGGCAGGCCGCGGCCCTGGAACTCGGCCTGTTGAACCGCGACAGCCTCTGGGTGACGTGGGTATTGCGCGGGCGGAACGTGTGGCAACGAGCAGCCCTCTTCGGCGACCCGTTCGTCCCGGAGCATCTCCACGAGCTGTTGCGAGTGTTCGAACGGGTGAAGGAGCGGACAGTCGAGGACCTGAGCTTCCGCGTGGAAGGGCTGGTGGAGCAGTGAGGTGACCCGTTCGCCGGGGGTGGGTGTGCCACCCCTGGCGGTGGTGACTTTCGGCGCTCCCGCGTCCCTCGCGGGTCCGGCCAGGGTGGCCGGACCCGCTGCGGTCACCAACTGCGGAGCCGGTAGGTCACGGATGGGTCCTGCTGTGTCTAGGTCACGGATTGGTCCTGCTGTGTCAGACCATCGAGTTACCGTCGAGGAACCAACAAGCGAGAAGCGTGAGCAAAGGGGCTCAAATGAATCAGAACTCGGAACGACCGCAGCCCGGCTGGTATCCAACGCCCTCGGGAGAGCATCGATACTGGGACGGCACTACCTGGCTCGACCTGCCGGACCCGGCAGCCTCGAGGGACACGCGAACTGCCAGGAAGCAACGCCGTGGCC
>DATGSR010000228.1:0-12921 GCA_035302405.1 Beutenbergiaceae bacterium
CACCCCCATCGCCACGACGGCGGCATCGAGGCGGTGCACGCCACGGTGGAGCAGGAACGCATCGAAGCCCTGATCTGCATCGGCGGGGACGGCACGTTGGACGCGGCGAGCAAAGTCGCGGAAAGCGGCGTGAAGGTGGTGGGCATACCCAAAACGATCGACAACGACGTCTGGGGCACCGACCGGTCGATCGGCTTCGACACCGCCGTACACGTGGCCACTGAGGCGATCGACCGTCTGCACACCACCGCGGAGTCCCATAACCGGGTGATGGTGGTGGAAGTGATGGGCCGGGACGCGGGCTGGATCGCGGTGCACGCCGGCATGGCCGGCGGCGCGGAGATCATCCTCGCGCCCGAGGACCCCTTCGACATCGACGCGGTGGCTGCCGTGCTGCGCCATCGGCATCGGGCGCACGCGTCGTTCTCGATCGTGGTGGTGGCCGAGGGCGCGGTGCCAGCCCCGGGCACGATCGATTTCACCACCCAGCGCGGGCAGTACGGGCAGATCATCGCCGGAGCCACCAGCGAGCGGGTCGCCTCCGAGATCGGCGACCGCACCGGTTTCGATACCCGGGTGACCGTGCTCGGGTACATCCAGCGGGGAGGTACGCCGCTGCCCAGCGACCGGGTGCTGGCCACCAGATTTGGTTACCACGCCGTGGAAGCGTTGCACGACGGACGCTCTGGCGTCATGACTGGCCTACGCGGCGATCAAATCCAGTTGGTCGCGTTGGAAGACATTGCCGGCAAACAACAAACCGTGCCGTTGGAACTCATCGAGGTGGCCAACGCGGTGGCCTGAGCCTGACCGCCCGGCCACCAGGCGGGTCAAGTCCGCATGAACACGAAGCCGCATGCACAGGTGCGAAAGACGGCCGGGCGACACGGCCGCCCCCGCAGGCGCGTCAAGTCCGCACGGACAGAGCCGCACGCACGAGCGCAAAACTCGCGCGTACACCAGGCGCGGGTCTAGCGCCGAATCCTCAGACGCCGCTGGACTCGAGGAGTTCCACCCCGGCGGCGGTCATCTGCTCCCGCGCCTGGGCGCCGAGTTCGGGGCTCACGGGCACGGTGAGGTCGGTGAGCACCCGGGCCTGCAGTCCTGCCTGTCGAGCGTCGATGGCGGTCTCCTTCACGCAGTGGGACTCCACCAGGCCCACCACATCGACGGCGGTGATGCCGGCTTCCCGGAGCACATCGGCCAGCAGCCGGCCCTGTTCGTCCTTACCTTCGAAGCCGGAGTAGGCGGCTTCGTACTCCCCCTTCTTCACGCTTACGTCGGCGTTCAGGTCGGCCAACTCCTGATGCAGTTCGGCCTCGGGAGTGCCGGCGACGCCATGCGGGGGCCAGGTATCGACGAAATCGGGGTTGTCGGAGAAGTGCTCACCGGGATCGATGTGCCAGTCCTGGGTGGTGACCACCAGGTCATACCGGTCGCGGTGCATCCGGACGAACGACGCGATGCCCTCGGCGACCGCGTCACCACCGGCGACGCCCAACGCACCGCCTTCGCAGAACGTGGGCTGAACATCGACGACGAGGAGTGCACGTTGGGTTGCCATACTCCAATCGTGCCAGGTGACCCGGCGGTGGCGGAACCGCCTGTCGGCCGCCGTCGATTCGACCGGACGGGCAGCCGGCGAATGGCACCCTAGGGGTATGCCCACCACGCTCGTGCCCCGCCGGATCGGCGGCAGAACCTTCGACTTCGCGCGCCGGACCGCGGTGATGGCCGTGGTCAACCGGACCCCGGATTCCTTCTATGACGCCGGATCCACCTACGCGCTGGATGCTGCCGTGGCCAAAGCGACCGAGGCGGTCCGAGCCGGTGCCGACTGGGTGGATATCGGCGGGGTGCCCTTCTCCCCGGACACACCCGAGGTGAGCCCGGAAGAGGAACTGTCCCGGGTGCTTCCGGTGGTGGAGGCCCTGGCCGCGGACAGCGACGTGGTGATCTCGGTGGATACCTATACCCCGGAGGTAGCAACTGCGTGCCTGGCGGCAGGTGCCTCCGTGATCAATGACGTCACAGGTCTTCGCAATCCGGATCTCGCCGAGGTGATCGCCGACTCCGAAGCAACGGTGGTCATCGCCCACTCCCTGGCCGAACCGCACCGGCACCTGCGCCGCCCGCAATACCAGGACGTGGTCACCGAGATACGCGACTTCCTGCTCCGCCGCGTGGACGTCGCGCTCAGCGCAGGCATCCCGCCCGAACGGATCGTGATCGACCCCGGGCACGACCTGAACAAGAACACCATGCATTCCCTGGAGATCACCCGGCGGCTGGGCGAACTCACCGGCCTGGGCTACCCGGTACTGGTGGCGCTATCGAACAAGGATTTCATCGGCGAGACCCTCGACCGGCCTCGCTCCCAGCGACTCTCGGGCACGCTGGCCACAACCGCCCTGTGCATCGCCGCCGGGGCACGGATCGTCCGCGCTCACAACGTCCCGGAAACCATCGACGCGGTACGGATGACCGAGGCCGTGCTCGGTTTGCGGCAGCCGGCATGGTTGCGGCACAACATCGACGACGACGCACTCGCCCTCACCACGGTCGGCGCCGAAGGCCCAGGGGAAGGAACGCAGCAGTGACGACGGTTTTCGACCCGGGCGAACTGCTCACGCGCTACACCGTCCCGGACCGTGCCCGAACCCATGTGCGGGTCAATTTCGTCACCAGTATCGACGGCGCCGCCACTCACAACGGGTTGACCGCCGGACTCAACAACGAGGCGGACCACCAGGTGTTCCACACCCTGCGGATGCTTTCCGATGTGGTGCTCGTTGGTGCGGGCACGGTCCGGCAGGAAGGCTATGAGGATTTGCGGGTCACCCCGAGCCAGTCCCGGTGGCGCACCGAGCAGGGTCTGCCGCCCCACCCGGTGATGGCGGTGATCTCCCGCAGTTTGGACCTGGACCCTGCCGCACCGTTGTTCACTCGCGCCCCGGTGCGCCCGTTGCTGTTCACCACCGCCGACGCACCGGCACAGCAGCGCCGGGCGCTGATGAACGTGGCCGACGTCGTCACTGCCGGTACCGATGTTGTGGAACCAGCGCAGGTGGTCGCCGAACTGAGCCGGCGCGGGCTGCCGCAGATTCTCAGCGAAGGGGGGCCCGTCTGGTTCGCCGCGATGATCGAAGCCGGGGTGATCGACGAGATGTGCCTGACGCTGAGCCCGTTGCTGGAGGGCGGGCGGGCCACTCGAATCGCTCGCGGCGGGCGGCAGCGCAGCACCCCGATGTCCCTGGTCTCGGTGCTGCGGGCCGAGGACATGCTGATCCTGCGGTACCTGCGCCCGGACCTGGCGGACCGATCCATGCGCGAACCCGAAGGGTCCTAACCGCTCGCAACCGGCCTCGCCCCGCCCGTGGGTGCCCTCTCTGAGCAGCCCGGACGGGTACACTGTCCCGGGGCCGCGGAGCACATCTGGTCGCGGAACATCCACCCTCGGCGAAGCGCCCCGGCCCTCCATCGTCCGTTCGCATTCCGCGGAGTGACCCCATGGCTTCCACCGCTGCCGCGCGCCCGCCGACCCTCGCCTCACCGGCACCGCGCCCCTGGGCGGCGCTTGCCGTGCTGATGCTGCCGGTATTGCTGATCTCGGTGGACAACACCGTGCTGAGTTTCGCGGTGCCGGCGATCTCCGAGGCACTGCGCCCCGGCGGCACGCAGTTGCTGTGGATCGTGGACGCCTACCCCCTGGTGCTGGCCGGGTTGCTGGTGCCGATGGGCAGCCTGGGGGACCGGGTGGGCCGTCGCCGGTTGCTATTGATCGGTTCCAGCGGGTTCGCCCTGGTCTCCGCACTGGCCGCCTTCGCGCCCAGCGCCGGCCTGTTGATCGCGGCGCGCGCTGCGCTCGGGTTCTTCGGCGCGATGCTGATGCCGGCCACGTTGTCGCTGATCCGCAACATCTTCGTCGACCCGACCAAACGGCGGATGGCGATCGCGATCTGGGCATCGGGCTTCTCCGGCGGGGCGGCCCTGGGGCCGGTGGTGGGCGGACTGCTGCTGGAGCATTACTGGTGGGGTTCAGTGTTCTTGCTGGCGGTGCCCGTGCTCGTACCGCTGCTGGTGTTGGCACCGGTGCTGGTGCCCGAGTCCCGCGACCCCGACCCCGGCCCGGTGGATCCGCTGAGCATCGTGCTGGCGTTGGGTGCGATGGTCCCGTTCGTCTACGGCATCAAAGAACTGGCCGAACACGGTTGGGCCAGCGTCGGCGGGCCGTCGATCATGCTGGGCGTGCTGGTAGGCGCCGGTTTCGTGCTGCGGCAGTTGCGCCGTCGGACGCCCTTGTTGGACGTGCGGTTGTTCACCAACCCCGTCTTCTCCGGGTCGGTGGCCGCCAACCTGCTCAGCGTGGTTTCGTTGGTGGGGTTCATCTTCTTCGTCTCCCAGCATCTGCAGCTCGTCAGCGGACGCACACCGATGCAGGCCGGACTGTTCCTCGTGCCCGGGCTGGTGGCCACCATCATCGCCGGGCTCGCCGTAGTGCCCGTTGTCCGCCGAATCCGTCCCGCTTCCGTCGTCGCCGGGGGCCTGCTGCTGAACGCCGCCGGGTACGGAGTGGTCCTGGCCAGTGGGGTCAACGGCTCGGACCTTGGATTGCTGATCGCCTTCGTGATTCTCGGCGCCGGGGTGGGGGCCGCCGAGACGATCTCCAACGATCTGATCCTGGCCAGCGTGCCGCCGGCCAAGGCCGGAGCGGCATCTGCGGTCTCGGAGACGGCCTACGAGTTGGGTGCGGTGCTGGGCGCCGCGGTCCTGGGGTCCATCCTCACCGCCGTCTACCGCGCCAACGTGGTGATCCCGCCGTCGGTGGCCGGGGATGATGCACGGGCGGCGGGGGAGACCCTGGGAGGTGCTACCGAGGTGGCCCGCGGGCTTCCGGGCGACGTGGGCGGCGCGCTGCTGAACTCGGCCCAGCAGGCTTTCGACTCCGGCGTCGTCATCATTTCGGCGATCGGCATGGGTCTGATGCTGATAGCCACCATCATCGTGCTACGAACGCTGCGCACAGCGAAGTAGCAGGTAGCCGCGGGTATACCAGGCACCGCGCAGCCCCACCCGGGTCGGTAGCGGTCCGGCCTGGCCGTTAGGATCGAGAATTATGACCCGCATTCTCTCCGCAGTGGCCTGGCCCTACGCCAACGGCCCGCGACACATCGGCCACGTCGCCGGCTTCGGCGTCCCCTCCGACGTGTTCAGCCGATACATGCGAATGTCGGGTCATGAGGTGCTGATGGTCTCCGGCACCGATGAGCACGGCACCCCGATCTTGGTAACCGCCGATGAGAAGGGTGTGAGCCCCCAGCAGTTGGCCGACGAGAACAACGAGATCATCGTTGCCGACCTGGTGGACCTCGGGCTTTCCTACGACCTGTTCACCCGCACCACCACCGCCAACCACATCGAGGTGGTGCAGCAGATGTTCGAGGTCTGCTACCGCAACGGGTACATGGTGGAACAGACCACTTCCGGGGCGATCAGTCCCTCCACCGGACGCACGTTGCCGGACCGGTACATCGAGGGCACCTGCCCGATCTGCTCCTACCCCGAAGCGCGCGGGGACCAATGCGACAACTGCGGGAACCAACTCGATCCCACCGACCTGATCGAGCCTCGTTCGAAGGTCAACGGTGAAGTCCCGGAATTCGTGGAGACCAACCACTTCTTCCTGGATCTGCCGGCGCTCGCGGACGCGATGAGTGCCTGGCTGAACGAGCGCGCCGAATCGGAGACCTGGCGGCCCAACGTCATCAACTTCGCACTCAACCTGCTCAAGGACATGCGCCCGCGAGCGATGAGCCGGGACATCGATTGGGGCATCCCGATCCCGCTGGACGGGTGGCGCGACAACCCGAACAAGCGGCTGTACGTGTGGTTCGACGCAGTCATCGGGTACCTGTCGGCGTCCATCGAGTGGGCCCGCCGTATCGGGGAGCCGGAGCGCTGGCGCGAGTGGTGGAACGACCCCGAGGCCGAGTCCTACTATTTCCAGGGCAAGGACAACATCACCTTCCACGCCCAGATTTGGCCCGCGGAACTCCTGGCCTACGCCGGTGAGGGGGACAAGGGCGGCGAACCCGGTGAGTACGGCCGGTTGAATCTGCCCACGCAGGTGGTCGCCTCAGAGTTCATGACCATGGAGGGCCGGGCGTTTTCCACCTCCCGGTCCCACGTGATCTACGTGCGGGACGTGCTGGAGCGGTACGGCCCGGACCCGTTGCGATACTTCATCAGCGCGAACGGCCCGGAGACCTCCGATGCGGACTTCTCCTGGCCGGAGTTCGTGCAGCGCAACAACGCCGAGTTGGTCGGCGGCTGGGGCAACCTGGTCAACCGCACCGCCACGATGATCCACAAGAACTTCGGCGAGATCCCGCCCGCTGATCAGTTGGAGCCGGTGGATGAGGAGGTCCTGGCCAAGGTGCGCCGCGCCTTCGGCACCGTGGGCGACCTCATCGAGAGGCACCGCCAGCGTGCTGCGATCGCCGAGGCGATGAGCGTGGTGGGTGAAGTGAACAAGTACGTTTCGGCCACCGAACCGTTCAAACTCAAGGCCCCCGAGGAACGCCAGCGCCTGGGCACCGTGCTGCACGTGCTTGCCCAGGCCGTCAGCGACTTGAACCGGATCCTGTCGCCGTTTCTGCCCCATGCCGCCAACCGGGTGCACCAGGTGCTCGGCGGTCAGGGTGAGTTCATGCCGATGCCGAGCAGCACCCGGGTGCAGGACCTGGACGACGCCGAGCGCGACTACATGGTCATCACCGGCGACTACACCGCAACCCCGCCGTGGGCGTCGGTGCCGGTCGAGGTGGGCACACCGATTGCCAAACCCGCGCCGGTGTTCACCAAACTCGACACCGAGGTGGTGCACGCCGAGCGCGCCCGGCTGGGTCTGCCCGCGTCCTGATGCGCCTGCTCTGTGCAACTGTGCTCGGCGCGCGCCCTGTGGACGCCGGCGGGCGCGCGGTTGGTGCCGGTGTGTCGCGGCGAGAGGTGGCGCGGGGCGCCGGTGTGGTGCGCCGAGAAGATAGCGGTGCGACGGGCCGGGAGACGCCGATGTGGCGCTCCGGGGGATCACTGCTGTGCTCCATGGATGCCCAGGGGGTGTGCTGATGGCCCGCAAACGTGACTGGCCCGCCGATCCCGAACCGTTCCCGGTGCCGTTGATCGACAATCACACGCACCTCACGCACGTGCCGGATGTGCTGGCCGACGACGTGGCCGACCCGGGCGTCGCCGGGCACCTGCGGCGGGCGGCCGGGGTGGGAGTGGATCGGGTGGTGCAGGTCGGCTGCGACCTGGACTCCGCTCCTGCCAGCGTGACGATGGCGCAGGACCACCCCGAGGTGGTCGCCGGAGTCGCGGTGCACCCCAACGAAGCGCCGCTGCACGACGGTGTGCGAGAGGTGGGCCCGGACGGACTGGCTCCCAAGCCGTTGGAACGGCACCAGCGGAGTTTGGATGAGGCGATCGCCCGGATCGCTGACCTTGCTCGCCACCCCCGGGTACGTACGATTGCCGAAACTGGTTTGGACTTCTTCCGCACCGGAGACCAGGGCCGGCACAGCCAACGGCGATCGTTCCGCGACCACATCGCCCTGGCCAAGGAGTTGGGGCTGCCGATGCAGGTGCATGACCGGGAGGCGCACCAGGACATCCTTCAGGTGCTGGACGCCGACGGGCCGCCTGAGGTCACCGTGCTGCACTGCTTCTCCGGGGACGCCGCCTTCGCCCGGGAGTGCATTGCGCGCGGGTTCTATTTGTCCTTCGCCGGGACGGCGACGTTCAAGAATGCCGAACACCTGCGCGAGGCGGTCCGGGAGGTGCCCCGCGAACAACTTTTGGTGGAGAGCGACGCGCCGTTCCTCACCCCGCACCCCCATCGGGGCGCGCCCAACGGCCCGTACCTGGTGCCGATCACGGTGCGGCTCCTGGCGCAGGTGCGCGGGGAGGACCCGGTGGAACTGGGGGCACAGATCACCCGCACCACCGAGCAGTTGTACGGGACGTGGTGAGCAGGTGTACGGGGCATCGGTGTGCTCGGCTCCACACCTGGGCGGGAGGGGCTGGCCGAACAGGTCACGAATCGGTTACGGTCAGTGCTGTTTGTTGCCCGTTCGGCAGATTGAAGTTCGGAGGATCCCGATCCCGTGACATCTCGCTCTGAGCGACGCCGTCATCGCGCCGCCGGTTCGGCCGCTGCAGGATTGCCTCGTGGTTTGACCCGGGCCATAGGTGCGGGCACCTTGGCCGTGGTTGTGGCAGGTTCGGTGGCATTCGCCACGGTTGGCGACCGCGCCGGGGACGCGGCCACCCAAGCCACGGTTTCCGGGCCCGACCTGGACCAACGCAGCGTCTGGTCGCAGGTCTCCAGGGACGGCGGGCAGCGCACCGGCATCGACTTCCACGAGGCCGACCCGGTGACGTTCACCGTAAGCATCGACGGCGAGGAACTGGAGATCACTTCCGGCGCCGCTACGCTCGCGGATGCACTGATCGACCACGGTGTGCTCGTGGGGCTGGACGATCAGGTTTCGGCGAAGATGAACCAACCGCCCCCGGAGGGGGGCCAGGTGGAGATCACCCGGGTGGGAACGGTCTACGGGGCCGAGACCGAGGTGATCGAGCACGACAGCGAGGAGCGCACCACCAATTCCCTGCCGCGTGGCACGCGTCAGGTGCAAACCGAAGGGGTCGATGGTGAACGAGTCGTCACCTACGTGGCGACGTATGAGGACGGCGAGGAAACCTCCCGAACCACACAGTCGGAGATCATTGCCGCCGAACCGGTAACCGAGGTGGTCCTCGTGGGCACTGGAGCGCCGCGCCCGTCCGCGCCATCCGCCTCCTCCGGGTCCGGTTCCTCCGGGTCGTCGGGAAGTTCGGGCTCGTCGGGCTCATCCGACTCCGGCTCATCCGATTCCGGCAGCAGCGGCGGGGGCTCCTATTCCGGTGACCCGCGCGCTATCGCCCGCCAGATGGTGGCCGATCGCGGCTGGGGCTCGGACCAGTTCAGTTGCCTGGACCGGCTCTGGCAGAAGGAGTCCAACTGGAACCACCGCGCACAGAACCCGTCTTCGGGGGCCTATGGCATCCCGCAGTCCTTGCCGGGCAGCAAGATGGCCTCGGCGGGTTCGGACTGGCGTACCAACCCGGCCACCCAGATCACCTGGGGCTTGAACTACATCTCCGGCCGGTACGGCACGCCCTGCGCGGCATGGGCGCACTCCCAGAGCGTCAACTGGTACTGAGCGGTGTCGGTGACTGCCATCACACCCCCTAGTACCAAGGTCACAATTCGGTTACAGTCGCGCGGTGACGTTGCGGCCTGGCCGGCGCGGAATCACCAGCCGGTAGGCCGGCACACCGGAGTCGCGACCTGGCTCCCACCTTGTACCCGGCAACCCGTAGGACATCTGTGAGTTTTTTCCGTAAGTTCCGCTCCAAGCCCACCGATCCCGCTACCGGCGGGGAGGCCGCGGCGGAGGACGCCGCGCCGGCCGCGCCCAACGGTGCCGGCGACGACGCTGCTCAGGAGCCCGACGCCACTGAGGAACTCGACACCGGTCAGGACCCCGACTCCGGTCAGGACCCCGACCCCCCTCGGTACCTCGCCGGATTCTTCGATGAACCCGAGGCGCTCGATGCCGCTGATGCGCCCGGTGGCGCCGAGGATGCTGAGGGCGCCGATCAGCAGGCAACCGCCGCGGTGAATGCCGCTGACGTCGGCACGTTCGACGCCGCCGATGGTGACGCGGACATCGTTGACAGCGACGCAGATGTAGCCGACACCGCCGCGGATCCGGTCGACCAGGCGACCGCGGACGACGACGAGGCGACCGCGGACGACGAGGACGCGCCTGTGGGCGCGGCTGAACCTGCTGCCCCCACCCGGCGCGCCGCCCGCACTGCGCGAGGACGGCGTCGCCGTCGGGCGTTGGTTGCCGCCACCGGGATCGTGGCCCTGGTGGGCGCTGGCGGGGTGGCTGCCGCCGCAGCACACAAGACGGTGGAACTGGACGTCGACGGCCAAACCCGCGAGGTATCGACCTTCACCGGCGATATCGAGGGACTCCTGGCCAACGAGGGCATCGAGTTGGCCGAGCACGACCTGGTGGTCCCCGGACCCGAGGAAGCGTTGCAGGACGGTAGTCAGATCGTGGTGCGTTCGGCCCGCCAGGTCGCCTTCCAGGTGGACGGGCAGTACGAAACGTTGTGGACCACTTCCATGAGCGCCGATGAGGCCCTGGCGCAGTTGAACGCGAGCGGCCGGACGGCGGCTTTGACCGCGTCCCGATCCGCGGACGGGCGCGCCGAGTTGCCGATGCCCATCACCCAGGGCGAGCCGGTCAAGGTAATCGTCGATGACACCGAGCGAATGGTGGAGCCGCCCGGCCCGGTGGACCTGGAGGGCGTGCTGCGCCTGGCCGAGGTCGAACTGAAGCCGGCTGACCGGGTGGGCCTGTCCTTGGATGAGAACGGCGCCGCGGTGTTGACCGTCACCCGCGTGGAGGCCGCCGAGACCACCCGCACCGAAACGATCGAGCACGACAGTGTGGAGCGGGAAACCTCGGACTTGTTCCGTGGGCAGTCCCGAGTGGTGCAGGAAGGTGCCGACGGCGAGCGCACTTACACCATGGCCCAGATCCTGGTCGACGGTGAGGTGGAGTCCACCAAGCACGTCAGCGTGGAGGTGACCACTGAACCGGAGGACCGGATCGTCGAGGTGGGCACCGCTGAGCGTCCCGCGCCCCGGCCGGAGCCCAGCACTTCCTCCGGATCCAGTGGCTCCAGTTCCGGTGGCTCCGGCTCCAGTTCCAGCGGCTCCGATTCGGGTGGGTCCGATTCGGGTGGATCGGACGGCGGGTCGGATTCCGGCGGTGGCTCGGCACCGGAAGGCGTGTGGGCCCAGCTGGCCCAGTGCGAGTCCGGCGGCAACCCCAGCATCGTGTCCTCCAACGGCTTGTACCACGGCCTGTACCAGTTCCGGGTGGACACCTGGCGCTCGGTGGGCGGCAGCGGACTGCCCTCGGAGGCCTCTCCGGCCGAGCAGACCAAGCGCGCTCAGATCCTGCAGCAGCGCTCGGGCTGGGGCCAGTGGCCGGCGTGCGCCCGCCAGTTGGGCTTGCGCTGAACTGAGGCCGAAACCCCCAGGGTTCTTGGGTTGAGACCCGACCCCCGGGGGCTGGTTGGGACTGAACCCCCGGGGGCCATGAGTTGAGGCGCCCCCCGGGGGGCGCCCTCAGTTGCGCCCAACCCCCGGGGCGCCCTGAGTTCTGCCACTCAATCAGTGCTGCTGGGTGACCCCGGGGTCGGTGGAGGCTCGGTTTCCCTCATCGACTCGGTGCATCGACTTGCGGCGCCGACCCAGCGCGGGCGGCCCGCCCGACCGGTACGCTGACCCAGTCCGTTCACCGAGTTGTTCACCGAGCCGCGGGGGAGCCCTTGATGAGTCTTGCCATCCCGGATCGTTTCGCTGGATCCGTCGTGTTCGTCACCGGGGCCGCCCACGGGATCGGCCGAGCCACCGCCCAACGGTTCCTGGCAGAAGGCGCGCGGGTGGTGCTGGCGGACGTGGACCCCGAGGCCGCCGGCCACGTTGCCGCCGGTCACGACCCGGACCGCGCCCTGGTGGTCGCCTGCGATCAAACCTCCACCGCTAGCGTCACCGCGGCGTTCCAGGAGGCGCTGCGGTGGGCGGGGGGCCTGGATGTGCTGGCCAACGTGGCCGGCGGTGCCGAACCGGACCCGCCCATCGAGGAGATGGGCGATGAGCAGTGGGCCCACGAACTGGACCTGAACCTCACCGGCGTGATGCGCTGCATCCGAGCCGCGGTACCCCACCTGCATGACGACGGCGCGATCGTGACCGTCAGTTCGATCAACGCCCTGGCTGCCTTCGGCAGCGAACCCTATTCGGCGGCCAAAGCCGGACTATCGGCACTCACCCGCAACCTGGCGATCCAACTCGCTCCGCGCGGTATCCGGGTCAACGTGGTGGCACCGGGCACCGTGCGAACCCGCGTATGGGAAGGGCAGCCCGGCGGCGCCGACCGCAACCTGCCGCTGATCCCACTGGGCAGGCCCGGAGAGCCCGAGGACATTGCCGCCGCAGTCACATTTCTGGCATCGGCCGATGCCTCATGGGTCACCGGGATCACCATGCCGGTGGACGGCGGCATGCTCGCCGGACCCCGCCAGGTGACCAGCACCCCCATGTGGCGCGCCCACCTGGAATCGATCGCCGGGGACGGTGCCGGGGATGGTGCGAGGGAAACTACCGCAGGGCAGGCTTCGGACGGCGACTCGGCCGGAGACGACCCGACGCCAAGGGCGCTGCCGTAGGCTCGTGAATGTGAGTCCAGACGTGCGGTTGCTGACCGGTGCCGACATCCGGGACCTGGCCCAGCGCCTAGAGGTGCGTCCCACCAAAACGCTCGGGCAGAACTTCGTCACCGACCCGGGCACCGTGCGACGGATCGTGCGCGCCGCGCGCGTCGAGGCGGGGGAGGAGGTTATCGAGGTCGGCCCGGGCCTGGGGTCGTTGACGCTGGGACTGCTGGAGGCGGGGGCCCGCGTGACCGCCGTGGAGATCGATCCGGTGTTGGCGCGGCACCTGCCCACCACCGTCGCCGCGCACGCGCCGCAGCGCCTCGCGGACCTGACCGTCCTCACCCGGGACGCGCTGGAACCGATCACCACACCGCTCCCGCACCCGCCGACCAAGATGGTCTCGAACCTGCCCTACAACGTCGCCGTGCCGGTACTGCTCACCTTCTTGGAGCAGTTCCCGAGCCTGCAGCAGGTGTTGGTCATGGTGCAGGCCGAGGTAGCCGACCGGCTCGTCGCCCCGCCGGGTTCACGGACCTACGGCGTGCCATCGGCGAAAGTGGCCTGGTACGCCCG
>DATGSR010000229.1:0-2955 GCA_035302405.1 Beutenbergiaceae bacterium
CGCAAGCCGGGCGCGCGCAGGTAGAGCCCGACCAACCCGGCACCGAGGGCGGTGAGCCCCAGGCCTGCCACCCGCGCGGGCACGCCCGGGGTCAGCAGTGCGCCACCGATCGCGGTCTCGGCGATCGCAAGGCCCCGGTTGAACTGTTCCGGCGGCACGTTTTTCAGGAAGGGGTAGGCAGCGGCAGCGAACCCGTGGGTCTGGGCGGCCGATTCCTCGTCGGCGCTCAACTTCCCCCACCCGGAGTTCAGGATGAAGGCGCCGGTAGCAATGCGAAGGGGCCAGGTGGTCAAGAACTTGGACTTACTCATCGGTCGCTCTCCTGTCTGGTGGTGCCCGCCCGCAAGAGCCGGCCCCGCCGTCGTTCGCTGTGGGTGTTACCCAGGGCCGATCAACTGCGACCCGGGGCGGCCAGTTCCAGTTTTTCTATGGGTGCTGATCGCGGGCTGCCCGTCCGGCGTACCGGCCGGGGTGCACTCAGTCCCGTCCCAGCACAGCCTGCTGGCTTGGTACTTCATCTTGCCGCAGTACACCCACGGGGCAACTCATGCCGTTGGGGCCGTGGTTGCAGTACCCGCCCGGGTTCTTGTGCAGGTACTGCTGGTGGTAGGCCTCGGCGTAGTAGAACGTGCCGGCCTCGGCAGCGGGCCGCAGTTCGGTGGTGATGTCCGGCAACCCGTGGGCTCGCACCACCTCGTTGAACGCCTCCCGGGAGGCCCGTACCAGGGGCTCGTCCGCCTCGTCCGTCCAGTAGATGGCCGAGCGGTACTGGGTACCCACATCGTTACCCTGCCGATAGCCCTGGGTCGGGTCGTGATTCTCCCAGAACTCCTTGAGAATCAATTCCAGGTCCAGGCGGTCGGGGTCGTAAACCACCTGCACTGCCTCGGCGTGCCCGGTCAGCCCGGTGCACACTTCCTCATACGTCGGGTACGGCGTGAACCCGCCCTGGTATCCGGCGGCGGTGCTGATCACCCCGGGCAGTCGCCAGAAAATCCGCTCCGCGCCCCAGAAGCATCCCATCGCGAGGTAGACGGTCTTGCTGCCCTCCGGCCAGGGGCCCAGCAGCGGGCTACCCAGAACCTCATGAACCGCGGGGACGTCAAAGGCGGGGGCATCCCTGCCGGGCAGGGCCTGTTCGGCCGGGACCATCTGAGTTGATATGCGGGGACCAAAGATCATTCTCGCTCCTTCACCGGGCCGATCTCACCGAGATATTGGCGACACACCCAGTACAACATCGCTGATGCGGGTACTGTTCCCGTGGCGGGGCGTAGCGTGTGCTGCACGGAGGGAAGTAGGCACCATGGCGCAAGGATCTGGCAAACGGTTCATCGATCGTCTGCGGAGCAGGGGTGGCCAGCAGGAGCGCGAACAGCAGGAACCGGCGCCACGTGAGGTGATGGAGCCGACCGCGCCGGTCGACCAGGAAGCGGTGGATCTCACCGGCGCGCCTGCTACCGATGTGATGACCGACGACGGCGCTTCCCAGGCGCGGCACGCGAGCCTTGCCGATGCCGAGGCGGGGGAGGCGTCCTCCCGGGTGGTGAACGCAGCGGCGTACGTGACCCCCGCAGTGCGCGGCGCTGCGGCGTGGGCGTGGCGATTGGCGATCATCGCGATCGTCGGGGTCGCGATGATCTGGGCGCTGGGACAACTCAGCCTCGTGGTGGTACCGGTTCTGGTGGCGGTGTTGCTGTCTTCGCTGATGACACCGGTGGTCAACTGGCTGAGCGATCAGGGCGCGCCGCGGGCATTGGCGGCCGCGGTCACCATGGTGGTGGCCTTCGGGTTCGTGGCGGTGTTGCTGACCTTGGCCGGCCGGGCGTTGGGCAGCGGCATCGTGGACCTGGCCGACCAAGCGGTCCAGGGACTGTATGACTTCATCGACTGGCTCGGTGAAGGACCGCTGAGTATCAGCCAGGATCAACTGGAGGGTTACCTCGACGACGCGTTGGCAGCCGTGCAGGACAACGTCCAGCAGATCGTCACGGGGGCGATCTCCGTAGGCACCACCGTGGGGCAAGTATTCGCCGGGCTGCTGATCGCGTTGTTCTGCCTCTTCTTCTTCCTGCGTGATGGTCGCAGCATCTGGACCTGGGTGGTGGGGCTGCTGCCGCAGGCCGCTCGGGCCCAGATCGACGGTTCGGCACTGCGTGGGTGGGTGAGCCTGGGCCAGTACGCCCGGATGCAGATCCTGGTGGCGTTCATCGACGGGGTGGGCATCGGAGTGGGTGCCTGGATTCTGGGCGTGCCCCTGGCCCTGCCGTTGGGTGTGCTGGTGTTCATCGGGGCGTTCATCCCGATCGTCGGTGCGGTTCTCACCGGTGCGGTCGCGGTGCTGGTGGCGCTGGTGGACGGTGGGATCTGGACCGCCGTGATCATGCTGGCCATCGTGCTCGGGGTGCAGCAGATCGAGGGGAACGTGCTGCAACCGTTCCTCATGGGCCGGGCACTCCGGCTGCATCCTGTGGCGGTGTTGCTCGCGGTGACCGCGGGTACGGTGCTCGGAGGCATTGTGGGGGCGCTGCTGGCGGTGCCAATCATCGCATCGGTGAACTCTGCGATGCTGTACCTGCACGGTCACGACAACGCGCCGAAGGAAATTCAACGGGAACTCGAACGCTCCACCCTGCAGATGCAACGATATTTTCACCAGCGAGGTAAGGTCCGCACGCATTGATCACCCTGGATGCTATTCAGGCCGCAGCACGAGAACTGGACGGGGTGGTACAGCGCACCCCGATGGAGTACTCCGGGGCGTTGAGCGCCTTCGCCGGCGCTCCGGTGTACCTGAAGTGTGAGAACTTGCAGACCGGCGGGTCGTTCAAGATCCGCGGCGCCTATACCCGCATGGCCCGGCTCACCGCGGAGGAGAAGGCCGCCGGCGTGATCGCCGCCTCGGCCGGCAACCACGCCCAGGGGGTGGCCCTGGCAGCACGGATGCTGGGCATT
>DATGSR010000230.1:0-11876 GCA_035302405.1 Beutenbergiaceae bacterium
GTTCCCGGCACGTAGGCGACCAGAGCGCTCACTGCTCGAGGCAACATCGCTTGGGCATCGAGCCCTTCGGGAAGTTGCACCCAGGTGTAGAACCCGCCGGTCGGTACCGTCCAGGACGCTCCGGGCAGGTATTCACCCAACGCCCGCAAGGTGGCATCGCGGCGCTCCCGGTACACCTCCCGGAAGGACTTGATCTGCCCCTGCCAGTCATTGCCGGCCAAGTAGGTGGCGATAGACAACTGGCTCATCATCGACGGGCACAGGATGGCCGACTCACTCGCCAACACCAGGCGTTCCCGCACCGCATGTGGTGCCACGGCCCACCCCACGCGGTATCCGGGGGCGAACGTCTTGGAGAAAGACCCCAGGTAGACCACCGCCTCCGGGTCCAGGCTCTGCAGGGCCGGGGCGGGCTCGCCGTCGAACCCGAGCAGGCCGTACGGGTTGTCCTCCAGCACCAGCACGCCGTACCGCTGCGCGATCTGCAGGATCTGGGGGCGACGTTCCGGCGCCAGACTCACCCCGGCGGGGTTATGGAAGTTCGGGATGGTGTAGAGCATCTTCACCCGGCGGCCCTCCCGGTGCAGCCGGGACAACGTCTCCTCCAGCGCCTGCGGGATCAACCCATCATCGTCCATCGGCACGTGGACCACGTCCGCCTGGTATGCCCGGAACACCCCCAGCGCACCGACGTAACTCGGTGCTTCGGCGAGCACCACATCGCCCGGGTCGATAAAAATCCGCGTGACCAGATCCAACGCTTGCTGCGATCCGGTGGTCACTACCACATCGTCGGGGTGCGCTCGCACACCCTCGAGAGCCATCACCTCCAGGATCTGCTCCCGCAGGCTCTCCTCGCCCTGTCCCGAGCCGTACTGCAGTGCTTCGGCACCACGCTCTGCCAGCAGCCGGCGGGTGTGGTCGGCGATCTGCTCCAGCGGAAGCGAGGAAAGGTTCGGCATCCCGCCGGCCAGCGACACTACCTCCGGCCGGTTCGCGACGGCGAACAGGGCGCGGATCTCCGAGGCCCGCATGCCTCGGGTGCGTTCGGCGTAACGGTCCAGCCAAGGGTCCAGCCTTGTTCCGGCCGCTGGTGCGGGTACGGCGTCGGTGGAACCCGTGGCCGACGGCGCAGGTGCTGCGGGTGCATCGGCCCGTCCCGGGCGGGGAGTCATCCCGTCACCGCCACCTGATGTGCTCACCTGTCCTCCTCACCGGCGCCGATTCACTGCAGGAACTCCTGCAACTCGGACAAGAACGCCTGCTTCGGGCGCGCACCGACGATCGATTTCTTCAACTCGCCATTCTCATACACGTTGATCGTCGGGATCGACACCACGCCGTAGGCGGCAGGAGTGGCCTGGTTGGCGTCCACGTCGAGTTTGGCCACCTTGATCTTGCCCTGCTGCTCCTGGGCTACTTCCTCCAGGATCGGGGCGAACTGCACGCAGGGGCCGCACCATGCGGCCCAGAAGTCCACTACGACCGGGCCCTCGGCTTCCAACACCTCAGTCTTGAAGGTGTCATCGGTAACGTCGGTAATCGCGCTCATCTCACTTACTCCTCATTCGATCGGGATTGTTCTCCGCAGCCGACTACGGGGTCTGGCTGCACTGCTCGCGCTGGGCCACATCAGGCTGCACCGCTCGCGCTGGGTCCACGTTTGGCTGCACCGGCCCGCGCCGCCTGCGGCCTTGGCACTCCTCTCGAACCCGGTCTCGGCTCAAAGGACGGTCCGGGGTCCGGGCGGGCCCAGTGCATTCGCGGCCCCTGGCGACCCCACCCGCGTGACCTGCGGCCACTGCGCTTCGGATAGCCGTGCCCGACTTCGTGCAGCGTGCTTGGCCGAACGCGCGAGCCAGAGTGGGTCAGTTGGCCACGGCCACCGGGTCGACGTCCGGCGTCTGGCTCGCGGCGCGGTCGGGGGTGCCGGCGGCTTCCAGGTCGGCCAGGTACCGTTCGGCATCCAGCGCCGCTGCGCAGCCGGTGCCGGCAGCGGTGACCGCTTGGCGGTAGTGGAAGTCCACCACGTCCCCGGCGGCGAACACGCCTTCGAGGTTGGTGCGGGTGGAGGGTTGCTCCACGTTGATGTAGCCCTCCTCGTTCAGTTCGATCTGGCCTTGGACCAACTCGGTGCGCGGCACGTGGCCGATCGCTACGAAGATGCCGCTGGCTTCCACTTCGCGGGTCTCTCCGGTGACGGTGTCGCGCAGCGTCGCCCCGGTGACCTTCTCCTCACCGTGGATCGCTACCACTTCGCTGTTCCACGCGAAGGAGATCTTGTCGTTTGCCAGGGCGCGGTCGGCCATGATCTTGGAGGCCCGCAATTCGTCACGGCGGTGAACCACGGTCACGGTCTTGCCGAACCGGGTGAGGAAGAGTGCTTCTTCCATGGCGGAGTCGCCGCCGCCCACCACCAGGATGTCCTGGTCCTTGAAGAAGAAGCCGTCGCATGTGGCACACCAGGAGACCCCGCGGCCGGAGTACTTCTTCTCTCCCTCCAGGCCGAGTTCCTTGTATGCCGACCCGGTGGCCAGGATCACGCTGCGGGCCTGGACCGTTTCATCATCGGTGCTGACGGTCTTGATCGGGCCAGTCAGGTCAACGGAGGTCACGTCCTCCCACCGCACCTCGGCGCCGAACCGTTCGGCCTGGCCCTGCATCCGTTCCATCAACTCCGGTCCGAGTACCCCGTCGGGGAATCCGGGGAAGTTCTCCACGTCGGTGGTGTTCATCAGCGCGCCCCCGGCGGTGAGGGCTCCGGCGAACACAAGTGGCTCGAGCCCGGCCCGGGCCGCGTAGATCGCTGCGGTGTAACCGGCGGGGCCGGATCCGATGATGACAACCTGATGGATGGTCTGCGACATGGGGTTCCTTACTGTCTGGGGTCTCATGAGGCGTAACGGAGCCCGAGGAGAGATTGTTCCCGGCCTATCGCAGGCTCACTTGCGCCAGTTCGATGCGGTTTCGGCCATCGGAATCCGCGACGGGTAACTCGGGGAACCAAAGCACGATCTCATCGGTCTCCACCGGTTCGGCGAACTCATACGTCACCTCCGGTCCCATCGGCCCTTCTGCCAGGACCTGGCCCTCGCTGGGGTTGTCCGCAGCGTCCGCTCGGATCTGCACGATCCCGCCCTCGCCCTGGACGTCCAACGTCACCTGACTCACCGTGGTGGGCTCCTCGAGTTCCAGGACGAAGCCGAGGCCGTCTTTCATGCCGTACTGCGGGTCGTTGTAGCGCAATGACCGCCAGATAGTGTCCGGGTTACCGTCCAGCACGAGGTAGGCGAGGTCGGGGTTGTCGTCGAGGGAACGTGCCGAGTCGATCACCGGCTCGGGACCCTCCTCTTCTACCTCCTCCTCCGGCTCCTCTTCCTCCAGTTGCTCTTGCGCATCCGAAACCGCGCCGTCGTCCTCGTCGTCCTCCTTCTCCACCGGCGCCACCGGGGCCTGGGCGGCAGGTTCGGAATCGGGTTCGTAGGAGGTGTTGGCCAAGGTCGTCAGCGCCAGCACACCGGCGACGACGACGGCGGCGATCATGCTGAGGATCACAACCGGGGTGGGGTTGAATCGCTCGGGCTCGTCCTGGTCCTCCCAGGCGAGTCCGGCGGCGTCCTCGAAATCATCGGGTGGTTCCATACCTGTGGGCACTGTGGGGTGGGCGACGAATTCGGGGTATTGCTCGGGATCGGGGTATCCGCCGGGTTGCGCCTCGTCACCGCCCGCAGCCGCATAACTGGATGCGCCCGCGTGGCTCGGAACCCCGGCAGTGTCCGCGGCCGCCGCCTCGTCGCCCTCCTCTGGTGGAGTGCGCCAGGTGCTGGTCAACTCCTGAGCCGCTGTTTTCGCCCGCCTCGCGACCTGCGCGGCCCGCTCCGCAAGCGAACCCGCCGCACCTGCTGTCGCACCGGCCGCAGCGGCAACCTTCGTGGTGGCGCCCGCGCCGCCAGCACCGGCGGCTGTGCCCGCGCCGGCCGCACCAGCACCGGAAGCCGCACCAGTGGCGCTGCCCGGCCCGGCAGCACCGCTCACAGCACCGACGGCGTGTTCCTCTCCGCGGGGCGCGCCAGGGTCCATGGGTGGAGCCACGGCACCGCCGGAGCCCTCACCATCGAAATCTGCCGTTCCCACATTGCCGCGCTCGGGTCGCGTCCCGGGCGGCGGGCTGGCCGTGGGCGGCAGCGAGGTGCCGTGTTCCCCGGCTTGGCGGTGCGCGCTCGCGCCACTGGGGCCGGGGGCGGGCAGCGAACCGTCGAACGTGGCGCGTTCGTGCCGCGCCACGTAGGTGTCCAGCACATTGGTCGCCGACGATCCGGCCGAGGAGGCGAGCACATCGTCGAACGCGGGCGGAGCGGCGTCGGCCGGCGGCCGCCTGGGCGCCCAGCGGGAGGTATCCACCACCGGGCCGGCAGGACCTTGCCCAGCCGCGCCGGCACCCAGGGCTGCCCCCGCTGCGGCACCGGCCATGCCTGCCGCCGCTCCGGCGGCCCCGCCATGTGCCGACTGCTGGGCCACCTGGGCCTCCGCACCGGGTGCGCCCAAGGGCCCACCGGTGCCGTTTGCGGCGCCCTGCGGCGCCGACGCTTCCGGCCCCGACTGTGCTTCGGCGTAGATGGGGCCGTCGCCCGGGTCCGTCCACGGGGCCAGATCTCGTACCAACTCGCCGGGGGTGTACGGGCCGTCCTGGTGGGGCCCGAACGTCACCGCGCACAAGGTGTCCAGGTCATCGGGCACGCCCGCAACCACCTCCACCGGGGGGACCGGAGTGCGTTGATGCCTCGGCGCGGCCGGTAGCCCACCGGCGCGGTCCTGTTGACCGGGCCACGTGCCGGTCAACGCGGTGTACAGCAGCGCGACCAGGTCCACGGTGTCGACCCGGGCCGCGGCCCGAGCGTTGTCGGTGCTGATCCCGTCGGCGGCCGCGTCCACGGCCAGGCCGGTGAGGATCACGTGCCCGGAGGGTGTCCGGTACAGCGAGTCGGGGGTGAGCCGCAGGTGGTGCACACCCCGACGACGGGCGACTTCCAGAGCGCCTGCGGCTTCGCCCACCAGCGTGCGTGCCTGATCCGGGTGCAGCCGGCCGCGGGCGAGTAGTTCTGCCAGCGTCTGGCCGTGCAGCACCTCGGTGACGATGAACCCGAGGCCCTCGTGCAGGCCCACGCGCAAGATCTTGATCAACCGGTCGTCGGTGATCAGCGCGGCTCGCCGGGCGGCATCCAGGGCAGCCTCCCGCCGCGAGCCGCTGACGGTGGTGATGTGCACCTGCTTATCCAGGATCGTGTCGGTCCCCACCCAGCGTTGCCGGGCCGGGTCCCAGTGTTGCAACAGATACCGGCCGGCGAGCACATCACCGACATTCAGGGTCCCCTCAGGGGGCGTGTACATTCCCGTTGCCCTCCTGTGCTGTTCGGTCCCGGTGACCTTATTCCACATGGTACGCACCTGGGGCAGTCCGGGTACGCGCGCGGCCACGGGTGCGAGCCGCGCGGTGACCGGCTCGGCCAACGCCCCGATCCGCGCCAGGAGGATGTCCAGTTCGCTCACACGCAGCCGCCGCAGGCAGATCAGGTAGATCACGCCCATCAGCCCCCCGAGCAGCAGCACCCGAGCGAGCGCGCCGGCGAAGTTGGTGTGCACCCCCCACAACCACAACAACCCCCACCCGACGGCGACGGTGGGGATCAGCGCAAGCGTCACCCGCAGGTAGGTGCGCAGAATGCGGGCACCATCGAGGCTGTACAGCTTGCGGCGCAGCGCGAGGAAGGAGATGAGCGCACCGAACAGCAGGGAGGCGGCGTTGGCCACCGCCGAACCGACCACCCACCACTGCACGGGCAGCACCAGGTACGCCAGCAGACACCCGACGATCTGGATGAGGGCCATCGGGATCTGGAAGTAGAACAGCGCCTTGGTGTCCTCATAGGCGAAGTAGACCCGCTGCGTCATCGTCCAGATCGCCATCGCCGGGAGCCCCATGACCATCGCGACCAGGACGGCACCCACGGCTTGATACGCCTCGAACTCGGCGACGTCGAACTGGACCACCTGGATCACCGGGATCGCCAACACGGCGATCGCGCCGGCAGCGAACACGGTGAACACGCCCAGGGTTCGCAGACCCATCGAGAGGTCATCGCGCACCTGGCGGCTGTCCCCGGCAGCGGCGTTGGCGGACAGCCGGGTGAAGATCGCCGTCACCAGCGACACGGTGATCAGTGACTGCGGCAGCATGAACACCAGGAACGCGTTGTCATGTGCGGCGTTACCGGCCACGGCGATACCGGCCTGCTCGGCGGAGGCGGAGGCCGCGGCGGCGAGGTTGGAGATCGCCAGGTAGCCGACCTGACCGCAGCACAACGCCAGGAACGCCCACCATGCCACCCGGGTGGCCCGGCCCAACCCCGAGCCGCGGATCCCCCAGGTGAGGCGGAACTTGAAACCGGATCGCACCAGCGGGATCACCAGGATCCCCGCCTGCGCTGCCACCCCGAGGGTCGCCGAGCCCGCCAGCAGCGCTACCCGTCCGCCGGTGAACGCCGAGGCCGGGTCGGGGTTGGCCGGATCGAAACTGCCGAAGATCACGATGTAGGTGATCAGTCCGGCGATGGCGAACAGGTTGTTTACCGCCGGTGCCCACATGTACGGGCCGAACACCGACCGGGCGTTGAGTACCTGGCCCAGCAGGGTGTACATGCCGTAGAAGAACAGCTGGGGCAGGCACCACATCGCGAACGCCACGGCGACCGACGCCCAGGGACCGGAGCGGAACTCCGCGGCGTACAAGGTCACCAGCAGCGGTGCTGCCAGGGTGAGTAGCACGGTGACGACGGCGAGCAGGGTGCCGGCCAGCGTCAGGAGCCGGTTGACGTACTCCTGCCCGCCGTCCGGCGCGCGCATCGCCCGCACGATCTGGGGCACCAGCACCGCGTTGAGTACCCCGCCGGCGAGCAGCATGTAGATGATGTTCGGCAACTTGTTCGCCACGGCGAACGCGTCGGCGGCCCCGCCGAGAGTGTAGATCGCCGCGATCAGCAGGGCCGAGCGCACCAGGCCGAGCACCCGGGAGGTCAGGGTGCCGGCGAACATGATCGCCGCCGACCCCGCCAGCCCGCCGCGTCTGCTCATCGCTCCATCCGATCTTCGTGCGTACTGGCGCCGGTATCGGCGCCCGGGTTGAATCGCCGTCCGGAGCGGATCGTCCGCACCATGCCGATTACGAAGCCCACCACGAGCAGTCCCGCCACCACGGCGGTGCCGATGTCCTCCCAGTCGGCGCGCACGCGGACCATGAAGGAGGCACCTTGACCCACATCGCGCCCTCCCGGTTCATCGAGGATATGCACATCCAGGTCCACATTGCCGTTGGCCACGGCCTGGATGGGGACCCGCACGGTGGTGATGGAGTGCGCGTCCAGTACCGTTTCCACCGGTTCGGCGGCGCGCAACCTGGGGTCTTGCGGTTGCAGGGCAACCGTGACCCGGGCCTGCACCGGCAGGTCGTTGGCCACTGCCACGGGCAGGTCACCGCTGTGGTTGATCAGCAGCACGCTACTGCCGGTTTCGATGCGCACCGCGCCGGTGACCTGCTCGATGAGGTCATCGACGCGGGCGAGCAGGTCGCCGCGGTCGTCGGTGTGACCCCGCCACGCCGCGCTCAGACCGGTGAGGATGGCCGGCTCCACCTGATCCAGTAACGGCTGGGACGCCTCCACGGTCCGCGCCAGGTCCCGGACGGCGTCGTGCTGGGATTCCAGATCGGCGATCGCCCCGGGCGGCAACCGGTCGCCGTCGCCGACGACGGGGGTTGCCACCGTGCGCTCGCTGGCTGCGTTGTGGCCGAGTAGACCGCTCATGTTCGTCGGCTCCAACCACGGGGCCGCCAGCAGTTCGGTGAGGTTTCCTTCCAGATGATCTGCGGTGACGTCGCGAGGCAAGGTGACCAGGAGCCCGGGTTGCGACTGGGGATGCTGGCGCACCGCGGCGGCGCTATCGGCCAGCAGCAGTTGGCGGCTGATCAACGGGTCGAGTTCCTGCCCGGCCTCATCGGTGGCGGCCAACAGTCCGGAGATGCGGGCGTCGGGCGCCACGGCCGGCACCGGGCCGGAGGTGGTGTGCACCAGCGTGGGCGCGTCGAGGGCGGCGCCGGGAACGTCGGTGAGGATGTGCTCGGGGGCCACTACGGCCTGGGCTCCCTCCCCGGCCAGCGCGCCCAGGGCGGTGCCGTCCACGCTGCCGGCGGGCCAATGCACCCCGGGCAGCGGTTCCAGGCCCGCGTGGTCCAGTAACGCGGTGCCCCGGTTCTCACCCATCCGCCACAGCGACAGGTCCCCGGCGTGGGACAACGCCGACAGGTCCGCATCGGCGTATGCCAGTTTCACCAGGTCCCGGCCCGCGGCCTCCCGGACCAGGACGTCCCGCAGCGCAGGGTCTGCCGTTTCGTCGTCCGGCCCGCTGGGGTCCGCGTCGTCGCCGTCATCTGGTGCGCCGGTGGTGGAGTTCTCGTTGGTTTCCCCGTCGCCGGGTTCCGGGCCCGGCTCCGGATCGGGGGCAGTGGATTCCTCCCCGGTCTCGGCCGCCGCGGTTGGGTCGGCGGACTGTGACTGGATCGGGCCCGGGGGCACCACCGGTTGAGTTTCGAGCAAGGCGGGGTCGAGTGCCCAGGTGATGTCGTCGTCGGCCGCGTGCACCAGCGGGAGCAGCCGGGTGGCGGCGACTTCGGCCACCGGCGCGTCGTCGGCCACCGCTTGGTGCCATTCGGCGCCGGTCGGGGTCAGGGGCACCAACACGCTCAGTTCGGCCGGTGCCGCGAGCGGGGACTCCTCGGGGAACCACAACAGCAGGCTGCGGGCCCACCCGGTGCCGTTGGCGCCGCTGGCCTCCACCTCGATCCCCCGAGGACCCCAAGGCGACCTTTCGGCGAACGTGGGCCCGGAGGGCATGGTGATCCGGAACGAGACGGACTGTCCGGGCTCCAGATCCACGTCCAACTCCTCGGTCACCGGTGTGGCCGTCCCGATCCGGGAGGAACTGGTGCCGTTGTGCCATGCCTGTACCGCCGCCCGGGACGACAACGCGTGCCGCTGCATGATCAGGTCGAGGGAGACCTGGTCGACCGTCTCGGCGGAGACGTTCTGCACCGTGCCGCGGATGGTGAGGTCCTCACCCGGGCGCAGCACGGCCGGGGAGATGTCGGTCAGTTCCACATGGAGTTCCGGTACCTCCTGGTCCGGGACCGGTTGCTGGTCGCCGGGGTCGGCACCGGCGGGCAGGGCGACCAGAGCCATCGCCAGCCAGAGCGCCAAGGTGATGATCGCGGCGCACACGGCACGGACGTGGACGGGCACGTGCAAGGTGGTTGACGCCGGATGCGGGCCGGTAGTCACGACCGCCCGGCGAGCACGTCCCGGGCGGTGGCCACGATCCTGCGCTCGTTCGGATAGACCAGCCGGGAGGCGACTTCGTCCAGGAGCACCCACGCGACGTCCTCTGCCTCACAGTCCGGGTCGTTCTCCGTGGTCAGTTCTCCGCCCAGGGCGCGCAGCAGGTAATGGTGTACCACTTTGTGCACCCGCCGGTCGGTCCCGGCGAACCAGTAGTCGATCGTGTCCAGGTGCAGGATGACCTCACCGTGGATGCCGGTCTCCTCCGCGATCTCGCGCACCGCGGCCTCTGCGGCGGTCTCTTCTCCTTCCAGATGCCCTTTGGGCAGGCACCACTCCAACCGGCCTGCTCGGTTCCGGCGAGCGATGATCGCAGTGACCGCGGCCCCGTTGACGACGTCGACGACCACCCCGCCGGCAGAGGTCTCATCCACCACCGGCAGCCGGTGGCGCACGGGGGCACGCCGCCGCACCGGCCCGGGTTTGGGGACCCAGGACCGGGGGCTGGGAACAGTGGCTGACATATCAGTACTGTAACGAGGGTGCCGCGAAAGCGGGCAGTGACGTGTTCGGTGTGCCCCCCGACACCCCCGTGCCCACGCTGTTCGTGGCACCCTTGAGCCTCGTGTCACCCAACCCGCAGGACTTCGCCATGCCCACCTCCCCGGCGCCCGCCGAACTGTTGCGCACCGCACTGACCACGATCGCCGATTTCGCCCCGCAGGCCATCGAACTCGGTCAGCGCTTCGCCGACGCCGGACACGAACTGGCGCTGGTGGGCGGGCCGGTGCGCGATGCGTTCCTGGGCAAGCCGTCGCAGGACCTGGACTTCGCGACCTCCGCCCGCCCGGACCAGACCGAACAGATCCTCTCCGAGTGGGGCCAGGCCACCTGGGACATGGGGCGGGAGTTCGGCACCATCGGCGCCCGGCGCGGCGAGGCGGTGGTGGAGGTGACCACCTACCGCAGTGAGCAGTACCAGGCTGACTCACGTAAACCGGAGGTGGACTTCGGCGACACCCTGGACGGGGACCTGTCCCGGCGGGACTTCACCGTCAACGCCATGGCCTTGCGGCTTCCGGACCTGGTGTTCGTGGACCCCTTCGATGGCCTCAGCGCCTTGGCGGCCGGTGTGCTGCGCACCCCGGTGAGCCCGGAGCAATCCTTCGCGGACGACCCGCTGCGGATGATGCGGGCCGCTCGGTTCGCCGGGCAGCTGGAGTTCGACGTCGATGAGGACGTGATGCGGGCGATCACCGCGATGGCCGACCGGCTGGAGATCGTCTCCGCCGAACGTATCCAGAGCGAACTGGTGAAGTTGATGATCTCCGCCGCCCCGCGCCGCGGGTTGGAACTCATGGTGTACACCGGGATCGCCGACGTGGTGCTGCCGGAGTTGCCCGCTTTGCAGATGACGATCGACGAACATCACCGGCACAAGGACGTGTATGAACACTCCTTGACCGTGCTGGACCAGGCGATCGAGTTGGAGACCGGCTCGGACGGCCCGGTGCCGCGACCGGACCTGATCCTGCGGTTGGCGGCGTTGTTGCACGACATCGGCAAACCGGCCACCCGGCGTCTGGAGCCCGGGGGCGGGGTGAGTTTCCATCACCACGAGATCGTCGGGGCGAAGATGGCCACCAAGCGGCTGCGAGCGTTGCGCTTCGACAAGGCCACGATCTCCGCGGTGACCAAACTGATCGCGTTGCACCTGCGTTTCCACGGCTACGGGGAGGCGAAGTGGTCGGACTCGGCCGTGCGCCGGTACGTCACCGACGCCGGTGAGCAACTCGAGCGGCTGCACCGGCTCACCCGCGCCGACTGCACCACCCGGAACAAGCGCAAAGCCGCCCGGTTGGCCGCCGCCTACGACGACCTGGAGCAGCGCATCGCCGAACTGGCCGAGGAAGAGGAACTCAACGCCATCCGCCCCGATCTGGACGGCCGGCAGATCATGGAGATCCTCGGCATCGAGCCCGGCCCGATGGTGGGTAAGGCTTACCAGCATCTGCTGTCGCTGCGAATGGAGCACGGGCCGCTCGGGCCGGAGCGTGCCGAGGAAGAGCTCCGGGCCTGGTGGGCGCTACAGGACGACGCCGCCGGTTAGACTGCCGGACGGCACCCCGGCGCTTTGCGTTGCCGGAGGGGCTGCGGGGGTGAGCGCTACCGGAGAGTGGCCGGTTTGCGGGAAGCGGCGCCCGGCTGCCTCGTGTCGGGTCAGCGGTGCCCGAAGGTCCTCGGCCGGGGGACCGTCGCCGGTGCGGGCTCGGAGGGAACGCGCCGGTAGGCGACGGCGAGCACGAGATACACCACCGCCAGGCAGCCGAAGGTGACCCGGGAGTACCCGGTGTCCGGCAGCACCGCCGCGGCAAGCGCGGCCGCCCCGACGAATGCGGCGTTGTAGAGCACGTCGTACAAGGAGAAGGCGCGCCCGCGCGCGTCGTCGTGGGTGTCCCGGTGCACGATGGTGTCCACCGCGATCTTGGCGCC
>DATGSR010000231.1:0-8753 GCA_035302405.1 Beutenbergiaceae bacterium
GAGCGATGACTCAACCGAGGCCGGCGATGACTGAACCGGGCGGAACCGCCCGGTCGCCGCGTGCTTGCCGTGGACTGGGTACCGCCCGTCTGGGACCTACGCCTGCGTCGTCGTCGGCTCCTCGCGCAACGCGCTGTCCGCCCGCACCCCGGTGCGCACCCGCAGCACCAGCAACAGGCCCACGAACAGCACGGTGAGGATCCCCAGGATGCCCCAGTGCGAGGCGGCGCCGCGCGAGGCCGCGTCGGTCAGGTAGTAGCCCACCAGGATTGCCCCGGAGTACGCGCTGGGCGCCATGAAACTGGCCGCCCGGCCGGTGGTGGCGTACAACCCGAAGAACTCACCCTCCTTGCCCTTGGGGATCAGCCGGGACAGGAACGTGCGCGAGGCGGACTGCACCGGTCCCACCCAGATCGCCAGCAGCAGCCCGAACACCCAGTAGATCGTCGGCCCGCGGTCGTGGAACAGGAAGATGATCAGCCCGGCGATGATCATCGCCGAGAGCGAGACGATGATCAGCCGCTTCGGCCCGAACTTGTCGTCCAGCACCCCGAAGGCGATGGTGGCGATCCCGGCCACCACGTTCGCCACGATCCCGAAGATGATCACATCGCCGCTGGAGAAGCCGAAGACCGTCCCGGCGATCACCCCGGCGAACGTGAACACCCCGGCCATCCCGTCGCGGAACACCGCCGAGGCGATCAGGAACGAGACCGTGTTCCGGTCGGTGCGCCACAGGTTCGCCACCGTGCGGAACAGCCTCTTGTAGGACTCGATGAACCCGAACGGTTCCTTGGGCGGACGTGGCTCATCCTTCTTGCGCCGCATCACCCACAGCACCGGCAGCATGAAGACGCCGAACCAGGCGGCGGCCAGCAGCATCGAGATGCGCACGTCCATGCCGTCCTCACTGGTGATGCCGAACAGGCCCACCTCGGGGTTGATGAACCCGAAGAAGATGATCAGCAACAGCGCGATGCCGCCGATGTAGCCCAGGCCCCACCCCAGCCCGGAGACCCGGCCGATGTTCCTGGGCGTGGACAGGTCGTTCAGCATGGCGTAGTAGTTCACCGAGGCGAACTCGAAGGCAACGTTGCCACCGGCCAGCAGCAGCAGCCCCAGCCACAGGTACTCCGGCGCCGGGGCCACGAAGAACAGGCCCGCCGAAGCGATGACCACCAGGGTCGTGTTCAGCCCCAGCCAGAAGGTGCGCTTGCCGGCGCGGTCGGCTCGCTGGCCGGAGATCGGGGCGAACAGGGCGATCACCACCCCGGAGGTGGCCAGCGCGAAACCCAGGCTGGTCTCGGCGTGCTCGCCGAAGGCATCGGAGGTGAGGTAGACGGTGAACACGAACGTGGTGATCACCGCGTTGAACGCCGCCGAGCCCCAGTCCCACAGGGACCAGGCGATCACCGGCCAGGACAGGATCCGGATGGGCTTGTCACCGGAGTGAATCGGCCGGCCGAGGGGGTCAGTGGGGACGGTGGAGGCGGAGGCGTCGATGCCATCGGCCCGATATGCGTCGGGCCGCCCGTGTGGGGTTGTCATAGCCTCACACGGTAGTGCCCTGGCGTCGTGGGGGCGGTGAGATAGTGGGGCGGCGCAGGTGAACGTCCGTCGAACTGTGCCGAATGGAGCCAGATCATGGCATCGAGCCACACAGCACTGCCCCCATCCCCGCCGTTCCAACCTGAACTGGTTGCCGACCTGCGTAGCGACCTCGCCGGCGCCGGCTATGACGTCGCCAACCTGGGACAGATCATCGGGCAGGTCGCGATCGCCGCACTGGACCGCGAGGAACCGTTACCTGCCCGGGACGCCGCAGCCGCCAGCACTGAACCGGCAGCGCTGCTGATGCGGCTGTTCGCCCTCGGTCAGGAGGTGTCCCGCGCCGAGGTGGACCGTGCCCTGCCGACGGTGGGGGCCGACGGCGTCACTCACCTCGGTCTGGTGCGTGCGGCCGGCGCCGGGCCCGCCGACGCGATGCGGGCGCTGGTGGACTTACGGCCCGTCAGCGCCGGGCCTGCCTCGCTGTGGCTGGCCTCCGACCTCGGCGAAGGCATCACCGGCCGGCCGCTGGATCCCGGGCACGTGCTGGGTGTGGGTGGCGCGGGGCGCACACTGGCCGAGATCACCGTGGACACTCCGGCGCGCCGCGCCCTGGACCTGGGCACCGGATGCGGGATCCAGGCGCTGAACGTGGCCGGCAGCAGCGACGAGGTGGTCGCCACCGACCTGTCCCGCCGGGCGCTGGCCTTCGCCGGGTTCAACGCCACCCTGAACGGGGTGGACCTGGACCTGCGGGCCGGGGACCTGTTGGAGCCGGTCGCGGGAGAAGCCTTTGACCTGATCGTGTCCAACCCGCCGTTCGTCATCACCCCGCGCACCGGTGATCCGGCGATGACCTACCGGGACGGTGGCCGCACCGGCGATGACCTCATCGCCGACCTGTTCGACGCCCTGCCGCAGTACCTGGCCCCTGGTGGTGTGGCGCAGTTCCTGGGCAACTGGGAGATCCCCGCCGGGGCACGCTGGAGTGAACGCGTCGAGGCCTGGGCGGCTCGCTGCGGGGTAGATGTCTGGGTGATCCAGCGGGAGGTGACCGACCCGGCCCAGTACGCCGAGACGTGGTTGCGTGATGGCGGACTGACTCCGGAACGAGACCGGGAGGCCTGGGAGCGCGGCTACCGGGACTACCTGCGCGATTTCGCCGCCCGGGACACCGACGGCATCGGGTTCGGCTACGTCATGCTGCGCCGCCCCGCCGCCCCCCGCGCACCCTGGCGGCGCTTCGAGGACCTGCGTCATCCGTTACCCGGGGCGGCCGGGCGGGCGATCGCGGCCACGCTGACAGCCGCCGACCGGTTGCATGCCAGCGATCAACCGCAGTCCAGTGACCAGACGCAGTCCTGTGGCCAGCCACAGGCCAGCAAGCCACAGTCCAGCAAGCCACAGTCCAGCGACCCCACACGTGAGGCGATGCTGCAGGGACGCTACGTGGTGGGCACGGACGTCACCGAACAACGGCACTACCGTCCCGGACAGGCCCACCCGCAGGTCATCCAGTTGCATCAGGGAGGCGGGCTGGCCCGCACCATGACCGTGCCCAGCCACGCCGCAGCGCTGGTGGGAGCGTGCGACGGAGAGCTGACCGCCGTCCAGATCCTCAACGCCCTGGCGGTCCTGACCGACGAGCCGGTTGGCGACATCACCGCGCAGGTGCTTCCGGTCCTGCAGGACCTGTACCTGGACGGCTTCCTCCATCCGGCCGAGTGACGGCCCTCAGCCGCCAGGCTCTACTCGAGCATCGGCCTGCCGGCGGGCAACTTCCTGTTCCAGACCGTCGAGCAGGGCCTTGAGGCCCAGGGCGAAGGTTTCTTCCCACCCACCATCGAAGGCGTCCTCGGCCGTCGAGGCCATCGTGGGATAGTTCCCTGACTCCATCGCCTGCACCATCAGCGGCAACTGGTACGCCCAGAACTCCCCATCGGAGAGGCCGGACTCCTCCGCCGCCTGCTCGTAGAGGATCTCCTGCCGCGCGGTGCCGGTGACGTACCCGTCCAGCATGGAGATCACCATGACCTTCTCCTGGTCACTGAACGGCATGTCGACCAGCCCGGACATCAACCGTTCCATCCCGGCCAGGCTGTGCGGGCCGATCGGAGTGCGCGTGGAATTGACCTGCAGCAGCCATCGGTGGTGCAGGTGCAAAGCGCGACCCTGCCAGGCCGAGGCCTCCAGGACCTCTCGCCACCCGTCGTCGCGCGAGGGGGCAGAGTCCGCCGGGAGGGCCTCGACGGCGTCGAGCATCAGGTGGAGCAATTCCGTCTTGCCCGGGACGTAGCGGTACAGCGCCATCGGGCTCATATTCAGTTCGGCGGCGAGTTTGCGCATCGAGAGCGCATCGATCCCACCGGCGTCGGCGATGTCGATCGCTGCGGTGACGATCTGGTCCAGGGTGAGCGTCGGCTTGGGCCCTTTGCGGGTCTCGGGGAGGCCGTCCCACAGCAGCCGCTGGCTCGCCGCGAGAGGATTCTGTGCCGCCTGCTCCTCGCTCATCACACCCCCGGTCCGGGCTGGTCTGCCCGCGCCTGAAAAACTCCGTGCGTTCTGGGGACACCGTACGCTATAGTTGCTGCGGACACCGTACGCAGAACAGAAGGTTTACTCATGGCCTCATTCGACATGGCGGTCCGGACCACCGGCCTGACCAAGCGATACTCCAACACCCTCGCCCTGGACAAGGTGGACCTGGCCGTGCCGGCCGGCACCGTGCACGGACTCCTGGGGCCCAACGGAGCCGGGAAGACCACCGCGGTGCGTATCCTCACCACCCTGACCAGGCTCGACGAGGGCCGGGCGCAGGTGGCGGGCCTGGACGTGGGCACCCAGGCGCGCCAGGTACGCCGGCACATCGGCCTGACCGGTCAACAGACCGCCGTTGACGATCTGCTCACCGCCCGCCAGAACCTCACCATGTTCGGCAGGCTGTTCCGGCTGGACAAGACTGCCGCCCGCCGTCGCGCCGATGAACTGTTGGAGATGTTCAGTCTCACCGAGGCAGCCAGCCGGGTGCCCAAGACCTTCTCCGGCGGGATGCGCCGGCGGCTGGACCTGGCGGCCAGCATGATCCTGGCGCCGCAGGTGCTGTTCCTGGACGAACCGACCACCGGACTGGACCCCGCCGGGCGGCGGGAGGTGTGGCAGGCAGTGCGGGACCTGGCCGGCCGCGGCGCCACTGTGCTGCTGACTACCCACTACCTGGACGAGGCCGACCAACTCTGTGATCGGATCAGCCTGATCGACGACGGCCGCAACCTCATCGAGGACACTCCCGCCGGGTTGAAAAGGCGGATCGGCGATGAGCATCTAGAGGTCACCGTGTCCGATCCGAGCGACCTGCCGCGTCTGTCCGAGGTGATCCGACGGCTCACCGGTGCCGAGCCCTCGGTCGCCGAGAGTGCCGGCACGGTCAGTGCGGCGGTGTCCGACGGCGTGACGTCCCTGACCGCAGTCGCGGCGGAGGTGCGGGACCACCAGATCGAGATCGCCGACATCGTCCTGCGCCGCCCCACGCTCGATGAGGCGTTCCTGCGCCTGACCAGTGATCGCCCTGCACCTCGTAAGGAGGCCCTCCGATGACCGCCCTGACCCCCGCTACCGACACGGCGATCGACGATACCCCGGCCGAGCGGCTGCGCTGGGCGCTCAAGGACTGCTGGACGATCGTGCTGCAGGAGTTCATGCACCTGGTGCGCCAGCCCTCGACCTTCGCCTGGCAACTGGGGATGCCGGTGATGATGGTGCTGATGTTCGTGTACGTGTTCGGCTCGGCCATGGATGTCACCGGTCAGGGCGCGGGGGAGGGGTACATCGACTACGCCATGCCCGGACTGTTCGCGATGACGATGGCGTTCGGGTTCATGAACACCGCCTTCGAGGTCACGCTGAAGAAGGAGAAGGGGTTCATGGACCGGTTCCGCTCGATGCCGATGTCCTCCTCGGCGGTGGTCACCGGGCGGGGGATCGCCGACATCATCCATGCCGCGATCGACCTGACCATCATCGCCGCGCTGGCGTTGATCATCGGGTGGCGCTCCGGTGGCAGCCTCGTCGCCACCCTCGCGGCCTTCGGGCTGCTGCTGTGGCTGCGGCTCGCGCTGATCTTCGTCGGCGTGTTCCTGGGCCTGCGGTTGAAGAACTCCGAAGCGGCCGGGAGCCTGTTCGCGGTGGCCTTCCCGATCGGGTTCATCTCCTCGGTGTTCGCCCCGCCGGAGATGATGCCCGGCTGGCTCGGAGCGATCGCGGCGTGGAACCCGGTCTCCTCCACCGCCAACGCGATCCGGGAACTGTTCGCCACCCCCGGGGCGGGGCAGGGGGAGGCGCAGTACTGGATCGACGGCCACGCCCTGGCCGGCGCGATCGCCTGGCCCGCCCTGCTGATGGTGATCTTCATCCCGTTGGCGATCCGCCAGTTCCAGAACCTGAGCAGGTAACCCGCTGGGTTACCGTGAGCGCGTGCCCGATACTCCCTCAACCCGTCCGGGGTCGTCCTACCCGGTCGGTGCCATCGCACGCGGGGTGCTCACCCCATTGCTGTTCGCTGCGGTCAGCATCGTGATGCTGTGGGGGACGTGGCGGATTTTCGTGGACTGGCCCACCGGGCAGTTGATCGACGACGCCGCGTGGCAGGGCAGTCAGTTCGGCCGCCGGCACCTCGATGGCTTCGTGGAGCCGGTCGTGCGGGTGATCTCCGAACCGTTCCTGGTGCTGGCGGCCGTGGCAGCGTTCATCGTCGCCGCCTCCCAACGCCGCTGGTCGATCGCGATCGCAGCCACGGTGATGCTCGGCGGGGCGAACCTCAGCACCCAACTACTGAAGGAACAGGTCCTCGACCGACCCGATTTCGGCTTGACCGAGCAACCGGTGAACAGCCTGCCGTCGGGCCACACCACCGCCGCTGCCACGGTGGCGGCCACCGCCCTGCTGATCGCCCCGGCGCGATGGCGGGGGCCGGTAGCCCTGGTTGGTGCGGCCTACGCCGGGGCCACCGGGGTAGGCACCCTGGTTCTGGGCTGGCACCGTCCCTCGGACATCGTGGCCGCCTATGCCGTGGCCGCCGCCTGGTACTTCGCCATCGAGGCTGCCCGCGGGTTACGGTTGCGGGCCCTGCCCCGCGGGTACGGGGAGGCGCCGGACGGTAACGCCTCGGTGTGGTTGTGGTTCGGTGCCGGAGCAGGGGTGCTGATCGGCGTCGTCGGCGGGGTGCTCACCTTCATCCAGCTTCCCGGCATCGATTTCGGCGGGCAGGTGCTGGCTTACCTCACCGCGGCGGCGGGCGTGGCGGGCGTGGCCGCGCTGAGCACGGCTGCCATGCTCGGCATGCGTCCCCATCACCGCGTGGACCGTGCGCCGACCCGGAACTGAGCCCGGCCCGCCCGGCACGGCTGGGTGGCCCGGGGACGAGGACCGCACGCCACAGATTTCGCGGTGGCCTCGCGTCAGCGTAAACTCTGCCATCGGGGCCCGGTGGGCCGGTGAGGCGTCTGCCTCAGGACGCGGGCCACACAGGGGGCGCGTGCGATCGCACCGTGAGGTGTGGTTAGTATGCGCCCAAGACGTGGGTGTACCTTGCGGGACTGATCTACGATGCTGTGTCGTCGTCGTCGTCCCGGCCGGACCGGCCACGCAGCCCAACGTATCGGCCGAACCAGCCGAACGAACAGGCCGAACGGGCCGGGCCATGAGCCCCGTCCGACCGACACCGCCCAGGGCCAACCGCCCGCACTCGAACCCTTCAGGAGCAACCGCGTGACAACCCCCGCACGCAAACTCGTCATCGTGGAGTCCCCGGCGAAGGCCCGCACCATCGCCGGCTATCTGGGCTCCGATTTCGAGGTGGAGGCGAGCGTCGGGCACATCCGGGACCTGCCTCAGCCCTCCGACCTGCCCGCGGAGATGAAGAAGGGCCCCTACAAGAAGTTCGCGATCGACGTCGACAACGGCTTCGACCCGTACTACGTGGTGGACGGGGACAAGAAGAAGAAGGTCACCGAACTCCGCCGCGCCCTGAAGGACGCCGACGAGCTCTACCTGGCCACCGATGAGGACCGGGAGGGTGAGGCGATCGCCTGGCACCTGCTGGAGGTCCTCAAGCCGAAGGTGCCGGTGAAGCGGATGGTGTTCCACGAGATCACCCGGGAGGCGATCGAACGGGCGCTGGAGAACACCCGGGAGCTGGACACCCGGCTGGTCGACGCCCAGGAGACCCGGCGCATCCTGGACCGGTTGTACGGCTACGAGATCTCCCCGGTGCTGTGGCGCAAGATCTCCCAGGGCCTGTCCGCCGGGCGGGTGCAGTCGGTGGCCACCCGCATGGTGGTGGAACGCGAACGTGAACGGATGGCCTTCCGCGCCGCCGAGTACTGGGACGTGGTGGGCCGGTTCACCCCGGCGGGCTCCGCCGCCGAGGCCCCTGATGCGGGCGCGGCGTTCAAGGCCCGGCTGGTCAGCCTGGACGGTAACCGGGTGGCCACCGGGAAGGACTTCGGCGACGACGGCGTGCTGCGCACCAAGTCCGCGGTGCACCTGGACGCCGCGGCCGCCCACGGCCTGGTGGAGGGGCTGACCGAGGCCAGTTTCGCGGTCCGGCGGGTGGAGGAGAAGCCCTACCGTCGTCGTCCGGCCGCCCCGTTCACCACCTCCACGCTGCAGCAGGAGGCCTCCCGCAAACTGCGGATGAACGCCCGGGCCACGATGCGCACCGCCCAGTCGCTGTACGAGAACGGGTACATCACCTATATGCGGACCGACTCCTCGGCGCTGTCCAGCGAGGCGATCAACGCCGCCCGCCGGCAGGCCGCGGACCTGTACGGCGGCGAGTACGTGCCCGACTCCCCCCGGATCTACGCCGGCGCCAAGGGCGCCCAGGAGGCCCACGAGGCGATCCGGCCCGCCGGAGACTCCTTCCGCACCCCCGCCCAGGTGGCGCGGGAACTCTCCGGGGACCAGTTCCGGCTGTACGAGTTGATCTGGAAGCGCACCGTGGCCTCCCAGATGGCCGATGCCCGCGGCTCCACCGCCACCATCCGGCTGGGCGCCACCTCGGCCACCGGGCAGGACGCCGAGTTCTCCGCCTCCGGCACCGTCATCACCTTCCGCGGGTTCCTCGCCGCCTACGAGGAGGGCCGCGACGCCGCCCGCTATGAGGACAAGGACGGCGGCACCGACCGTCTGCCGCAGGTGGCCACCGG
>DATGSR010000232.1:0-30838 GCA_035302405.1 Beutenbergiaceae bacterium
CGAGGTGTTCGTCAAGGTCATCGACATCGACCTGGAGCGCCGCCGGATCTCCCTGTCCCTCAAGCAGGCCAACGAGGGTGTGGACCCCTACAGCGACGAATTCGACCCGTCCCTGTACGGCATGGCCGCCGAGTACGACGAAGAGGGGAACTACAAGTACCCCGAGGGCTTCGACCCGGAGACCAACGAGTGGATGGAAGGCTACGAGACCCAGCGCGAAGCCTGGGAGTCCCAGTACGCCGAGGCCCACGCCCGGTGGGAAGCCCACAAGAAGCAGGTTGCCGCGTCCATGGAGACCGACAACGAACTGGCCGAGGACACCGACGAGGCAGCCCCCAGCAGTGGCTACACCGCCGCTCCGGCAGACACCGGCGGCACCCTGGCCTCCGATGAAGCGTTGGCCGCGTTGCGGGAGAAACTCACCGGCAACTGACGCGATGACGACGACCTGAGCCTGGACTTCCCCGGGACCGGGTCATCAGCGAAGGCCCCGATCGTGCTTCGGCATGATCGGGGCCTTCGCCGTGTATCGGTGGCAGCGTCTGTACCGGCGAAGGCGCCGGGGCTTCGCGGGCTGCCGTACGTACTAAGGTCGGTCAGGTGCTGAACATCGGCCTCACCGGCGGAATCGCCGCCGGAAAGTCCACCATCGCCGCCGTCTTCGAAGACCTGGGAGCCCACCTGATCGACGCGGACGTGCTCGCGCGCGAAGTGGTGGAGCCCGGTACCGAGGGGCTGGCGCAAGTGGTCGCTGCCTTCGGCGAGCATCTACTCACCGACGAAGGTGCTCTGGACAGGCCCGCACTTGGCCGGGTGGTGTTCGCCGACGACGCCGCCCGAGCGAGGTTGGGCAGCATCGTGCACCCCTTGGTGGCCCGCCGCACCGCCGAACTCATGGCCCAGGTGCCCCAGGGACAGATCGTGGTGCACGATGTGCCGCTGATCGTGGAGAACCGACTTGCCGACCGGTACCACTTGGTGATCGTCGCCGGTGCGGATGAGGCGGTTCGCGCCGAGCGGTTGGTCCGCACTCGCGGAATGAGCGAAGAGGACGCGTGGGCCCGCATCAGAGCCCAAGCCGACGACGACGCCCGGCAAACCGTTGCCGATGTATGGCTCGATACCCACGCCCCCAAGGCCCAGGTGCGCTCCGCCGTCGAGGAACTGTGGCGATCCCGGTTGGTGCCGTTCGCGCAGAACATCGCCGCCAACCAGCCCGCGGCGCGCGATCCCGACTGGCGCGGGTTGGCGCAGCCGCCCGAGCCGCCGCGCACGTGGCCCCAGCAAGCGGAGTGTCTGCTGGCTCGGATCCGCTGGCATGTGCGCGAGGGCATCCGAACGGCGAACCACATCGGATCCACCGCCGTCCCCGGACTCCCCGCCAAGGACGTGATCGATCTGCAACTGGGGGTGGAGGACCTCGACGCTGCCGTTGACCTCGACGAATCCCTCAGGGCCGCCGGGTACATCCTGCGCCCGGACATCGACCGGGACGTGCCGCGCCCGCACGAGCCCGACCCCTCCTCCTGGCGCAAGCGCCTGTACACCAACGCCGATCCTGGCCGGCCCGTCAACCTGCACGTGCGCCAGGAAGGCAGCCCGGGCTGGCGCTTCGCGCTGGCCTTCCGAGATTGGCTCATTGCCGACGCTCACGCCCGGGATGACTACGCCCGGGTGAAGCAAGTCCTTGCTGGTGCCACAGCCCGGGCCGAGGACTACGCCCGAGCGAAGGAGCCCTGGTTCACCGAGGCGGATGGCCGTTTACAGGCATGGGTCGAGCAGACCGGGTGGCAGCCGCATTGAGTCGCGCCCGGCATTGAGTCGCGCCCGGCAGTTGCGTGGGGCTCGCATTGAATCGCGCACCGCATTTGAGTCACGCCCGGCATCGAATCGCGCCCGGCTTTGAGTCGCGCGGCATTGGAGTCACACGGCGGCATTGCGTCGACTGGACCCCGGAGCCACGCGCTGCGCGTATTCGACGGGGGACCGGAGTCGCTCAGACGATGCGGCGGGTGGCCCGGATACCGACCATCAGCCCGGCGGCACAGGTCAACACCGCCGTGATGACGCCCCACAGCACCGCAGGATCGGTGAACGACCCGCCCAGCAGCGCCCGCTCGGCGTCCACGATGTAGGTCAGCGGGTTGAACTTCGCGGCCACTTGCATCCAGCCCGGACCGGCTTCCAGCGGCAGCATCATCCCGGAAAGAATCAACAGCGGGAAGATCAATGCCTGCTGCACGCCCCAGAACAGCCATTCCCGGTTCTTCGACGCAAGCGCGAGGCTGATCGAGAAGGCGCCGACACCAACACCGAAAACTCCCAGTACCACCAAACCCGCCACCAGATGCAGCGGGTAGAGGGTGAAACCGAAGGGGAGGCAGAGCAGCACGATAAGCAGCCCCTGGGCCACCAGCGGCGCGAACTCCTTCAGCGAACGGCCGGTCAGGATCGCGGACCTGGACAGCGGGGTGGCAAGGACCCGTTCGTAGGATCCGGTCATCATCTCGTACAGCAAATTCGATCCGGACATCATGGTGCCGAAAAGTGCGATCATCACGATCACGCCCGGCACGAACCACTGCAGCGTCTGGGCGGTGGAGCCGGCGATGCCGCCGAAGTTACCGACGGCGCCGGTGAGCAACGGGGCGAACAGGCCCAGGAACACCAGCGGCTGCAGGAGTGAGAAGATCAGCGTGAACGGGTCCCGCAGCACGGTCAGGACCTCTCGGGTGAAGACCGCAAGAAGGTCGCGCAGGAAACTGTTCGAGGAGGCACGTGCCAGCGGTTCCGGCAGTGCGCTGGCCTGCGGGGCGATCGTGGTGTGGGCCATCAGCGGGTCTCCTCTCGAAGGCTGCGGCCGGTGAGATTGAGGAAGACGTCGTCGAGGCTCGCCCGTTTCACATCTGCGGCGGTCACCGCCAGACCGGACAGGCGCAAAGATTCGATGATCGGCGGTAGGGCCTGTGCTCCGTGACTGGAGCGGACCACCGCGGTCAGGCCGCCGTTGTGATCGTGGGTACTCACCTCGTGACCCCGTAGTGCTTCGCGGACCGCTACTGCATCCTCCGAGGCGATCTGCAGAGTGATGACGTCGTCGGCGTAGTCGCGTTTCAGCACGTCGGGAGGCGCATCGGCGATCACCTGTCCGTGATCGATCACCACTACCCGCTCGGCGATGTTGTCTGCTTCGTCCAGGTAGTGCGTCGTGAGCACCAGCGTCATGCCGTAGCGCTGGCGCATCGCGGTGATGTGCTCCCACAGATTCGCCCGGCTGTGCGGATCCAGGCCGGTGGTGGGTTCGTCCAGGAACAACAGCGGAGGATGGTTCATCAATCCCATCGCCACATCGAGGCGGCGGCGTTGGCCGCCGGAGAGGCTCTGAACCGTGCGCTTCTCCAAGCCTTGTAACTCCAGTGCCTCGATCAGGTCCGCGGCACGCTGTCTGTACTCGGCCGCCGGGAGCCCGTAGAAGCGCCCCTGGTTGTGCAGTTCATCGCGCACCCGGTAGTAGTAGCCGCCGCCGTTGCCCTGGCCGATGTACCCGATGTTGGCGCGCACCCGGGCCGGTGCCTTGATGACGTCGTAACCGGCGACCTCGGCGGTGCCTGCGGTGGGCGCGAGCAGACTCGTCAATATCCGCAGGGTGGTGGACTTGCCGGCACCGTTGGGACCCAGGAAGGCTATGAGTTCGCCGTCGCCGACATCGATGTCGATCTGCCTGACGGCGTGGACGGTTTCCTTCTTGCGCTGGAAGGTCTTGGTTAGACCCCGGGCACGGATCACAGGCGATACCCCTGTTCCGATGGTGCGTTCGGGAACCCGGGCGTCAAATTATCACATGCCGTGCGCCACCGGTAGACATTAACGGGATCCACTGCGAGGGGCGCACAAACGCGCTGAGCCCGCGCCGACCGGCGCGGGCTCAGCGCAGCGGATGAGGCTGGATCGCCCCGGGCTCAGCGACCGCATCAGGTGCGATCGTCCATGTTTTGGCCTGAGCGATCCCATGGGTTCGGTTGCTTCGAAGGGGGCTGAGCAACCAGAGCCGATCACCCCACGCCGGTACCTCAGGCCAATGTGGCCTCCAGCGAAATATCAACGCTGGCCAGCGCCTGAGACACCGGGCACCCGGTCTTGGCCGCTTCAGCGATGCGTTGGAAGTCTTCCTCGCTGATACCGTCCACGTTCGCATTCACCCGCAGTGCGATTCCGGTGATCCCGGTACCCGGAACGAAGGTGACCTCCGCGCTGGTGTCCAAGGAAGTCGGCGGGGTGCCGTTGTCGGCCAGTTCGTTGGAGAACGCCATCGAGTAGCACGACGCGTGCGCCGCGGCGATCATCTCTTCGGGGTTGGTGGTGCCCCCGCCGGGTTCGGTGCGGGCCTTCCAGGACACGTCGAAGGTGCCTACCTGGGACGTGTCGAACGTGGTGGTGCCGGAGCCGTTGAACAGATCGCCCTTCCAGGCAGTGCTGGCCTTGCTGACCACAGACATGCGAATCTCCTGACGCTCGGGGAACCTTCACCTGCCATCCTGCCCGCCGGAGCAGCCGGACGCAGCCCGGATCGCCGGTGGGGCCGCGACTCGCGCTTCCACGTCTAGTCAGATTCGCCGGTTCGCTGGATCGCTGGATCGCTGGGTCGCTGGATCTGGCGCGGATAGCCGTGGCGCCAGTCGGCTCAGTTCGTGGGTGCAGTCCCTGTCGAGCCGACTCGGGCCCTACGCCGTTACCGGGCATACGGATCGGCAACGGCAGGCAAGCCGTTCACATGCGGAGGTGCTCGTGGAGAAACTCCCCGACGTCGTCCAGCTCCGCCAGCGAGATGCCGTGGCCGACACCGGGATAGATCCGGGTGGTGGCGGCTGTGTGTTCGCGAACGAAGGCCATGAGTCGTTCGGTAGCAGCCGGCGGAATGACCGGGTCGGCCGGGTCGTGGCCGGTGAATACGGGCGGCCGGATCTGGGAGAGAGCATCGTCACCGGCATGTAACCCAGGGACGGCGAAGCCGGAGAGCAGCACCGCGCACTGGAATGCTTCCGGCTCGTGCCGGAGCAGTTGCAGGCTCATCGCCGCACCTTGGCTGAAGCCGAGCAGGCCCACCGGGCCGGGCGTGCGGACCCTTGCCTGAACACGCTCCAGCCAGCGCAGCACGCCGGCGGCCGCAGCGTCGGCAAGGGCAGGATCGGGGTTCGCCAGCCTCTCGGGGTCCAGCGGGAACCACGCGAAGGCTCCGCCCATCGCAGGCAGCGGCAGCGGGGCACGCAGACTGGCCATGACGTAACCGGACCCGAGCGCTTCGAACAAGCCGGCCAGGTCCTGCTCGTTCGAACCGAACCCGTGTAGCAGCACCAGCAGCGGCCGCTGGGTCAGTGCCCGGTCCAGATCGTCCTCGGGGACCGACCAGACGGTCTGCTGATCATCGATGGGCAGAATCGTGGGAGTACTCACGGGGGTGATTGTGTCACCGAGGCGAGCGCTCAGGATTCGGCTGCATCGTCGTCGTCCTGGTTCGCCTTGGGTTTGGCGGGGGAGCCGGGCCGGGCACCCAGCAGCAGCTGGGGTGGCGGGGCTTGCTCGATACCCGCCGCGGCGTAGGCCTGCTCCTCGTCGAGGGTTTCGTGCTCCATCAGCGCCTGGACGATACCGTCGAGCGGCTCCCGGTTGCCCCGGATGAGGTTCAACGCTTCCTCGTAGCAGGAAACGATGAGCTCTCGAACCTCCTTGTCCACAACGGCGAGCAACTGGTCCGAGGCGCCGGTCTGGCGCGGGTCGCCCTCGCGCGGGTAGACCTGGATCGGGCCCACCGCGGTGGACATGCCCCACCGGCCCACCATCTGCCGGGCGATAGCGGTGGCGGTCTGCAGGTCCGATTCGGCGCCGGTGGTGATCACGCCGAAGATCTCCTGCTCCGCGGCCATACCTCCCAGGGCACCGATGATGCGGCCCTTGAGGTATTCCGCGTCGTAGCCGTACCGGTCGGTTTCGGGGGTGGACAGGGTCACCCCCAGCGCGCGGCCGCGAGGGATGATGGAGATCTTGCGAACCGGGTCGGCGCCCGGGTGCAGCATGCCGAGCAGGGCGTGCCCGGCCTCGTGGTACGCGGTGCGGATGCGTTCTTCCTGTGGCATCACCACGTTTCGTTCGCTGCCCAATTGCGTCCGCTCCAGAGCGATCGCGAAATCGCGAGCGGTGACGCTGCTGTCGCCACGTTCGGCGGCGAGGATGGCGGCTTCGTTCGCAAGATGGGCCAGGTCCGCGCCGGTCAGCCCCGGCGTGCTCTTGGCGACCTGTGCCAGATCGACGTCGTCGGCAAGCGGTTTGCCCCGGGTGTGTACCTCCAGGATCTGTTCGCGTCCCACCGTGTCGGGGGGTGAGACGGTGATCTTGCGGTCGAATCGCCCGGCACGGGTGAGCGCGGGATCCAGCACGTCCGAGCGGTTCGTGGCGGCCAGGACCACCACGCCCTCTGCGCCGCTGAACCCGTCCATCTCGGTGAGCACCTGGTTCAGGGTCTGCTCTTGTTCGGTGTTCGATCCCACCGCCTGGCTGCCCGACCGCGCCCGGCCGATGGTGTCGATCTCGTCGATGAAGATGATCGACGGCGCGACTTTGCGAGCCTCCTCGAACAGTTGCCGAACGCGCTGGGCGCCCACGCCGACGATCATCTCGATGAACTCCGAACCGCTGGCGGAGAAGAACGGCACATCTGCTTCACCCGCGGTGGCCCGGGCGATGAGCGTCTTACCGGTGCCCGGGGGGCCTTCGAGGAGCACACCCTTGGGCAACTTGGCACCGAGGCGGGCGTACTTGTCCGGCTCGCGCAGGAAATTGACGACCTGGTTCAGTTCCGCCTTGACCTCATCGATTCCGGCAACATCATCGAACGTTGCGCGCACCTCGTCGGGTTCGACGGGTTTGACCTTCTTGCCGCCGCCGAGCATGCCGCCGGCGCCGCCGCCCATCGCGCGGGCCTGACGGCGGAACAGCCACACCCAGAACAGCACGATCAACGCCAACGGCAGCAGCGAGATCAACAGGTTGGAGAAGAACCCACGTTCCTGTACCACTGGCGTCGCCTGCACCACGGCATCCTGCGCCTCGAGTTCCCGCAGGAGGTCGTCCTGGGCGAAGACGGGTCGTTCGGTGGTGAACTGTTCGTATCGCTCTTCCGTTTCCGGATGCGTGGCCGGCTCAGCCAGCACACCCTCGATGCTCTGCCCGCGAGCGAAGATCTCCTCGACGTTGCCCTCGTCCACCTGTTGGTTGAACTCCGAATAGGGAATCGTCACCACCTGGGAGGAGAGCACGTCCTGGGTCGTGGTGAGCCCGAACAGCAGCAGCCAGCCCAAGAGGATGAACAGGATGATCCGTCCCCACCTCGGCGGAGAATTCTCCGGCTCATCCGGAAGCCCTTCCGTGCGCCACGGCGGAAGGTTGTTCTGATCGGTTTTGTTCGGACGGTCCAAGCCCTGGCGGGACCGTGGCTGGCTGTCGCCAGATTCGCTCATCGGTTCTCCTCACGCGGTTCAGCAAACGCCAGTCTATGAACAATTGGTTATTTCGCCCGGAACGGCCGGGGGCGGCTTCCTTTCGCCCGGAACGGCCGGGGGCGGCTTCCTCCCGACACGATCGGGGCAGGCGAATCCACCATGATGGACGGCGGCGGTCCCGGAGTGGATGGGCGGGGAGCGTTGCGCTTGTGGTGAATGCCCTGCGCCGATGTGGGTACGTCGTCGTACGGTGGTGATATGCGACCAGTGACCGACCTGCAGCGCACGGTGGCACCGTTTGAGGTGATCTCGGAGTTCACCCCGAGCGGTGACCAGCCGACGGCGATCGCGGAGTTGACCGAGCGGCTGCAGGCGGGGGAGAAGGATGTGGTGCTGCTCGGTGCCACCGGTACCGGCAAGTCTGCCACCACCGCCTGGCTGGTCGAGCAGGTGCAACGGCCCACGTTGGTGATGGCACCGAACAAGACGTTGGCAGCGCAATTGGCCAATGAGTTTCGGGAACTGTTGCCCAACAACGCGGTGGAGTACTTCGTTTCCTATTACGACTACTACCAACCCGAGGCCTATGTGCCCCAGACCGACACCTACATCGAGAAGGACTCCTCGATCAACGATGAGGTGGAGCGGTTGCGGCACTCGGCGACGAACTCCCTGCTGACCCGGCGCGACACGGTGGTGGTGGCCTCGGTGTCCTGTATCTACGGCCTGGGTACTCCGCAGGAGTATGTGGACCGGATGGTGCCGTTGAAGGTGGGCCAGCAGATCGAACGGGATGACATGCTGCGCCAGTTCGTGCAGATGCAGTATACGCGCAACGATATGGCCTTCACCCGCGGGACATTCCGGGTGCGGGGGGACACGATCGAGATCATCCCCGTGTACGAGGAACTGGCCCTGCGCATCGAGATGTTCGGCGATGAGATCGAGGCGCTGTACACGTTGCACCCGATCACCGGTGAGGTGCTGCGGCAGGAGACGCACACCTTCCTGTTCCCGGCGTCCCACTACGTGGCCGGACCGGAACGGATGGAGCGAGCCATCCAGTCCATCGAGGAGGAGCTGGCCGAGCACCTGGAGATGCTGGAGTCCCAGAACAAACTCCTTGAAGCGCAACGATTGCGGATGCGGACCAGTTACGACATCGAGATGATGCGCCAGATCGGCACCTGCTCGGGTATCGAGAACTACTCCCGGCACATCGACGGCCGCCCCGCCGGGTCCGCGCCTCACACGTTGCTGGACTTCTTCCCCGAGGACTTCCTGCTCGTAATCGACGAGTCGCATGTCACGGTGCCGCAGATCGGTGCGATGTATGAGGGTGACATGTCCAGGAAACGCACCCTGGTGGAACACGGGTTCCGGCTGCCCAGCGCGATGGACAACCGGCCGCTGAAGTGGGAGGAGTTCCTGGAGCGCATCGGGCAGACGGTGTACCTGTCGGCAACGCCGGGTCCCTACGAACTGTCCCAGTCCGACGGCGTGGTGGAACAGATCATCCGACCCACCGGGCTGGTGGACCCGGAAGTGGTGGTCAAACCCACTCGCGGGCAGATCGATGACCTGCTCGGGGAGATCCGAGAGCGTGCCGAGCGTGACGAACGCGTGTTGGTCACCACCCTGACCAAGAAGATGGCCGAGGACCTCACCGACTACCTGCTGGAGAAGCAGATACGGGTGCGGTACCTGCACTCCGAAGTGGACACCTTGCGGCGGGTGGAACTGCTCCGGGAGCTTCGCTCGGGCGTGTTTGACGTGCTGGTGGGGATCAACCTGCTGCGGGAAGGCCTGGACCTGCCCGAGGTGTCCTTGGTGGCCATCCTGGATGCGGACAAGGAAGGCTTCCTGCGTTCGGGCACATCCCTTATCCAGACGATCGGGCGAGCCGCCCGGAACGTGTCCGGACAGGTGCACATGTACGCCGATGAAATCACCCCGGCGATGCGTGAAGCGATCGATGAGACGAACCGTCGCCGAGCCAAGCAAATCGCCTACAACGAAGAACACGGCATCGACCCCACGCCGCTGCGCAAACGCATCGGGGACATTACCGACATGCTCGCCCGCGAGCAGGTGGACACCGCCGAGTTGCTCGCCGGTGGGTACCGACAGCAGGGCAAGGGCCGGGGTCAGGCCCCGACGCCGCGCACTGCGGTCACCGGTCGAGACTCACTTGCCGGAGCGGCCGCGTCGGATCTGGCGCAACTGATCCAGGAACTGTCCGACCAGATGCACAATGCGGCGGAGGAGTTGCAGTTCGAACTGGCGGCGCGGTTGCGTGATGAGATCGCGGACCTGAAAAAAGAACTTCGGCAGATGACCGAAGCGACAGCCTAGCCAGCAGCGACCCAGACTCCCGGGGCGAGGCCCTGGTTTACTTAGCCACCTGCGCCGTATTGTTGCCAATCCCGGCGGGCAGTGCTGGAGACAGTCCTGTGTGTAGTTGTGAGCGCACCTCTGTGTAGTTGCGAGCGCATCGATGCGAAGGGTATGCGGGATCTGCTGGAACGCCACCGGCCCGAGGGTTGGACCACCCTGGAGCACACCGACCGAGAGCCCCCTCGCGTTCGACGCCGGGTATGACGCGGCCAAATCGATCTACGAACTAGTCGGAGTCCGCGCCGTGATCGTGTTGAAACCACGGGCACCCGTAATGAATCCGTGACCGTAGGACACTTGACGGCGAGAGCGCCTGAGAATACCTTTCAAGGTAACGCGTCGAGGCGTGAGAGGAATTTTCAGTGGTGCCAGAGTTGTCGCTTTCAGCCGACACCCCTGTGGGGGTGATCGAGCGGATCGAGGCGATGCTGCCGCAGTTGTCTAAGACGATGGCCAAGATTGGCATGCTGCTGCTGGCCGAACCAACCGCACCGCTGGAAATGTCGATTACCGATCTGGCCGAGCGGGCGGGCACCTCCCCGGCCACCGTGACCAGGTTCTGCCGGCTGCTGGGTTACCCCGGGTACGTCCAGTTCCGGGTCAGTGTGGCCGCCGACGCCGCCCGCACCAGCGATGAGGAACGACGCGCCGACATCGGTCGCACGCTGCGCCCTGATGACTCCGCCCAGGACGTGCTGCGCAATCTGCTCAACGCCCACGAACGTTCGCTTCGCGCGACTGCGGCGCTGCTGGACCTGGACATGTGTGCGCGGGTGGCCGCTCGGATTGCCGGATGCCGGCATCTGGATATCTACGGCACCGGGGGTAGCGCCGCGATGGCCGCAGAACTGCGCAACCGGCTCTACCGCATCGGGGTGAACGCCCACGCTTGGGGAGATGTACACGCAGGCTTGGCCAGTGCCTCGATCCAGGATGAGGACACCGTGGCGATCGGGATCTCCAACTCGGGCCTGACCAACGAGACCATCGACATGTTGGGCAGCGCCAAGGAGTCCGGAGCATTCACCGTGGCCATCACCAATCGGCGTACCTCGCCGCTGGGACAACTGGCCGACGCCACGCTCATCGCCGCGGTGCCAGAGTTGTATCTGCACCCGGCGGACCTGTCGGCGAAACATTCGCAGTTGTTCGTCCTCGACCTGCTGTACCTGCTGGTCGCCCAGCGCAACTACGACGCCACGCTGGAGCGCATCGCAGCCTCGGCCGCCGCCGTCCTCGGCCGCCGCCGTCCCGACCCCAACCACGGTGCCCAGCCCCGCGGATTGCAGCAGGTACCCGGCACATCAACCGGCCCGGCTAAGTCACCGAATTCAACCCGATCCAACTGAATACCCGCTGGAACAACGAGCGTTTCAGCATCCAACCCGAAGAAAGGTGTCAGTCATGACCAATACCGGCACGTCGGTGAACCGACGTAGCGTCCTAATCGCAGCGATGGGGCTGCCGCTTGGTGTCACCCTCGCTTCGTGTGCAACCGGCGGAGGCGACGAACCCGCGGATGATGAACCCGCGGGCAACGGTGAGGACCAAGAGGTCGACGCCGACAACCCCTTCGGCGTGCAGACCGACTCCGCGGTGGAGGCGGTGATCTTCGACGGCGGATACGGCATCGACTACGTCGAGAACGCCGCCGAAATCATGCAGGCAAACTTCCCGGACATGACCTTCGATGTCTCCGGCACGGTGAACATCGCGCCGGAACTGCAGCCCCGATTCGTCGGCGGTGACCCACCGGACCTGATCGACAACGCCGGCGCCCAGCAAATCGGATTCACCACGATCCTCAACCAACTCGAGGAACTCGACGACGTCATCGATGCGCCGAACCTCGAAGGTGAGATCATCCGCGACACGCTCTTCGACGGCGTGCTGGAACCGGGTACGTACGATGGCCGGTTCGTGGCCCTTAACTACGTCTTGACGGTCTACGGCCTGTGGTATTCCGGATCGCTGTTCGCCGAGCACGGCTGGGAGCCGCCCACTACCTGGGCCGAAGCGATGGACCTGGGAGCCGCTGCCCAGGACGAGGGCCTGTACTTGTTCTGCTGGGGTCAGGAGGCGGCGACCTATTACCAGACTCTGGCCATCGACTCGGCCATCAAGGAAGCCGGGGACGAGCTGCGGTTGTCGCTGGAACACCTGGAGGAAGGCGCCTGGTCGCATGAGGCGTTGCAGGATGTCTTCCATGCGATGAAGGACATCGTCGACGCGGGCTACTTCCTGCCCGGCGGTTCTGGTACGCAGTTCACCGCCGCCCAGGCCCAGTGGTCGCTCGAACAACAGGCGATCCTGTACCCCTCGGGTTCGTGGATCGAGAACGAGATGGCCGACCAGACCGCCGAAGGCTTCGAGATGCGCGGATTCCCGAGCATGGCGCTGTCGGACAGCCCAGCCTTGGGCGTCAACGCCATCCACTCCACCGCCGGGGAGCCGTTCATCGTGCCCTCCGACGCCGAGAACGTGGCAGCCGGTAAGGAACTGCTGCGCACCATGCTCTCCAGGGAGGCTGCGGAGTACTTCGCGCGAGAGAAACTCGCCCCCACGGTCGTGGCGGGCACCGTACCCGAGGACGGGTTCGGCTCCACCGCGCTGGTCTCCCAGACCGAAATGCTGGAGCAGGCCGAGGGTGCGATCTTCACCCACGACTTCGTCAGCCGGTACGGCATGAACCAGGAGATGTTGGTGGTGTGGAACTCCTTCCTGGACGGTCAACTCAGCGTCGAGGAACTCACCGACGACCTGCAGTCGATCACCGACGGGGTTCGTGAGGACGACGCGATCGACATCATCGAGGTGACGTGACTGCCACCAGCCAGGACCCAGGGCGTGCCCTGGCGGTTGGAGCCGGGCCGTCGGCGGGGACACATGCTTCCCCCCGGCGGCGCCGGCGCCAGCCCTTGACGTTTGACTATCTAAGTTTCTTCGTCATGTTCCTCGGGCTGCCACTGGGGCTGTTCCTGGTATTCGTGATCTGGCCCTTCGCCCAGGCCGCCTACTACTCACTGACCAACTGGACCGGGTTCAGCGCCGACTTCGACGTCGTCGGCCTGTCCAACTATGTGCGGTTGTTCAACGACGAGTTATTCCGCACCGCAGTGTGGAACAGCGCCCGGTTGGCGTTGGTGGTGCCGTTGGTGACAATCAGCATCGCGCTGATCTTCGCCAGCCTGATCACCGTGGGCGGCTCAGCCAAGGGCAACATCCGGGGGCTGGCCGGGTCGGACTTCTATCGGGTGGTGTCCTTCTTCCCCTACGCGATCCCGGCGATCGTCATCGCCCTGATGTGGCGGCTGATCTTCGACCCCAACATCGGCCTCATCAACGGGGTACTGACAACTTTGGGACTGGACCAATTCGAGTCCTACCCCTGGCTGGGACGGGTCGCCACCGCGATGCCGGTGACGATGTTCGTGATCATCTGGGGCATGGTCGGCTTCTACATGCTGCTGTTCATCGCAGCGATCAAGGGCGTACCGGCCGAAACCTTCGAAGCAGCACGTCTGGACGGCGCCGGCCGCTGGCGCACGATCCGGTCGATCATCCTGCCGCTGATCCGCAACAACGTACAGACCGCCTGGATCTACCTGGGGATCATCGCCCTGGACGGCTTCGTCTACGTCCAGGCGCTCAACCCCACCGGCGGGCCGGCCAACGACACCCTGGTGATGTCCCAGTACCTGTTCCGCACCGCCTTCACCGATGGCCGATTCGGCCTGGCCAGCGGTATGGGCGTGGTGCTTGCCCTGATCACGCTGCTGTTCGCCGCGATCGTGTTCAGCGTCAACCGGCTGCTCGGTGGGCGAGACGAGAAGGGAACATCCTGATGAGCGCGAACGTGGAGACTTCCGCGCCGCGAATGCGTCTGCGCGGACCGGAGGCCTCGGACAAACGAGTGATGGGCATCGCCCACATCGTGCTGGCGATCTGGGCGATCATCGTGATCTTCCCCATGCTGTGGACGTTACTGTCCTCCTTCAAGGACAACACCGAGATCTTCGCCTCACCATTCGCGTTACCGGGGTCGGTGAACTTCGACAACTACGTCACCGCCTGGACCGAGCACAGCATCGGGCTGTACTTCATCAACACCGTGCTGGTGGTGGGCGGAGCGTTGTTCCTGGTGATGCTGCTGGGTGCGATGTGCTCCTACATCCTGGCCCGTTACGACTTCCCGGGCCGGATGGGCATCTACTACCTGATGCTCGCCGGATTGACGTTCCCGATCTTCCTGGCGATCGTGCCGCTGTTCTTCGTCATGGACAACCTCGGGATCCGTAATACGTTGCCCGGTTTGATCATCGTGTACGTGGCCTTCGCGTTGCCGTTCACGGTGTTCTTCCTCTACGCCTTCTTCCGAAGCCTGCCGGTTGAGTTGAGCGAAGCGGCCCAGGTGGACGGCGCCGGGCACTGGCGAACGTTCTTCCAGGTGATGCTCCCCATGGCCGTACCAGGAATGGCATCGGTGGCGATCTTCAACTTCCTCGGGCTATGGAACCAGTTCCTGCTGCCCGTGGCCTTGAACACCAAACGGGACAACTGGGTGCTCAGCCAGGGCATCGCCTCCTTCGTCTCCCAGGCCGGGTACCGCACCGACTTCGGCTCGATGTTCGCCGCCGTGGTCATCACCGTCATCCCCGTACTGGTCATCTACGTCATCTTCCAACGCCGCCTGCAAGGGTCGGTCGCCCAGGGAACGATGAAGTAGACCGCCTTGCGCCCGTTCGACCCGTAGTCCTGTGAACGGCGCACGCTCCCACATGACCGCTCCGAATCCGAGGAGTCGGCTGGTTCCCTAGCCAGCGCTGTGCCGCCATGACCAATGAAACCCCGACGCCGGACCGCACCGACGGGCTGGCGACCGAGCAGATCGATCCTCGTTTCCGTGACCTGGATCTGGCTCCCACGCTGCAGGTGCTGAGCACCATGAACGAGGCCGAGCGCGCCGTTCCCGAGGCGGTCGCCGCGGTACTACCTGCCATCGCGGCGGTGGTGGACGCGACGGCGCTCCGGCTGCGTGACGGCGGCCGGCTGTTCTACATCGGGGCCGGCACCTCCGGGCGGTTGGGCGTCCTGGACGCGGCCGAGTGCCCGCCCACCTTCCACACCGACCCCGGAATGGTGCAGGGCATCATCGCCGGCGGCAGGGAGGCGATGTTCCTCGCGGTGGAGGGTGTGGAGGACTCGGCGGCGGCGGGCGCGGCGGACATCGAGGCTGCTGAGGTCGGACCCGGCGATGTGGTGGTCGGCATCGCCGCCAGCGGTCGGACACCGTACGTCCTGGGCGCGGCCGACGCCGCGGCACGGCTCGGGGCGCTCACCGTGGGCCTGGCGTGCAACACCGGATCCGAATTGGGACGGCGCGTGGTCCATGCCCTGGAAGTCGAGGTCGGTCCGGAGGTGCTCGCAGGCTCCACCCGGCTCAAGGCCGGCTCAGCGACCAAACAAGTGTTGAACATGATTTCCACCGGGGTCATGATCCGGCTCGGGAAGACGTACCAGAATCTGATGGTGGACCTGAGCGTCACGAACGCGAAACTGCGTGACCGCGCCGAACGACTCGTGATGGCCATCACCGGAACCACCCGTGATATCGCCGCCAGGGCGCTGGAGGACGCGGGCCTTCGGGTGCCTGTGGCGGTGTTGATGGTGCACCACCGCGCCGACCGCGACTATGCGGAGCGCGCCCTGGAGCGTGCCGGGGGAGTGCTGCGCCAGGCGTTGCAGGTGAAGTAAGACGCCCGTGCCGCGCCACCGACATTTAGGCGTACTGATCTGCCCAACGCTGCGCGGCCGCTACTACCGCTCGTCGCAGCGGCTGCACTGTGAAGGCGGTCCGGTATGGGTGCACCCGATTTGTCAGCAGCACGATCGACAATTCCCGTGCCGGGTCGATCACCATGGAGGTACCTGTGAATCCGGTATGGCCCAGGAGGCCCGCGGAGTCTTCGCCCATGAACGACTCATCACTCACCCGCAGCCCGACGGCCTGACCGTATCCGGTGGCGGACCGCTGCGCGTCGTCCAGTGCGTCGGTGCTCAAGCGGCCCCGCATCCACGGGCTCACCGGCCCCGTTGCGGTGCGGATCGCCTCGGTGAGGTCGAGCACGTCGGCCACGGTGGAGAACACCCCGGCGTTGCCGGCACGCCCCAGCACCCACGCGGCTTCGTCGTGTACCCGTCCGCGCACCAAGCCCCTGCTGGTCTGGTACTCCGTTGGCACCGTCCGCTCGGCACAGACGGCATCGAACCCGGTGTCGGACAGGGCGAGCGGCACAGTCACTCGACCTGCCAGCAATTCCGGCAGGGACCGTCCGGTCCGCCGCTCGAGCAGCAGCCCGAGTAGTTGGTAACCCACACAGGAATAGGTGTGCACCCGGCCGGGCGGGTGCTGGGGTTGCTGTGCCAGTACCACAGCGATCCGCTCCGCGCGGTCCGCCACCGGCTCCCAGTGGTCGAAAACCGCCGGCAGACCGGAGGTATGGGTGAGCAGGTGCTGCACGGTCACCTCTTCGCGCCCCTGTCCGGTGAACTCCGGCAGATGGTCGGCGACCCGGTCGCCCAGGTGCAGCATGTCGTCGTCAATCAGGCTCAACGCAGCAACCGCGACGAAGATTTTGGTGAGGGACGCAACGTCGAAGACGTCTCGCGGCCCCAGCGTGCGCGGTTCTGCCAACAACGCGCCGTCGGCATTGAACAGGTCCGCATAACCGGTGTGAACGTTGGCCACCACCCGCCCCCGATGGGCGACCATGGCGTGCGCTGCGGGCGCGGCGGGCAGGGGCTGGGTGATCCGTTCAGGTAACGGTTCTCGGGCGGCGGCCGTGGCCGCACGCAAGTGGGACCGAAGTTCATTCACTAGTTCCGGGTGTTCGCGGCAGGCTCCCAAGTCAGCGGGCCCCGGCTCGGCGCGTCCCGATTCCGGGGTGGGTGTCGCCGGGTCCCGGGTGGGTGTCGCCGGGTCCGGCGCGGTAAAGCGGCGGGCCATCAACTGTCCTGATACTTCATCACGGTTTCGTAGGTGTCCTTCAGCGCCGCCACACTCTCCTCCATCCGGAGTTGGGCCACGCCCACGAAGATGCAGTCGGCCAGCACGAGTTGCGCTGTGCGGGAGGCCATCGGCCCGGCGCGGAACTGCGATTCACGCACGCTGGTACACAACGCCAGATCCGCGCCAATGGCCAAGGGCGACTGCGGTGCATTGGTGATCGCCACCGCGGTGGCCCCCCGTTGCCGGGCCGCCCGTAGGAACCCGATCACCTCCGTCGTCGTGCCCCGGTGGGAAAAACCGATGGCCACATCGCCCGGCCCCATGAGCGCGGTGGCCAGCACCGCCTCATGCCCGTCGGTGAAATGCGAGGCGTTCCGGCCGATCCGGAACAGTTTGCGATGCAGGTCCGCTGCCGACCAGCCGGAGGCACTCACACCATAGGTAGCGATCCGGTCGGCTTGATCGAGGGCGGCCACCACCTTCTTCAAGGCTTCCAGGTCGAGGTTGGCGATTGTTTCCTCGATGCCGAGGCTCTCGGTGAACCCGATCGTGGCGATCAGCGACTCCAGCGACGGTTGCCCGGCCTCCAGCCCCGCGGCGAGGTCGGCGCCGTGGAATGAAGTGTCGAGGCGTTTGGCGTCCTCCCGGCCCATCTCGGTCGCCAACCTCACCCGCAACTGCACATACCCGGGCAATCCGAGAGTGCGGCAGAACCGCACGATCGTGGTCTCGGAGGTGTTGGCGCGGCGCGCTAGTTCGGAGATGGTCACATCGAGCACCACGTGCGGATCTTCCAGGATGACCTCTGCCACCCGCCGCATGGATGGCGGCAGCGATTCCATCTTTGACTGGATCGTCGACTGGATACTCACAGGCTGCCTCCTGCCGGCTTGGTAACGCCGGGTGATCCTGCTGCCCCCGGATAGGAACAGGTTATCGCCCGGGAGCCCTCCGACGACGATGATGGAGCCCCCAGAGCGGCGAAGTCCTCGGTGGTCGACACGACGGCACTCCGACCTGCTCGGCTCCGATGCATCTGTTACGGTTGGCGCGGTTGGAGGGGAGTATCCCCGACGTGGCGGGTCCGTCATCACGATGCGTCTCATGGCACATCCGGGCCCGTCAGCCCCGCACGAGCAGGGTGGGAGAGACCTCCGGCGCTCACTAGCGACGCCGGAGGTAGGAATTGATGGACGTACCCGGATGGGTATGGGCGGTCACGGTCGGGGTCATCCTGGTCATGCTCGCGGTGGACTTTCTCGGACACGCGCGAAAGGCCCACATCCCCAGCCTGAAGGAATCGGGTGCATGGTCGGCCGCCTACGTGCTCGTCGCGCTCGCGTTCGGCGTTGTGGTGTGGCAGGTCTGGGGGGCTGAATTCGGACAGCAGTACTTCAGCGGCTACGTGTTGGAGAAGTCGCTGAGCGTGGACAACCTGTTCGTGTTCGTGCTCATCCTGTCGAGTTTCCGGGTGCCGCGGCAGTTCCAACAGAAGGTGCTGTTGGTGGGGATCGTCATCGCGCTGGCGCTGCGCACCGTGTTCATCTTCATCGGCGCTGCGGCGGTGAACGAGTTCTCCTGGATCTTCTACATCTTCGGCGCCTTCCTCATCTGGGTCGCCATTGGCCAGGTGAAGCGCAAACCTGAAGGCGAGGAGGAGTACCAGGAGAACGCGTTCCTGCGGCTGGTGCGGCGAGTGTTTCGCACCACCGACGACTACGTCGAGGACAAACTCCTCGTGCGCCAACAGGGCAAGGTGTTCGTCACCCCGATGCTGATCGTGATGTTGGCGATCGGCTCGGCCGACGTGTTGTTCGCCGTGGACTCGATTCCCGCGATCTTCACGGTGACCCAGGAGACCTATCTTGTGTTTACCGCCAACGCCTTCGCGCTGTTAGGCCTGCGGCAGTTGTACTTCCTCATCGACGGCCTGCTGGACCGGTTGGTCTACCTGCATTACGGCCTGGCCGCCATCCTGACCTTGATCGGCGCAAAGGCGATCATTCATGCGCTGAACCAGAACGACCTGCCGTTCATCAACGACGGCGACCCGATCACGGTGATCCCGGAGATCCCCACCAACGTCTCGCTGCTGGTGGTGCTGGGCATCCTGATCATCACCACCGTGCTCTCGGTGACGGTGGGACGACCCCGGCAGGCCGAGGCGCCCAAGCGGGTGCTACGCGCTCCAATGCCTATTCGCCGGTGGTTGGCGTCGTTGCTGGCCGTCGCCGGCGGTGTGCTCACGAACGCCGCCTTCCCGGACAGGTCGATCTGGCCGCTGGCGTTCGTCGGGATTGCACTGCTCGTCGTCGCGATCGGCCGGAACTCGGCCCGCTGGGCAATGCTCATGGGTGTGCTGTGGGGGATGGCCTTCTTCCTGCCGCACCTGTGGTGGGCGCACTACGCTGTTGGGCCCGTCCCGTGGGTGGCATTGTCACTGTCCCAGTCGCTGTTCGTCGGTGCCGCTCTCGCCGGATGGGCTTGGGTTCGCCGGGCTGTCGGCATCCGGCGGTGGAGGCTACGGGGTGCCCTCCCGTTCGCGATGATCTGGGTCATCGCCGAGCAGGTCCGGCAGGTATGGCCCTTCGGCGGCTTCCCCTGGGGGCGTCTGGCCTTCTCTCAGGCCGAGGGGCCTCTCCTCGCGCTAGCCTCCATCGGCGGGGCACCATTGGTCTCCGGCGCAGTTGCCGCGACAGGATTCCTCCTCGCCGTCACCACGCAGGAGGTCTGGCGCGTGCTTCGCCCGAAGGTGGCGGGCCCGCACCGAACAGCGAAGGGCGGGCAGGAACTGCCCGACCCCCATCCCAGCGACGTCGCCACCGATGAAGCCGAAACGCGGGCACATCTCCAGCGCTCCTTCGCGGGCGGCGGCGTGATGGCCCTGATCGTGGCAGGTTCGGCTCTGATCCCGCTACCGACGCACGCCGAGCAGGGAACGATCGCTATCGGTGCGGTGCAAGGAAACGTCTCCACCCCGGGACTGGGAGCGTTCGCCAACGCACTGGAGGTGCTGGACAACCACGTCCGCGGCACCGAGGACTTGGTGGAGAACACCGAACTCGATCTTGACCTGGTGGTGTGGCCGGAGAACTCCTCCGACTACAACCCGCGGGAGGACTGGTCCACCCAACACCTGACGGCTCGGGAGGGGGTTGACCGCGCCGTGGAGATTGCCGGGGTGCCGCTGTTGATGGGCACCGACCGGTACGCCGACGACGTCCGGTACAACGAGATGGTGCTCTGGGAACCAGGAGCCGGGGACACGTTCGCCTACGCCAAGCAGATCCCGGCTGCATTCGCCGAGTACATCCCGATGCGTGACTTCGCCCGGTTGTTCTCCCCGGCGGTGGACCTGGTGGGTACCGACATGGCGCCCGGGGACCAGCGTGCCGTGGTGCCGGTGCCAGTGGACCGCCTGGGCCGGGACGTAGTGGTGGGTACGCCCATCTGTTTCGAGGTGGCCTATGACGCCCTCAACCGGGAAGCGGTCATGCATGGTGCCGAGGTTCTGTTGGTGCCCACCAACAACGCCTCTTTCGGGTTTACGGCTGAGTCCACCCAGCAACTGGCGATGTCCCAACTCCGGGCGGTGGAACACGGGCGGGCCACGATCCAGATCTCGACCGTGGGGGTCAGCGGTGTCATCAGCCCAGACGGCCAGGTGAGCCAACGCACCGAATTATTCACCCCGGCGCAGTTGGCCGCCGAACTACCGCTGCGTTCCACATTGACTATCGCAGATCGGCTCGGGGACTGGCCGATCATCCTCACGACCATCGCCGTCGTCGTCCTGCTCGGACTGGGTATCGCCACTGGCCGCGGAGGCAGCACGGGCCGTGAGGATGTGCGCGGCGCCACCGCCTCCCCGCACACCCCGCCGGAAGCGGGTGCCGATGCGGACAGCAGCCCCGCCCCGTCCGCGGCCGGCCGAGGGCACTCCTCGCCGTCGTCGCCGGCACCCGTCCCCGGGGATCGGGTGGCCGGCACCGGTACGTCTGAGGGGTCACCCGCTCAACCCCGCAAGACGACATCGTCCGCGGGGCACAACGTCAACGGTGAAGCGGAGCACCCGGTGTACTTGCCGGACGGCCCGGAGTGAGTCAACCGCGTGTCCTGGTGGTGATCCCGACATACAACGAACGCGCGTCGTTGCCGCAGACACTCGCCGATCTTCGGTCCCGGGGCCCCGAGGTGCATGTGCTCGTGGTTGATGACGCCAGCCCGGATGGGACCGGGCAGTGGGCCGATGAGCAAGCACGGGTGGATCCGCGTCTGGCGGTGCTGCACCGAACCGTGAAGGAAGGACTGGGCCCGGCGTACTTGGCGGGCTTCCATTGGGGACTGGAGCGAGGCTATGACGTCATCGTGGAGATGGACGCCGATGGTTCACACCGCGCCCAGGATCTACCGCGGTTGCTCCACGTGCTCGATCACGACGTCGACCTGGTGATCGGCTCGCGCTGGGTAGACGGGGGAGCGGTGCAGAACTGGCCGGTGCATCGGCGATGGTTGAGCCGGTCGGCGAACTGGTACGCCAACACCGCACTCGGCCTCGGGGTACGGGATGCTACCGCCGGATTTCGTGCTTACCCGGCACGCACCTTACGTGAGTTGGACCTGGCTGGAGTTGCCTCCCAGGGCTATTGCTTCCAGATCGACCTCACCTGGCGGGTGCACCGCAACCAGGGCCGCATCGTGGAAGTGCCCATCACGTTCGTTGAACGCGCTCGGGGACGTTCGAAGATGGACCGCAAGATCGTCTTCGAAGCACTGTGGCGGGTCAGCGCCTGGGGGCTGCTGACCCGTGCACAGCGACTTCGAAGGTGGTCTCAGGCACTGTGGCGGCGCAGTTGACCGCTACGCAGCAACTCAAGGCGCTCCTGGAGCAATTCCTCTAGTTCCTCGATGGAACGCCGCTCCAGCAGCATGTCCCAGTGCGTCCGTACCGGCTTGGCCGGTTTTTCCGGCTCCGGCGGTTCGGCGTCACGCAGAATCGCTTGACCACCACCTGGAGCCTCCCACACAGGTGGGATCTCGGCGTCGGCGGCGAAGGGGATGATCAGCGTACGTCCGTCCGGGGTGTCGTAGATCGCTTCGACCCGCGGAGCCAGTTGTACGCCCTCATCCGACTCCAGACTGTTCGCGCCGATCATGGTGCCGCGAAGTGCTCGTTCAGCCATCGGCTTCTCCTCCCGGGATAGATGGGTCGTCCATCTACTACAACCAGTAAGCATGGGCTCGTGTTCCAACGCGCCGGTGAAGGTGCTGTGAAGTTCACGCGCGAAGTGCGTGCGTTCCGGTGGTTCCAGGCTGGAACTATGAGCGATATCACGATGTACGACCGGCAACTTGAGCCCTCTGGCTCGACTGTCTCAACGGTAGGGCCGGTCTGCAACTCCTTCGGGCGCCCTGGCGGCACAGCGGAACCAGTTCCGTGACTGCCTCGCCGCCGCGCCGGGCTCGATGTGGATCGACTCTGGCGCGCCGTCACCGGTCTCTGCTTAGATCAACCTGCCCGCAGAACCACGAGCACAGGAAGGCGGGCCGGATGGTGAACCAGCAAGCATCGATGCCCCCGCAGGCCTCGGACCACCCGCATGCCTCGGCCCACCCAGCCGATAGCCACGACATGATCAGTGTGCGCGGCGCTCGGGAGAACAACCTCAAAGGCGTGGACGTGCTGATCCCCAAACGGCGGTTGACAGCATTCACCGGGCTGTCCGGGTCGGGGAAGAGTTCGTTGGTGTTCGGCACGATCGCCGCCGAGTCGCAACGGATGATCAACGAGACCTACCCGGCGTTCGTGCAGGGGTTCATGCCGTCACTCGCGCGTCCGGACGTGGACGTGCTGGAGGGTCTGACCCCTGCGATCATCGTGGATCAAGAGCCCTTGCCGCCCAATCCGCGCTCCACGGTAGGCACCGTTACCGACACCGGGACGATGCTGCGGATCCTGTTCAGCCGGCTCGGAACACCGCAGATCGGATCGGCACAAGCCTTCTCGTTCAATGTGCCCTCGGTCTCCGGCGCGGGCGCCGTCACCTTCGAGAAGGAAGGAAGGACGGTCAAGGAACGGCGTGACTTCGCCATCACCGGCGGGATGTGCCCGGGCTGTGACGGGACTGGCCGGGTGAGCGATATCGATCTCACCGAGTTGTTCGACCAGGACAAGTCCTTGTCGCAGGGCGCCATCACCGTGCCCGGGTACGCACGCGACGGATGGTATGTGCAACTGTTCAGTGAATCCGGCTTCCTGGACCCGGATAAACCGATCCGCGAGTACACCGAGGCCGAACGGCACGATTTCCTGTACAAGGAACCCACGAAGGTGCCGGTGGGCGGGGCGAACATGACCTACGAGGGACTCGTCCCGAAGATCCGCAAGTCGATGCTCTCCAAGGACCCGGCGGCGCTGCAACCACACATCCGTGCGTTTGTGGAGCGCGCGGTCACGTTCATCACCTGCCCCGACTGTGAGGGTACTCGGCTGAACGAGGCCGCCCGGTCGGTGAAACTGGGCGGGATCACGATCGCCGAAGCCAGCGCCATGCAGATCACCGATCTAGCCGAATGGGTCAACGGCCTTGGCGAGCCGTCCGCCGCGCCGCTGCTGACTTCGCTCGGACGCACGCTGGACTCCTTCGTGGACATCGGACTGGGCTACCTGTCACTGGATCGGCCCGCCGGCACCTTGTCCGGGGGAGAGGCCCAGCGGACCAAGATGATCCGCCACCTGGGCTCGTCGCTGACCGACGTGACCTACGTGTTCGACGAACCCACCAGCGGCCTGCACCCGCATGACGTGACCAAGATGCATCAGTTGCTTCTGCAGTTGCGGGACAAGGGCAACACCGTCCTCGTGGTGGAGCACAAGCCGGACACCATCGCCATCGCCGATCACGTGGTGGACCTGGGCCCCGGAGCGGGCGACGCCGGGGGAGAGGTGGTCTACTCCGGGGACCTGAGCGGTCTGCGGGCCAGCGGCACGCTGACCGGACGGCACCTGAGCGACCGTCCCGCACTCAAACCGGACACCCGTAGCCCCAGCGGCACCCTGGCGATCCGGGATGCTCGCACCCACAACCTGACCGGCGTCGACGTCGACATACCGTTGGGCGTACTGGTGACCATCACCGGCGTGGCCGGGTCGGGCAAGAGTTCGCTGATCCACGGTTCGATCGCCGGACGCGAGGGCGTTATAGCGATCGGACAGGAGCCCATCAAAGGTTCCCGCCGCAGCAATCCCGCCACCTATACCGGGTTGTTGGACCCAATCCGAAAAGCGTTCGCGAAAGCCAACGGCGTGAAGCCGGCGTTGTTCAGCGCCAACTCCGAAGGGGCTTGCCCAGCCTGCCGGGGAGCCGGGCTGATATACACCGAACTGGGCTTCATGGACACTGTGGTCACGACCTGTGAGGAGTGCGAAGGGCGGCGGTTCCGCACCGAGGTGCTCAACTACCACCTGGACCGCCGATCGATCAGCGATGTGTTGCAGATGCCGGTGAACCAGGCGCTGGAGTTCTGTACCGCCACACAGGTGCGCAGCGCCGGGCGGATCCTCACCCGCCTGGCTGACGTCGGTCTGGGATACCTCACCTTGGGACAACCGCTGACAACCTTGTCCGGAGGTGAGCGCCAGCGCCTCAAACTGGCCACTCATATGGGCAACGAGGGCGGTGTGTACATCCTCGATGAGCCCACCACAGGCCTGCACATGGCCGACGTCCAGCATCTGCTCGGATTGCTGGACCAACTCGTAGAACTCGGCAAGTCGGTGATCGTGATCGAACACCACCAAGCCGTGATCGCCCATGCCGATTGGGTGATCGACCTGGGACCCGGCGCCGGACATGACGGCGGTCGGGTGGTGTTCGAGGGGACACCTGCCGACTTGGTGGCCCAGAACTCCACGTTGACCGGCCAGCACCTGGCTGACTACCTTCAACCGGCTCGCTGAAGTGCCGCGTTCCTTCGTACTCCCGTCCGCGGAGTAAGACCCCGCCTTCGGCTCCGATACCGCGTGCCCCTCATCGGGGTAGGCGGAGAAGTTTGTCGGGGTTGGCCAGCACGCGCTGCCGCCGTCCTGCCTCCGCCGTCACTGATCAGTAGGTCTCGAAGGCTGGTAGGGGAGCGGGTCGCACCGCGGCGCGGCCCCCTTCGCGATACGGTGCAGGTCCGGTCCGGTGGCCGGGCAAAGAATTGCTGACCTATAGTCGAAGTCCGCCTCACAGGGGCCTGCGACCGCAGATTCAGGTAGGGGAGAAGATGGCGAGAAGGGCCGGGAAGAACCGCGGGGTCCTTTCCGGGGGAGAGGTCTTCTCCTACTCGTTGGGCGATGTCGCCAACAACCTGACCTTCATGATGACCTCGATGTTCCTCATGGTGTACATGACGGACATCGCGGGTCTGTCGGCCGGAGTCGCGGGCACCATCTACGGCGTCACGAAAGTCTGGGCCGGCGTCGCCGACTTGATCGCAGGCCAGACGGTGGACCGCACCAACACCCGCTGGGGACGACTACGGCCCTGGCTGCTCTTCGGTAGTACGCCGCTGGCGATCGTGTTCGTGCTGCTCTTCAGCGTGCCGGCGGGACTGAGTCCCACCGTGACGATCGCGTGGATATTCCTCTTCGACGCCCTCTTCCAACTCGCCTATTCCTTCGTCAACATTCCCTATGGGTCCCTGTCGGCGGCGATGACGCAGGACTCGGTGGACCGGTCGAAACTCTCCGGTGCGCGGTCGATCGCGAACTCATTGACTGCCGTGGCACTCTCGGCGGTGGTCGCCCCGCAATTCCAGGACACCACCGGTGACCATGTGCGGTTGCAGTTCACCCTCACCACAGCCGCTCTGGGCGTGGTGGCCATCGTTCTGTATCTGATCTGCTTCCGGAACACCAAGGAAGTGGTGCCGCGCAGCGCCACCAAGATCTCCTTGAAGCGCACGTTCCGGATGGTGCGCCACAACAGACCGCTGCTGGTGCTGTGCCTGGCGGCGTTCTTCTTCCTCGCTGCGATGTTCATGATGAACGCGGTCGCGATGTACTACGCCCGCTATGTCCTGGGCAACGCCGCGTGGTACACCTTCCTCGCGCTGGCACAAACGGTCGGCACGGTACTGGCGGCCTCGTTGGTGGCCGGAATCACCTCCCGCTTCGGTAAACGCAACGGCTACATCGGTGCCGCACTGGTCACGGTCCTGGGTTTCGTGCTGATCTACCTCGTGCCCGACGGCAGCCTGCCGCTCGCGATCGTGGCGTGGTTCATGTACGGAGTGGGTACCGGCGGCACCAACGCGCTGATGTTCTCGATGCAGGCGGACACGGTTGATTACGGTGAGTGGCGCACCGACTTGCGGGCCGAGGGCGGCTCGTACTCGCTCCTCTCCTTCATCCGTAAGTGCGGTCAAGGGGCGGGCGGCTGGATTGGTGCCGCGGTCATCGGCGCCTATGGCTACGTGGCCCAGGCCGACGCGCAGAGCCCGACGGCGCAAGAAGGCATCCGCCTGGCTACCGGCCTGCTCCCGGCGGCGCTGGCGATCGCCGCCATCGTCGTCATCTTCTGGTACAACCTCGACGGCGCAGAACATAAGTCGATCGTGCGCGACCTGCACGCTCGGCGAACGCGGGGAGCCGTCAGTTCCAGTTACGGTGTGGAATCCTCTCGCGTGCTGGTGGAGGAACTCGGCGACCAGCGAGACCTGCTGCTGCGGCCCCGGGCACGGGGAACATTGCCGGTCGTCACCATCTTCGAGCGCGAGGGCGCCGGCGTCACCGACATCGCACCCGCGATCGCCAAGAAACTGGGAGTGAAGTACGTACCCCAGAAGTTCAGTTCCGATGAGGTCGCCGAAGCAGACGCCAAGATCCTGGTCTCCGACAACGCGTTCCAACGCTGGCTGGGAACCGTGTCCTACACGGCCACCCTGGATGCGGATATGGCCCAAGCCCTAGAAGTGGCCGAGGACCACTCGATCGCCGAACGCAACCGCCTGGAAGTACTGGAACTTGCCCAAGACGGCGCGGTCATCGTGGGACGTAACGGCGCCTTGGTGCTGGGCCGGGCGGTGGGGTCCTTACACGTGCGGCTGACGGCCCCGTTGAGTAAACGCATCGAGCGGGTGATGTCCAAGACCGGGTTGAACGCGCGCGAAGCCGAGGAGCGAATCGAGTTCGAGGACCGGGTCCGCGCAGAGATGTCGCGCAACCTGTACCAATGGAACCCGCATGTGGATGAGTACTACGATCTCGTGATCAATACCGGCACCGTGACCTATGACCAGGTGGTGGACATGGTAGTGGGGTTCTACCGGAGCAAGTATCCGGAGACAGCGCAGGACCCGCGTCCACCTAATGACCCCATCGAGGACCTGCCCGGCGAGGAGTAGAGGAGTCAATGTCAATCCGTCCCGATCCGGACACATGGGTGGGCTCCGGCGCCGCCCAACCCGTGTTGGGCTCCCGATCGAAGGGAACAGTCGAGGCAGACGGCCTGCGGTTCCGCGATCTCGACGGCGACGGGCGGGTGTCCCCGTATGAGGATTGGCGATTGTCGGCCCAGGAACGGGCGCAGGATCTGGTGTCGCGGATGACGCTGGAGGAGAAGGCCGGGCTCATGCTTATCGACACCGTCAATGCCGGCTGGGGCGGCACGCTCACCCAGATCGCCCACGACTACGTCGGCGCACAGCACATGCGCCGCATTATCTTCCGCAACGTCGTGGTGCCCCCGGGCCAGGAGCAACGCGGTGATGACACCCACCCGTTCATCGCCGGCTCCTCGGTGACCCCCACACAGGCGGCTTCGTTCCTGAACGCGGTGCAGGAGCTTGCCGAAGAAAGCCGGTTCGGCATCCCCGTGCTGGTGAAGTCCAACGCCCGCAACCACGTCGATCCCGATGCGCGTGCCGGGATCAACGAGAGCCACGGAGCCTTCGCCGGCTTCCCCAAGGAGGCGGGCCTGGCCGCCGCTGCGCTGGGTGCGGGCAGCATGGAGCCGATCGCTGACTTCGCGGCCGTCATGGGCGCCCAGTGGCGGGCAATCGGGCTGCGGGGCATGTACGGGTACATGGTGGACCTGATCACCGAACCGCGCTGGTACCGCACGCACGAGTGCTTTACGGAGAACGCCGACCTGGCTGGCGACATCATCACGACGCTGCTGCGGACTTTGCAGGGCCCGCAGGTGACCGAGGGATCCTCACTCACTCCCACCAGCGACGTGGCCTTGACCGTCAAGCATTTCCCTGGCGGGGGACCGCAGGAGTTGGGCCTGGATCCGCACTACTCCTTCGGGAAGACCCAGGTATACCCGGGCGGGAACTTCGGGTACCACCTAGGGCCGTTCCGCGCCGCCATCGAGGCCGGGGCGGCGGCGATCATGCCTTACTACGGCGTTCCGATGGGCGTCACCCACAATGGGGTGGCGTACGACCAGATCGGAATGGCGTTCAGCGAGCAGATCGTCACTGACCTGCTGCGCGGGCGTTTGGGTTTCTCCGGTTATGTCAACTCGGACACGGGTATCGTCACCGACCGTGCCTGGGGCCTGGAAGAGGCCACGGTCGAGGAGCGAATCGCGGCTGCGATCAACTCCGGCAGCGACACGCTGTCCGGGTTCCACGATGCCGGCGTGATCACCGACCTGGTGGATAGGGGACTGGTCACACCGGAGCGGGTCGACTTGGCTGCGGTGCGCCTGCTGGTGCCGCTGTTCCAGATGGGGCTGTTCGAGAATCCCTATGTGGGGGAGGGGGAGGCAGATGCGGTGTTCTCCGATCCCGGCCCTGCCCAGGTGGCCCTGGACTTACAACGGCGCTCGGTGGTGCTGTTGCAGAATGAGGATCGGCGTGATGGCCAAGGGCCCGCGCTTCCGCTTCGCACCGGTACATCGATCTATGTGCTGGGGGAGTTGGACACCGAAGCGCTGAGCGCCCGGGGCTTCACCGTGATCGACGGCAACACGGAGAACCGTCCGAGCGCCGCCGGTGCCGACTACGTGCTGGTCCGCCTGAGTGCGCTGACGTTGGGCACCGGCGATTACCGCAGCGCGGATCCGGACTGGGGGATGCGCACGGATAAGATCAACCCGATCGTTTTCCCCGGTGTGCGCGGGTTGGACGGGAACAGTCCCTATGGCGCGGCCGATGCCGGCGTAGCGTACGGCGCGGAGAACTGCACCGACGACGGACTGCCCTTCGGTGGCCCCTTGCCGTGGGAGAGCAGCGTCATCGACTTCTCCGGTATGGAGAAAGCCGAGTCCTGGAGCGTCAACCCCTCACTGCGCACGGTTCAAGAGGTGATGCAAGAGGTGGGTGATCCCACGAAGGTGGTCCTGGACGTCTACTTCCGCCAACCGTTCGTGCTCGATGAGCGCAGCGGTCTACGCCGCGCCGGCGCGATCCTGGCGAACTTCGGGATCTCCGATACGGCGTTGTTGGACGTGCTCACCGGGGACTTCGCACCGCAGGGCCGGATGCCGTTCGCGTTGCCCGCTAGCCGCAGATCTGTGGAAGACCACGCCAGCGACTTACCGGGCTATGACGACACGGCCGATGGCGCCCTGTTCGAATTCGGCCACGGCCTGACCTACAGGGATTGACGCCTGCGCAACTGCCAAGCGGCCGTGCCGGCCATGTCACGGTCTGATCACGGCCTTGACGATGCCGTGGTCGCGGCTGGTCATCAGCGTTTTGATCAGCGCAGGAGCCTCGCTGAGACTCGCCGTGTGGTTGAAGATGACGTCCGGATTGATGAGCCCGTCGGCGATATAACTCATGACCGTCTGAGCCGGGCCAACATCTGCCAATCCCGCCCACAAGTTGAGGCCATTGCTCAGTGCAGCGGCGATATCGAAGTTAACGGGCTTGTGCGGAATCCCCAGAATGGAGAGGAAGCCCTCCGGGGCGAGCGAGTCAACCGCCGCTTGGAAGGTCTCTTCCACACCGGCGCACTCGATCGCGGCATCTAGCCCCGCGCCGTCGGTGATACGCCGCAGATCTTCCCTGGGGTCAGAGGCGGAGATGAGGTCAGTGGCTCCCAACTGCCGGGCGAGGTCCAGGCGTTCCTGCACCGGATCGATAGCGATCAACTTGGCCGGCTTCCAAATCGTCGCGTAATGGAGCGCCGAGAGCCCAACGGGGCCGCAACCGAACACTGCGATCGTGCGCCCCTGTTGCGTGACCGCTTTGGTCACACCGCCCGCGCCCGTGGTCAGCGCATCAGAGATCGCCAGCGCCGACTCGTCGGACACGTGGTCTGGCACCCGGATCATGTCGCGGGCGGCGAAGGGAACCCGCAGGCGTTCGGCATGGGAGCCGTCGAAGCCGCCGTATGTTTCGCCCGAGCCGTAGACTCCACCGAATTCACAGTGTGCATAGTTGCCGACCCGGCACTTGGCGCAGGCACCGCAATAGGGTGCGGGGGAGACGGTTACCCGCTCGCCGACGGAGAAGTTCTTGACCGCCGGACCCAGTTCGCGAATGCGGCCGACCATCTCGTGGCCGAGGATGAAGCCCGTGTCCGGGACGAGGTCGCCGGAAACCACGTGCAGGTCCGAACCGCAGATCGACGTCGCGATCACGTCAACGATGGCATCGCTGGGTTCTTGGATGACAGGATCCGCGACCTCCTGAACCTCGGTCTGGCCCGGTGCGGTATAGATCAGTGCTCTCATGGGTCTCCTTCGTCGGCACCGGGACCATCCGGTCCGGCACGGCTAGGTCGTCGTCCAGTTCGTACGCTACCGACGATGGCCACAACGCGAGAGTCGAGCACGGCATCGTCAGCGCGCTTCGTCGGGAATTCACCTGCCGTGACGGCCACGCAACTTCGGGCCGATCAGGTGGCGTTGTGATCGCCCAGCAGAGGAATCGAGCCGGATCACGTGTTCCGACCGACTCGCATGGTGGAACGCCGATAATGTACATTATGTCATTT
>DATGSR010000233.1:0-5328 GCA_035302405.1 Beutenbergiaceae bacterium
CTGCCCGGGGCGATGTTCCCCTGGCAGTCCGGCAGCGACGGGCGGGAGGAAACCCCCGACATGCTGTTCAACACCCGCTCCGGACGGTGGATGCCGGACAACTCCCACCGCCAGCGCCACGTCGGCCTCGCCATCGCCTACAACGCTTGGGAGTACTACCAGGCCACCGGCGACCTCACCTGGCTCACCCGGCGCGGCGCGGACCTGATCATCGAGGTCGCACGCCTCTTCACCGCCCTGGCCACGCACGACCCCAACACCGACCGCTTCCACATCAGCGGCGTGATGGGACCCGATGAGTACCACGACGGCTACCCCGACGCGCCCGGCCAGGGCCTGAGCGACAACGCCTACACCAACGTCCTGACCGCATGGGTATGCCAGCGGGCAGTGGAGGTCCTCCAGGCCGTGGCCGGGCAGGAGTGCGACGATCTGCACGCCCGCCTCCACATCGCCCGCGAGGAGCCCGCCACCTGGGAGCACCTCAGCCGGCGCCTGGCCGTGCCGTTCCTCCCCGAGGGCCCCATCGCCCAGTTCGCCGGCTATGAGCACCTCGCCGAGCTGGACTGGGACCACTACCGGCGCACCTACGGCAACATCGGGCGCCTGGACCTGATCCTGGAGGCCGAAGGCGACGCCACCAACCGGTACAAGCTCGCCAAACAGGCCGACGTCCTCATGCTCATCTACCTCCTGGGACCCGACGGGTTGCTGAACATGCTCGAGCGCCTCGGCTACCCCACCACCCGCCAGGCGCTGGCCCGCACCGTGGACTACTACCTCGCGCGCACCGCGCACGGCTCCACGCTCAGCCGAGTCGTGCACGCCTCGGTCCTGGCCCGCCTGGACCCCGCCCGCGGGTGGGCCACCTTCCGTGAGGCCCTGGCCGCGGACCTGGACGACACCCAAGGCGGCACCACCCAAGAGGGCATCCATCTGGGCGCCATGGCCGGCACCATCGACATCGTCATCCGGTCCTTCGCCGGCCTGCGCACCGAGGGCCCCACCGTTGTCCTGGACCCGGCACTACCGGCCGGGCTACCCGCCGTGCGCTTCCGCGTCCAGCACCGCGGCCAACGCCTCCACGTCATCCTCGACGAGACCACCCTCACCGTCACCGCCGAGCCGTGCGCGGCCAGCCCCCACATCCGGCTGCGAGTCGGGGAGCACGAAAGCGCCCTCCCGGCCGGCACCACCCGGCGCTTCTGTGCGGTCCCGGGCGTCGTAGTGCCCGGGCTGTGATCGTAGGCGTGCCCGCATTCGTGACAGACCAGCCGCCCCGCCTCGTCTGGGTCGAGGATTCCGTAGTGCCCGTGCCCGTCGGCGTCGCCGACCCTCATTTGCCCAGCACCCGGCGCACCGTGACCCGGGTGGTCTGCGCACGCTCAGCCAGGCGGAGCGGCGCAGGTCTCGCAACTGGGTGCCAGCCAGTTCGGTGCCGGCCAAGATGGCGCGTAACTCGCGGCGCAGGTTGCGAGGGCTCACCGGGCCGTTGCCACGGGAATGAGCGAATACCCACGGCACCCCCTCGGTGCGCTGGTGCCAGCGCCGTCGCAACATCAATGTCACCGGCTCAGGTACTACGAGTACCCGGCCGTGCCGAGACTTGGTGGTCGGGCTGCGGTGGGCATCGGAGTGATCATCGTCCGTCAAGATCGCCACGACCCTGATGCGCCCGGCTTTCAGATCCACATCCGGCCAGTGCATCGCCAGTGGCTCCCCGGTTCGCACCGCTGTTCCCACCATGAGGGTGATGACGTCCTCCAGCACCGAGTGGGCGTGTGCCCCGGTGGGCAACCCGTCCTCACCGAGGACCGCATCGTGGGAGCGCACCAGTGTCACCAGACTGCGCACCTGCTCCCCACTGAGTACGTGCACATCGGGGCTCTTGCGCGCCGGCCAGGGGACACCCAGCATCGGGTCCCTGTCCAGGGCGCCAAGGCGCACCGCGCGAGCAGTGGTGTGCCGCAGTGCCGCCATGACCTGGCGGGCCTTGGTGGGGGTCTTGGCAGCGAGCTCATCCACATGGTCGGCGAGCGTGGGTGTTGTTAGTTCACGCAGGCGCAAGTCTCCGATGGCCCCCAGCGTGGTGCTCATTGAGCGGTTGTAGGTGAGGCGAGATGACGAGGCGGGCTTACCGACGCGGGCTGCGAACTTCAGCCACTCCTCCCAGGCGTCCTGAAGCCGTGTGTCGGGCGTGATGCCACCATTGCCAGCGGGCACTATCTGCTTCAGTTTGGCGTTCAAAGCCCGCTTGGCCGCCGCCTGAGACTTACCGGTCGCGGTGATGTCTCGGTAGGCACCGGTGTGGGTCCTGACCTTCACCCGAGCCCGGGCCTTGCCGTCTGGCAGGTCCCGTACTCCGATTTCTCCTCTGTCGCCTGGTCGTAGTGGTGGGCGCCCTGCGCTCACGCCGCCTCCTGGGAGGCTACCCAGGCATCGACGTCGGTGTGGCGGTAGCGCACATACTTGCCCACGCGCACGAATGTGGGGCCGGTGCCGGTGTAGCGCCAGGCCTCCAGGGTGCGCGTAGGAACCTGGAGGTGCTCGGCCACCTGGGTCGAGGTCAGGAGTCGGTCGGTCTCGGGGCGTAGGGCCGCTGCTGCGGTGTAGTCGTTGCTCATGTCGAGTTCTAGCCCGCCCGGCCACATCATCGCCGTCATGATCCTGCCCTCACTCACACTTTATTCACGCTAAACGTTGCGGAACACCCAGTGGCAACCAGTGGTCACCCAGCCGGATGTGGTGGATTTGCCCTGCAAACTCAAGGATGACGCGCAACTACCAGGGTTGTCCAGGAATGGGCTCCCCTAATCCGTGGGTTGCGGGTTCGAATCCCGCGGGGCCTACCTCAGCCCCCTCTGCCCGCCGGTTTCGATCGGTGCGGCGCGCAGCGCACACGGCTGGAGTTCGCCAGTGGCAGGATTTGCTGGACTATCGCTTGGTCATCCCCCGATTTGCTGGACCATCGCTCGGTCATCCCCCGCGGTAGTACATGCCCACCTCGCCGTCAGGACCTGACGCTGGCCAGTACCCGCCGGAATCGTGGCTGCGAGGAGCCCGACGCGGACGATGAACCACCAAGGCTGTCAGCCCCAGGAGTGGGCCCAGCCACAGAGTTGGCAGAAGCCGGTTACCGAGGATGTTCACCACCTGCTGAACCATGTATTGGTCAAGGAACCCCACCATCGCGAGGTACCAGGGCACGTACACCGCAGCGACGCTCGCAAGCGTGATGGAGGTCGCTCCGCAGGTCCCGAGGAACGTAGCCGCACCGGACGCACCGTTGCCGCTGAACAACGCCCGCAGCAACAGCAGCAGTACCAGGGCGAAGACTAGGGTCAGGGCAAGTGCGGCCATGACGCCGCCACCAGCGGGCGTCACAGGCGGAATCGTCTGTGTAAAGAGTTGGACCACCGTGACCGTCCGCCCCGACCACAGCAAAGCGCTGGAGACTAGGCCGACCCCGACCCACACGATAAGCGCGACCGCCGTGATGATCAGCGCAGGACGCCAAGGCGAAACCTTATCCATGAGCCAGCTCATTAGGGGGTAGCAAGGAAACTAAGGTGGCCGAACCATGGGCAGGTCGGCGCGCAGGCCAGCCAGGCGCAGCGCACGGCTGGGGCTGCCTTGAGCGCCTCGGCATCCACCCGAACCTTGGGGTACTCATTGCGGGACGATCTCCTTGCATACGGGTCGGACGTGGAGGTCACCCCATGCGGGCGACCTCCACGTCCCTCTGATGCTGCTAGTCGTGCAGGGTAAGCGCGGGCCTCACGCCGCTTCGCGTCGGCGCCACGCCAGCCAGAGCGTCGCTGCGCCGAGCATCGCTAGCACGGCGCCTAGAGCGGCCAGCGGGAGCATGGACACTCCGGTCGCGGCCAGTCCGTTGTCACCGCCCTCGCTGGAAGCGTCGTCCCCTGCGTCACCGCTACCCGAACTTGCGTCTGCGGCAGCATCTTCCCCGGTCCCGTCCCCAACAGGGTCATCTCCGGCGTCTTCGTCGTCATCCTCCGCGCCGCCGTCGTCGACCTCATCGGCGAGCACGGTGATCGTGTCCCAGCCGACTTGGGCGTCGTCCGGGGCGGCCCATACAGCGATCCGGTGTGCGCCCGCTGCGGTATCCGCCGGAATGGTCACCACTGCTTGCCCGTTCGCATCCACGGTGTGGGTGCCGAGGTATACGGGCTCGCTGAACAGCCAGATGCCAGCCTCTGTGCCCTCCTCGACGCCGTCGATAGTGACTGTGATGGCCTCGCCCGCCACGGCTTGATCTGGTGCTGCGATGGTGCCTTCCAGGGCCGGGTCGAGATCCTCTTCAGCGGGTGCGCTGCCAGGAATCGTCCCCGGTGCCGGCGCGTCCTCCATCACAGTGAACGTGGCGGCTGCTGTGAGGTCGCCGGAGGTCAAGGTCACCTCGTGTACCCCGGCGCCCAGCGATTCACTGGTGAACGTGAACGTCACCTCTCCGTCGTCGTTCGCCGCGGCCGCGTCCACCTCGGACCCCGCGACGGTCAGAACTATGTCAGCGCCCGCCGGGAAGTCCGCGCCGCTGATGGTCACCCCGGAGTCAGCCAACTCGGTTTCGGTCAGTTCTTGCGGAGCAATCGCTGCCGTCGGTTCGTAGACCACCGGATCCTCGATCACCGTGAACGAGGTAGATGCCGACAGGTCGTCGGAGGTCAAGGTCACCTCGTGCGCACCGGCGCCCAGCGAGTCACTGGTGAAGGTGAACGACACGTCCCCCTCATTGTTCGCCGTGGCCGTATCGACCTGGGAACCACCGATGTTCAACGCAACATCAGCACCGGCAGGGAATTCCGTACCGGTGATCGTCACACCCGACTGCGCCAACTCCGAGACCGTCAACTCACCTGGAGACACCGAAGCCACTGGGTCATACACCACCGGATCCTCAACCACGGTGAACGAGGCAGACGCCGACAAGTCACCAGACACCAAAGTGGCCTGATGCTCGCCCGCGCCCAGCGAGTCACTGGTGAAGGTGAACGACACGTCCCCCTCATTGTTCGCCGAACCCGAGTCGACCTCAGATCCGCCCACGCTCAGGGCAACCTCCGCACCAGCCGGGAAATCCGCACCGGTGATCGTCACACCGGAATCTGCCAATTCGGCCTCGGTGACTTCCTCTGGCGAAACCGAGGCAACCGGGTCATACACCACCGGATCCTCAGTCACCGTGAACGAGGTAGATGCCGACAGGTCGTCGGAGGTCAAGGTCACCTCGTGCGCACCGGCGCCCAGCGAGTCACTGGTGAAGGTGAACGACACGTCCCCCTCATTGTTCGCCGTGGCCGTATCGAC
>DATGSR010000234.1:0-5250 GCA_035302405.1 Beutenbergiaceae bacterium
CGGCCAAGTCGCCTACGGCCCTCACCGTCACCCTGGAGGCGATGCGCCGGGCGCGCCGGCTCGGCTCGCTGGAGGAGGCGCTGGAGCAGGAGTTCCGGGTATCCACTCGCCACCTATCGGCACCGGACTTCACCGAAGGCATCCGCGCCCAACTCATCGACAAGGACCGCACGCCCACCTGGCGTCCGGCCAACCTCAGCGACCTCACCCCCGACCTGGTGGAGGAGTTCTTCACCGAATCCCCGTGGGGTTCGTTCCGCTCAGTCCACTCCGCGTCCAAGGAGAGCCTGTGAGCACCATCGGATTTATCGGCCTGGGCCATATGGGCGGGCCGATGGCCAAGAACCTCGTGGCCGCCGGGCACGATGTGCGCGGCTACGATCTGTCCCCGGAGGCTTGCACCGCAGCCGGCGAAGCCGGCGTGGTGATCGCCGGGTCCGCTGCCGAAACCGTGGCGGACGCCGAGGTCATATTCACGATGGTGCCCGCGGGCCGGCACGTGCTCGACCTGTACCAGGGGGACGGCGAACACCCCGGTGTTCTCAGTTCCGCCGAGCCGGGCACCTTGTTCATCGATTCCTCGACGATCGCTGTCGATGAGGCCCGCCTGGCCCACGACTTGGCGGTGGCTGCCGGTCATCGTTTCCTGGACGCCCCGGTCTCCGGGGGCGTGGTGGGAGCCGAGAACGGCACGCTGGCGTTCATGGTCGGCGGCGATGAGAAGGACTTCGCACAGGCGACCCCGCTACTGGAGGCGATGGGTCGCCGGCTGGTGCACTGCGGCGGGCCGGGCCTGGGACAGGCGGCGAAGGTGTGCAACAACATGATCCTGGCGGTCTCCCAGATCGCGGTCGCCGAGGCGTTCGTGTTGGGGGAGAGTTTGGGCCTGGACCACCAGACGTTGTTCGACGTCGCCTCCAACGCCACCGGGCAATGCTGGGCGCTGAACACTAACTGCCCGGTTCCCGGCCCGGTGCCGACGAGCCCGGCCAACCGGGGCTATGAGCCCGGCTTCGCCGCGGCGCTGATGTCCAAGGATCTGGGCCTGGCCGAACACGCGATCGACCTGGCCGGCGTGGACGCCAAGATGGGCCGGTTGGCGCGGCAGATGTATCAGCGCTACGCCGATGGTGAAGGCGGCGGGCGTGACTTCTCCGGCATCATCGAAACGATCCGCGCACACAGCGCCACGACAACCCAGGGAGACCAACGATGACCGACTACACCACGATCCTGACCGAAAAACGCGACCGCGTCGGGTGGATCACCCTCAACCGTCCCGATGCGATGAACGCGCTGAACGCGACCATGGTCACCGAACTCGTGCACGCCGCCCAGGCCTTCGACGACGCCCCGGACGTGGGCGCGATCGTCATTACCGGCTCCGAGCGGGCTTTCGCCGCCGGCGCCGACATCAAGGAGATGGCCGACAAGCAGTACGTCGACATGTACCTGCACGACCCGTTCAAACCGTTTGAGGACTTCACCAGGCTACGAACGCCGGTGATCGCGGCGGTCGCCGGCTACGCCCTGGGTGGAGGGTGCGAACTCGCGATGATGTGCGACATCATCCTGGCCGCCGACACTGCCAAGTTCGGCCAACCCGAAATCAACCTCGGCGTCATCCCCGGGATCGGTGGCACCCAACGCCTGCCCCGGGCAGTCGGCAAATACAAGGCAGCCGAGCTCGTGCTCACCGGCCGGATGATGGACGCCGAGGAAGCCGACCGCGCCGGCCTGGTCTCCCGAGTCGTGCCCGCCGACCAGCTGCTCGACGAAGCCACCGACGTGGCCCGGACGATCGCCGCCAAGTCCCTGCCAGTGGTCTATGCCGCCAAGAACGCCCTGCAGGCCGCCCAGGAAACCTCCCTCGAAGAAGGCCTACGGCTGGAGAAGCAAGCCTTCGCCGCCACCTTCGCCCTCGACGACCAAACCGAAGGCATGGCCGCCTTCCGCGACAAACGCACCCCCGACTTCACCCACAACTGATCGCAGCCCGGAATCCACTCACCGGTGACGAGGTAGGACTCGCTCACCGCCGCTGGCGTAGGGCTCAAGCAACAGCCGCGGCTTTGTGGGGTGAGGTGGCTGAACGGTGGGACATGCGGCCTTTGCGGGTCGGGCGGCTGGGTGGCGAGTTTGCTTCGGTGACGTCCTCGCCACGATCGAACTGGGTATCAAAGTCTTCAGCCTTGAGATACCTCGACTTTCACGGCCATCAACTGGCGTCGCGCGAGAGTTCATGTTCGACCGCGCGTCGGATCCAGTTAGATACTGATCGGTCATCCGCGGCTGCGCGCCTCCGGACCTGTTCCAGTACGTCCTCAGGGAAGCGTACTGGGACGGGCGCACCTAGTTTGGCCTTGCGGCGTACTGGTGGCCCCTGCGGCTCTTGATTCTTCGAATCCGAGTAGAAGCGGTGCTCTTGTTCGGGAGTCATGTTGCTGGTGGTCATCGGTCCTCCAGGTAGCGATTCGTGAGTTGGACGGAGGCGACTAGCAACCAATGGGCCGACACTTGTTCGGGTTTCCGCTGGTCGACGGTGCGAGCGGAACAACCAGCACCTTTCCGGAAACTTCCGCAACCATGAGCCAATCTGCCGGCGGCTTGGCTGGATAGAACAGTGGGTCGCTGGCCCACGCATCGGCTATGTCGTCGAGCCCGAGATGGGGATGCTTGAACAGGTGGGCGACTTGGCTATCAACTTCAAAGGGCCAGTCGTCGTCGAGTTCGTCGACGCTGAACCGTTCCACAGCCACCATTGTATCGCAAACGACTACAAAAGACTACAAGATTCCGCCGTGGGTGGGCAGGGTGGTCATCGAGCCATGCCAGACGACAGCGCCGGGAGCGGCTATGAGGGTCGGCGGCTCCACGGCCCACCCGCCCCGGCGGCAGTCGACGGCGTTCAGTCCACGGAGGCCTCATCAGTTCTTGCCAATGGATGGCCTGGCTCTCGGCTAGTGTCGCTGTAACACCGCCGTGCGGGTACGCGTAGATTTCTACTCAACAAGACCTACGACGAGGAGGCCGTGTGCGAGCGCTCATCGCCCTGGGAGGAAACGCGATGACGTCCTCCACCGGTGAGGCCACCGTCGATGCCCAAGAAGCGGCGCTCGGAGTGGCCGCAGAACGGATCGCCGACCTGGTCGCCCGCGGGGTGGACGTGGTCCTCACCCACGGCAACGGTCCGCAAGTAGGCAACCTGCTGGTGAAGAACGAACTCGCCGCCGGCGTGGTGCCCATGGTGCCCCTGGACTGGTGCGGTGCCCAGACCCAGGGCACCATCGGCTACACCCTGGCCAAACGTCTGGACGAGGCGCTCGCCGGCCGGGGCGTCGACAAGCAGGCCGCGTCGGTTGTGACCCGCACCCTGGTCAACGCTGATGACCCCGGCTTCACCCATCCCACCAAGCCGATCGGCAGGTTCCTCCCGGAGGCCGATGCCCGCCGCTTCATCGCCACGGGACAGCAGTGGCGGGACATGGGCGAACGCGGCTGGCGGCGGGTGGTGGCCTCACCCGAACCCGTGGAGATCCTGGACGCCCCCGCGGTGCTCGCGCTGGTACGCGCCGGGTTCGTCACTATCGCCGCCGGCGGTGGCGGCATCCCGGTGGTGCGTCGTCCGGACGGGTCGCTGCTGGGGGCCGAAGCCGTGATCGACAAGGACCTGGCGGCCGCCCTGTTGGCGAGCCTGGTGCGGGCGGATGTGCTGGTGATCGCCACGGATGTGGAGAACGCGATCGCCGGATACGGCACCCCGCAGGCCCGAGCACTGGAGGCGGTCGATGCCGACGAACTCGCCCGGATCGCGGCAGAAGGCCATTTCGCGGCGGGCAGCATGGGACCGAAGGTGGAAGCCGCGATCCGCTTCGCCCGGCAGGGCGGACGGTCCGTGATCACGTCCCTGAACCACATCCTCGAGGCGGTTGACGGGCGCGCCGGCACCCAGGTGAGACCCCCACTGACGGCACCTTCCGCCGTCGGGCTCTGACTTTCGCCGGCGAACCGCCGGAGGCGACCACGACGCCGATTCGACCATCCAACGACTACCGACCATCCCACCCAACGAAAGGAATGGACCGCAGCCATGCCAGACGCGATCGAGATTCGCAAGGTCCCCATCAAGAACGTCACCGACGCCTCCGGGCTGGCCGACCTGATTGACGACGGCATCATCCACGCCGACCGGGTCATCGCCATCATCGGCAAGACCGAGGGCAACGGCGGGGTGAACGACTACACCCGGATCATCGCCGACCGCGCCTTCCGCGAGGTGCTGATGGACAAGGGCACCCGCCCGGAGGAAGAGGTCAAGCAGATCCCGATCGTGTGGTCGGGCGGGACCGACGGCGTGATCTCCCCGCACGCCACCATCTTCGCCACCGTGCCGCCGGAGGACGCGGTACAGACCGATGAGCCGCGGGTGAGCGTGGGCTTCGCGATGAGCGAGACCCTGCTGCCGGAGGACATCGGCCGCACCGCGATGATCCAGAAGGTGGCCGACGGCGTGAAGGTCGCGATGGAGCGGGCCGGCATCACCGATGTGGCCGACGTGCACTACGTGCAGACCAAGACCCCGTTGCTGACCATGCACACCATCGCCGACGCCAAGTCCCGCGGCAAGACCGTGTGGACCGAGAACACCCTCGAGTCGATGGACCTGTCCAACGGGTGCACCGCCCTGGGCATCGCCGTGGCGCTCGGGGAGATCGAGATGCCCACCGACGAGGACGTGATGAAGAACCGCGACCTGTACTCCGCGGTGGCCTCCTGCTCCTCCGGCGTGGAGTTGGACCAGGCCCAGATCGTCGTCGTCGGCAACGCCCGCGGCGTGGGCGGCCGCTACCGCATCGGCCACGGGGTGATGCGTGATGCGATCGACGCCGACGGCATCTGGGACGCGATCCGCAACGCCGGGTTGGACCTGCCCGAACGGCCCCACCCCGACGACCTCGACGGCCGACTGGTCAACGTGTTCCTCAAGTGCGAGGCCTCCCAGGACGGGCAGGTGCGCGGGCGGCGCAACGCGATGCTGGATGACTCCGACGTGCACTGGCACCGGCAGATCAAGAGCGCCGTGGGTGGTGTGACCGCGTCGGTGACCGGTGACCCGGCGGTGTTCGTGTCCGTCTCGGCCGCCCACCAGGGCCCCGAGGGTGGCGGCCCGGTGGCCGCGATCGTGGATATGGGCGAGGAGCCCACCGGCTACCGCCCGCCGAAGCCGACGGCGTAAGTTCCCTGGGCCGG
>DATGSR010000235.1:0-15541 GCA_035302405.1 Beutenbergiaceae bacterium
CCGTCGGGCTCGGCTCATCCACCCAGCCCAGTTCAGCCCTGACCTGCGCGGGCAGCAACTGATCCACCCGCTCCAGGACGAACGTGGGCTGATGGGCGGGATCGACGGATTCGGCCTCTGCGGCGGTGGAGTCCCCGGTGAGGACCAGCGCGGAGGGCACCCCCGCGTCGGCGGCCATCCGGATGTCGGTGTGCAACCGGTCTCCCACCATGACGCACTGGGCCGGGTCTACGTCCAGGCCCTCGAGCGCGGCGGTGAGCATCGCCGGGTCGGGTTTGCCCACGTTCTTGGTCAGGGTGGCGCCGGTGCAGGCTTCGATGGCAGCGACGATCGCGGCGGCATCAGGCTCTCCGCGCCCGCCGGGGAAGGGGCAGTACCGGTCGGGGTTGGTGGTGACCAGGATCGCGCGCTGGTGGTACCAGATCGCGTCGAAGGCGGTCTGGAGTTTGGGGTAGGTGAAGGTGCGGTCGTAGGAGGCGATGACGACGTCGATCTGCGCCGGGTCGTCGGTGATGGTGATCCCGGCGCGGGTGAGAGCGTCGATCAACGGCTGCTCGGCGATCGGGTACACCCGCGCCTCGGGGTGGTTGGCCTGTAACCAACTCGTCATCGCCACCACGGTATTGACGATGTCCGACTCCGGGGTGGGGAGGCCGAGGGCGTCGAGTTTCTGGGCGTACTGGACCGGGTCCTTGGTGGGGTTGTTGGTGAGGAACCGCACCGGGATGTCCCGACGGCGCAACTCGGTGATGAGTCGCCGGGCGCCGGGCAACAGGTGGTCACCGAGGTAAATGGTGCCGTCCAGGTCGAAGATGTAGGCCTGATAGAAGCGCTCGGGCAGCACGGACATGACGGTCATTGCAGCAGAACCGTGCGCCGAAGACCAAAATCGTCGCTCCTGTTGACACCCACGTCATCGCTGCCGGAGCATAACTGGACGACCCCACGGGTCGTGACGTTCGACTGAGGAGCACAGATGCTCAGTGGGCCCGGAACCGATGGCCTTCTCGGTCCGCGGCCAGCCTCGGGCCGGCGATCGATCTCGCGCCGGCAACCGGTTCGTACCCGGCACCTTGGTTCGGCGTTGGGCGCGGCCGCAGACTTCCGAGGGAACGTCGTCTTCCGAGGGAACGTCGTCCCCTCGCGCCCCGCACGAGGGCCTCTACGCCGCTGGGCCGAACCGGCGCGCCGCCTACCGGCCGCTTCGGCAGGGCGATACCAACCCGCGAGGAGCACCCGCATAGCCACAACCTGAACAGCGCCTCGCCCGCCGGCAGGGAAAGGAGTCACCAATGGACTTCCTCGCGATAGCACTTCCAGAATTTCTCGGAACCGCAATGCTTACCTTGCTGGGCTGCGGCGTGGTCGCCAACGTCCTGCTACCCAACACCAAAGGCAACGGCGGCGGCTGGCTGCTGATCAACTTCGGTTGGGGCCTTGCCGTGTTCGCCGGCGTCTACGTCGCCTACTCCACCGGCGGGCACATCAACCCGGCCGTGACCCTGGGGTTGTGGGTCACCGGTCAGGACTTCTTCAGCCCGGCGGACGGCCAGGAGCAACTGGCCGTCATCGAAGCCAACGCCCCCAATGCGCTGGTGTATATCGGCTCGCAGATACTCGGCGGCACCTTCGGTGCGGTGGTGATGTACCTGGCGTACAAGAGCCACTTCGACCTGAAGGCCCCGGCACCGGAGAAACTGGCCGTCTTCGCCACCGGTCCGCAAGAGCGCTCCTACCCCTGGAACTTCGTCACTGAGGTGATCGCCACCTTCGTGCTGCTGTTCGTCATCGTCTCCTTCGCCCACACACCCTCCGGGCTCGGTCCGCTCGCGGTGGCCCTCCTAGTTGTCGCTATCGGCGCCAGCCTCGGTGGCCCCACGGGGTATGCGATCAACCCGGCCCGGGACTTGGGCCCGCGAATCGCCCACGCGTTGCTGCCGATCCCCGGCAAGGAGGGCAGCGACTGGGCATACTCCTGGGTGCCGGTCCTGGGACCAATCGTTGGGGGCATCCTCGGCGGCTTGGCCGGGGCGGCGTTGCTGTGACATCCGACGAGGAGACCGTGTTGCGCTGCGCGCTGGGGTGCGGTGAGCACCAGACTGCTATCAGCACCAATCGTCTGCGAAAGGAATGAGCATGGCTGACTACGTCCTCGCGATCGACCAGGGCACTACGAGTTCCCGGGCGATCGCCTTCGACCACACCGGACGACCGGTGTCCTCCGGGCAACTTGAACACGAGCAGATCCTGCCCCGAGCCGGGTGGGTGGAGCACGACCCGCAGGAAATCTGGCGCAACGTGCGCGAGGTCAGCGGCCTGGCGATGTCCCGCGGTGACATCGCCCGTGGCGATATCGTGGCAGTGGGCATCACCAATCAGCGGGAGACGACGGTGGTGTGGGACCGGCACACCGGCGAGCCGGTCTACAACGCGATCGTGTGGCAGGACACCCGCACCCAGCAGATCGTGGACGAACTGGCCGGATCCGAAGGCCCGGACAAATACCACGAGCGGGTGGGGCTGCCCCTGGCCACCTACTTCTCCGGCCCGAAGATCAAGTGGATCCTGGACAACGTGGACGGCGCCCGGCAGCGGGCGAAGAACGGCGACCTGCTCTTCGGCACGACCGACAGTTGGGTGCTGTGGAACATGACCGGCGGCCCCGACGGCGGGGTTCACGCCACCGACGTCACCAACGCCTCGCGCACGATGCTGATGAACATCGACACCCTGGACTGGAACGAGGACATCGCTGCCGACATGGGCATCCCGATGTCGATGCTGCCGCAGATCCGCTCCTCCTCGGAGATCTACGGCACCGGGCGCAAGCGCGGGTTCGTCCCGGAGGTACCGATCGCAGGCATCCTCGGGGACCAGCAGGCGGCCACTTTCGGGCAGGTGTGCTTTGAGGTCGGCAGCGCCAAGAACACCTACGGCACCGGCAACTTCCTGTTACTCAATACCGGCACCGACCTGGTGCGCAGCGAGCACGGGCTGCTCACCACGGTGGGATACAAACTGGGCGACCAGGATCCGGTGTACTGCCTGGAGGGCTCCATCGCCGTGACCGGATCCCTGGTGCAGTGGCTACGGGACAACCTGGGGCTGATCAACTCCGCCGCTGAGATCGAGGATCTGGCCCGACAGGTGGAGGACAATGGCGGGGCGTACATCGTGCCGGCCTTCTCCGGCCTGTTCGCCCCGCACTGGCGCCCCGACGCTCGCGGCGCGCTGGTGGGCCTGACCCGGTATGTGAACAAGAACCACCTGGCCCGCGCGGTCCTGGAGGCCACCGCGTTCCAGTCCCGGGAGGTGGTCGAGGCGATGAACGCCGACTCCGGGGTCGACCTGACCGAGTTGCGGGTGGACGGGGGCATGGTCGCCAACGAGACTTTGATGCAGTTCCAGGCCGACCTCCTCGGCGTGCCGGTGGTCCGCCCGCAGGTGACCGAGACAACGGCTCTCGGCGCCGCCTACGCCGCGGGCATCGCGGTGGGCTTCTGGGAGGGGCAGGACGACGTCGCCGAGCACTGGGCGGAGGACAAACGGTGGGAGCCGACCATGGCCGAGGAGGAGCGCGAGCGGCTGTACCGCAACTGGCAAAAGGCGGTCACCCGGACATTCGACTGGGTCGACTCAGACGTCTCGTGAACCCGGTGAGCGACCGGCCGGTGAAGCGAATGCCACCGGCCGGCGCTCCGGGTCAGGAGTTGTCGCCGGTGACCGCCGCGCGCCTCACACGCACCGCCGCGTGCCTCACACGCACTCAAGCACCGCGAATGTTGGTGAACATACGTGCATTCGCGTTGCCGATTAGTGCGTACGGGGTCGACGATGGGTGTTCGAACGCGGAAAGCGCCGCGTAGTTCGAACGAGGCAAGGGCCTCGTTTCGGTGTCAGCAGTGGAGGGATCTGTGAGTTCATCGGCGTTGACCCCCCAAGCCCGGGCAGATGCCCTGAGGGCGATGTCCGACGAGCACCTGGACGTGCTGGTGATCGGCGGTGGGGTGACCGGTGCGGGGGTGGCCCTGGACGCGGTGACCCGCGGACTGCGCACCGGCGTGGTGGACATGCAGGACTGGGCCGGGGGCACCTCGTCGTGGTCCTCCAAACTCGTGCACGGGGGGCTGCGTTACCTGTACAACCTCGACGTCAAACTCGTGGCTGAAGGATTGCGGGAACGGGGGCTGTTGCTCACCACCACGGCCCCGCACCTGGTGAAGGCTCAGCCGTTCCTATGGCCGCTGAAGCGACCGGTGATCGAGCGCGCCTACTCCGCGCTCGGCGTCGGTTTGTACGACGCGATGGCGGTCATCGGTCATCGCGGGCAGGCAGTTCCCATCCAGAAGCACTACTCCAAGCGCGGGGCGACGCGCCTGTTCCCGGACATCCGCCCCGACGCCCTGGTTGGCGGTATCCGGTTCTACGACGCACGGGTGGATGACGCGCGGCTGGTCACCACCTTGATCCGAACCGCACAGGCCTACGGCGCCCACGCTGCGTCCCGAGCACAGGTGGTGGACCTGGTCAGGGACGGTGACCGCGTGGTGGGAGCCCGGATCGCTGACCTGGAAGCCGGCACGGAGGTGACCGTGCGCGCGAAGCACGTCATCAACGCCACCGGCGTGTGGACCGAGCAAACCGCCGCTTTGGCCGGAACGCCTCCCCCGGTGCGCATGCTGATGTCCAAGGGCGTGCACATCGTGGTGCCCAAGGAGCGTATCCGCGGGCGTACCGGCATCTTCCTGCGCACGGAGAAGTCGGTGTTGTTCATCATCCCCTGGCAGCACCACTGGATCATCGGCACAACCGACACCCCCTGGACGGAGGAACCACTTCGTCCGGTGGCAACCCGTGCCGATGTGGACTACCTGCTCGAACAAGCAAACTCGGTGCTGCGCACACCGCTCGGACGGGAGGACATCATCGGTGTCTACGCCGGCCTGCGCCCCCTGGTGCGTCCCGCTAGCCAGGAAGCCAGTACCAAGGTCTCCCGGGATCACACTGTGGTGCAGGCGGCGCCTGGACTGACGGTGATCACCGGGGGCAAACTCACCTCCTACCGGCTCATGGCCGAACATGCCGTGGACGCCGCCCTGGGCGGCTACCGTGCCAAGGCGTTGCCGTCGGTGACCGCGAAGACCCCGCTGGTCGGGGCGGCCGGGTTGGAGGCCATCACTGCTCAGGCCCGAAGGATCGGTGCCGAGCACGGATGGACCCACGACCGGCTGGAGCACCTGCTGGGTCGGTACGGAACCGAACTGACCCAGATCGCCCAAGCGGTCCAGGAGGACCCGGGCCTGGGCCAGCCGCTGCAAGCCGCCCCCCAGTATCTGCGGGCGGAGGTGGCCTGGGCGGTAACCCGCGAGGGCGCCTTGCACCTGGAGGACATCCTGCAACGCCGGGTACGGCTCTTTTACGAAGCCCGCGACCGCGGCTTGGCGGCTCTGGAGGAGATCGCCGAGATCGCCGCACCGCTGCTGGGATGGGATGAGGCCACCACCGAGGCCGAGAAGGCCTCGTACCGAGAACTGGCAGACGCCGAAGAGGCGGCATTGCGCACCGTGACCGATGCCGAAGCCGCCGCTGCTCGTACGGAGGCGGAGGAGCGAGTGCCCCTACGACCGCTGCCCACCCCGCGTTAGCACCGGACTCGTCGACCTCCTGGCCCCTTGAGCACCGGACTCGTCAAACGCCTGGCCCCTTGAACAGCGGACGCGTCAAACGCCTAGCCCCTTGAACAGCGGACTCGTCAAACGCCTAGCCCCTTGAACACCGGACGCGTCAAACGCCTGGCCCCTTGCAGCCGGGCCCCTTGGACACCAGGCTCCTTGCACGCCGGGCTCCTTGCACGCCGGGGCCTTTCGGTCAAGCAAGGTAGTCGCCGACCCCTTCGGGGCGTGTGCGGGCATGCCGGTGACCCGGCCCTGGGCGGGTCGGGTGTGGGGCGGGATCTTTAGGAATGCCAGGTGTGCCAGTGCACCCCGGTGGGGGTGAGGGTGGCGGTCAACTGGTTGGTGTGAACGTAGGTGTGGTGGCGTTGGCACAGCAGGGCCGCGTTGTCCAGATCGGTGGGCCCACCGTCGACCCAATGCTGGATGTGGTGAGCCGCGCACCATTGAGGTGGGATGGTGCATCCGGGGAAGGTGCACCGCTTGTCCCGATGCCACAGGGCGCGGTGCTGGGCGGGGGTGAACAGGCGCTTTTCCCGCCCCATGTCCAAGATCTCCCCCTCGGTGCCCAGCACCACCGGGATGATCCCGGCATCGCAGGCCATCCGCCGAACCGTGGCGGGAGAGAGGACCTGCCCGGTCATCGTCACTCCCGCACCTTGCGTAGCGGAGTACAGGTCGGACAGCGGGATGACCACCATGACCTGGGCCTTGGTGGATTGGGGCACCCCCTCAGGAGCGCTGACGCCCCGTTGGATCGCCTCGACGACGGCATCGGCGCGGCGTTGAGGCGCGCTACGCGGATCGGGATTGCCGTCCTCATCCTTTTGCGGAGTGGAAAGCGCGGTAAGAGCCGCCTCGATCACCGCTGCCGCCTCGGGTTCGACCGTCAGGCGGTACTCGGTCATGCTCTCCCCGGCCGGCAAGGCGTACAAGGTGCGAAAACTGCGGTCGCGGCGCTCGTCGTCTTCCTGTTCTTTGGCGGGTTTGATCACCCGTTTGGCATGGCGCAGCACCACACCCAACTCCCGATCGCTCCAGCCCCGACGCCGCACAGGTCCTTGGTTGCGGTCCTGACGGGCCAGCGGGTCGTACTCACCGGGGTCGGTCTCCGCAGGCTCCTCAACCCGGTCCAACGCTCCGCCGTTGATCGTGGCCATCGTCTCCGACAGTGGCTCGGGTTCGGAGTGGGCTGCCACGTCGTGGTGGAACCGCACGATCGCTCCCGCCCGGGTGGGGTTGATCAGGCCTGCTTCGAAGCCCGCCAACGTCTCCCGGAGCGGTTCGTCCTGGTCGTGTAGGGCCCGGCCCAGGCGGTCCATCATCGCTGCATGCCCCGGCGGCGGGGCGGGGGCCTCTTGGCTTTGGGCCTGGGTCAGGAAATCCACCGCCCCCATACCCCGATCTTTGGGCAGGCCACGAGCGATGGCCTGCCCGGTGGCGTGGGCCTCCACCCGTGCCAACTCGTGGCGCACCCGTCCGACCAACGCCAGCACCTGCAACAACTCCGGCTCTCCGACCTGCCACCACTGCCCAGCGGCCAAGGCGTCCAGCCCCTGGCGCATCTGTCCCAATAGGGAGGGCGCCCGGGTCACCGGATCGGCAATCGTGGTCGACATAGAACAACCGTACTAACGACCACTGACACCCACCGGCCCCACCCGAAATCTGTGGAACACCGGCAACACTGCGTGCCGATGTGAATTAGTCACCTCTTGGAACAACCGCCGGCGAAGACGGCGCCGACGCGCTTGGAGGCGAAAGCGTGAGTACAGTGACAGCGTTCGCGTCGATGGAACGGAGCCTGCGATGGACGAATACCGGGTCATCAATCCGGCCACCGGTGAGCAGGTGGCTTCCTTCCCGGTTTTCACCGAGGATCAGGTACAGACGGCGATCGGTTCCGCTGCGGAGGCCTACCGCAAATGGGCACCCATGCCGGTCGAGGAACGGGCACGGCTGGTGCGGCGGGCTGCAGAATTGCACCGCGAGCGCAGGGAAGAATTGGCCCGGATCATCGTGGAGGAGATGGGCAAGCCCTACCTACAGGCGTTGGAGGAAGTCGACTTCGCCGCTGACATCAACGACTACTACGCCGATCAGTCGGCCACGATCACCCGCGAAGAGCCGGTGGACATCCTCGGCGAGGGCAGCGCGGTGGTGCGGCGGTCTCCTCTGGGCGTGCTGCTGGGCATCATGCCGTGGAACTTTCCCTACTATCAGGTCGCTCGGTTCGCGGCGCCGAACCTGGTGCTGGGCAACACCATCCTGCTCAAGCACGCCCCGCAGTGCCCGCAGTCGGCCGCGGCGCTGGAACGGATCTACCGGGATGCGGGCCTGCCCGAAGGGGCTTATGTCAACGTCTACCTCACCAACGATCAGGCCGCCGACGTCATCGCGGACGACCGGGTCCAGGGGGTCTCGCTCACCGGGTCGGAACGTGCCGGATCAGCGGTAGCGGAGGTGGCCGGCCGGCATCTGAAGAAGGTGGCCCTGGAACTGGGCGGGTCCGACCCGTTCATCCTGTTGTCCACCGACGATATGGACGCGACCGTAGAGGCTGCGATCGTGGCCCGGTTGGACAACACCGGGCAAGCCTGCTCCGCCGGTAAACGATTCATCATCCTGGGGGACCTGTACGAAGAGTTCCTGGCGAAGTTCACTGCGGCGATGGGCGCCGTCGAGCCCGGCGACCCGACCTTGGCGGAAACCGAACTCGGCCCGCTGTCATCGGAGCAGGCCGCCCGGAACCTGCAGGACCAACTGGACCGAGCGGTAGCCGGCGGCGCCACGCTGCTGCTTGGCGGCGAGCGGTCCGGGGCGTTCTTCCCACCGGCGGTGCTCACCGGCGTCACCCCGCAGATGGATGCTTACGCGGAGGAGTTCTTCGGGCCTGTGGCGATGGTCTTTCGGGTCAGCAGCGAGGAGGAGGCCATCCACCTGGCCAACGACACCGGGTTCGGGCTCGGCTCCTACGTGTTCACCACCGACCCGAAGCAGGCCGACCGGGTGGCCGATCAACTGGAGGCAGGCATGGTGTTCATCAACATCGTGGCCGCCGACAGCCCCGAGTTGCCTTTCGGCGGTGTCAAACGCTCCGGTACCGCCCGGGAATTGGGCCTGCTGGGGGCTGAGGAATTCGTAAACAAGAAACTCGTTCGTAAGGGAGCCTGATGAACGCCACCCAAGGTCCGCTCGGTCCCGCTGACTACAGCGCCACCCCCCGGTTCGCCGGCCCTCCCACGTTCGGGCTGTTGCCCCGGTTGGATGAGGTGCAGGCCGCCCGGCCCGGCGCGCCGATCGACGTGAAGATCATCGGGGTGCCGTTCGACTCCGGGGTCAGTTATCGGCCCGGTGCCCGGTTCGGGCCCGACCACATCCGGCAGTCCTCGAAGTTGCTGCGCCCCTACAACCAGGCCACCGGCTCGGCACCGTTCACCGAACAGCAAGTGGCCGATTGCGGCGACCTGGGCGTCAACCCATTCAACATCGAGGAAGCGATCGCGGCGGTGCAGGCCAACGCCGACGAGATGCGTGCCGACGGCGCCAAACTTCTCACCCTGGGCGGGGACCACACCCTCGCACTGCCGAACCTGCGCTCGGTGCACCGCACGCACGGCGAGATCGCGGTGTTGCACCTGGATGCCCACCTGGACACCTGGGACACCTACATGGGCGCCCCCTATACCCACGGCACCCCGTTCCGGCGCGCCAGTGAAGAAGGACTGCTGGACCTGAGCCGGTGCATGCACATCGGCATCCGCGGGCCCCTGTACGGCGCCGAGGACCTCACCGACGACGAGGTGCTGGGCTTCCAGATCATCCGCGCCGATGAGTATGAGTTCACCTCGGTGGCCGCGGTCGTGGAACGGATGCGCCGCCGGCTCGGCGACGCGCCGGTGTACCTGTCGGTGGATATCGACGTGCTCGATCCCGCCGCCGCTCCGGGCACCGGAACTCCCGAAGCGGGCGGACTGACCAGCCGGGAGTTGCTCAACACCATCCGCGGGCTGCAAGGCCTGAATCTGGTGGGCGCCGAGATCGTCGAGGTTGCGCCGGCCTATGACCACGCCGAGATCACCGGTATCGCGGCGGCCCACGTGGGTTACGAGATCCTCTCGGTCTGGGCCAATCAGGAATCCGACCCGAGCGGCCCGGCGGGAGGGTTCCTCACCGGCGCGGACTGACCCAAAGCCCTACGAAGCGCCGCGACCTCGCTGAGCCACCGTCGAGAAGTCCCGGCGTGAGCATTGCGGGTAATCCCCGCCGTGAGCCGGCGTGGGTCTTGCGGGTAGTCCCGACCATGAGCCTCGCGGGTAGCCCCGGCCATGACCTCGCGGGCAGCCCAGCCATTGCCCCTGTCGAGGTACTCCCGGCCAGGGCCGTTGCAGGTCTCGGCGATGAGTCTTGCGCCCCACACGTCCCGGTCAGAACCAACTGGTGTAATCCTCCTTCACCGACCGCAGATGCGCCCAGGCCTCCACCGCAGTGACCTCCGGAAGCGAGCGCAGCCGTTCCAGGGCGGTGTCCAACTCCACCGGGCTGGCTCCGCGCAGGGTGACGACGGCGTCGAACCGCCCGATGGTGGCTGCGGCGAATTCCACCTCCTCCAGGTGCTGCAACTCACCGAGGACCCCGGTGGCGTCGGCTCGTAACGTCAGCCCCACCCCCATCGTGAGCAAGCGGCCGAAGTGTCCCCGCTCCTGAACCACCGCCAGGCGAACGATCCGCGCCCGAAGCATCCGTCGCACGCGCGCGCGGACCGCTGAGGGAGAACGGCCCACCTCGGCGGCCAAGTCCTGCCAACTCGCCCGCCCGTCGCGCTGCAGCCGCCGCAGCAACGCCCGGTCGGTGGCATCGATCGTGAGCGGTTCGTAGGTGTCATGCTCCAGGAACCCCTTGAACACGCCGGTGTAGATCACCGTGCTGGTCCGGGCCACCGCCGGGTGGCGCCGCACCCGGGACAGCAGCGCCTGGAGCTCCTCGTGGGTGCGCACCCGTACCTCCATGATGAAGTCGTGCGCGCCGCCGACGATCGACACCAGCACCGTTTGCGGCCAGGCGGCCACGAGCGCCGCCACGCCGGCGACCGGCCCCTGGGTGGCCACCGATACGTGCGCCAACACCTGCAGCCCGGCGAAGTGCGGGTGTACCGCGGCCACCACGCGGATCGCGCCGGAACCGATCAATGCGCGCAGCCGCTCCCCCACCACCGCCCGCGGCTCATGGATCGCCTGGGCCAACCCCACCACGCTGGCCCGGGGATCCTGGTGCAGGGCACGCACCAACCTACGGTCCAGATCCAGCGCGTGACCCCCGTCGGTGCTCATCGCAACGGCCATGCCTTTCTGAACGGATTCTCAACACTTCGTCAGCATCCGGTCGGCGAATGAGGTGCTCCACCATCGATTCTGCCATCCGGGCGGCACAGATCGGCGGAAACCTGCACTTCATGCAACAGACCTGTGTTGTGGGCCACCTTGGGTGCTCGTATGCTCGCAGCCACCAACAGGCGCGGAAACGATGATGTCCCGGAGCGGTGACCCGGGGCGCCGCGACAACTCCTTCTTCGCAAGGCGGTATGTGATGAGCACCGGAACACCAAGCGGGCAACCATCCAGCGGCCAGCCGAGTCACGGGCAGACGTTCAGCCATCGGCGTGCGCTGCGGGCTGGGATGGCCTCCTTCGTCGGAACCTCGATCGAGTTCTACGATTTCTACATCTTCGCCACCGCGGCGGCACTGGTCTTCGGGCCGTTGTTCTTTCCCGAGGCGGCTCCGATCACCGGTGTGCTGTACTCCTTCGCCACCTACGCCATCGGCTTCTTCTTCCGGCCCCTGGGCGGGATCATCTTCGGCCATGTCGGGGACCGCTTCGGCCGGCAGCGCTCCCTGGTGATGACGCTGGTGCTGATGGGTGTGGCGACCACCGCCGTCGGGGTGCTTCCCACTTACGAGTCCGTGGGCATGCTCGCCCCGATCCTGCTGATCGTGCTGCGCGCGCTGCAGGGCATCGCCGTCGGCGGTGAGTGGGGCGGGGCGGTGCTGATGTCGGTGGAGAACGCCCCGAACCGGTTCAAGGGCCTCTACGGCGCCTTCCCCCAACTGGGCAACCCGATGGGGGCGCTACTGGCCTCGGGTGTGTTTGCGCTGCTGACCATCAACGGCTCCGACTTCCTGTACGACGGTGGCTGGCGGATCCCGTTCCTGCTCTCGGCGGTGCTGATCGCCGTCGGCTTCTGGGTGCGGTACCGGGTGGAGGAAACCCCGGTGTTCACCACGGAGATCGAACAGGACACCAAGGCCGAGTTGCCCGTCAAGGCGGCGCTGAAGCGCAACTGGAAACTCATCCTGCTCGGTGTGGGCCTGATCCCCATCTCCACCGGCGGGTACTACATGGTCACCACGTTCGCCACCGCCTACGGCACCGAGCCCGCCTTCGGGATCGGTATCAGCGAGAACCAGATGCTCACCATCCTGTCCGTGGCCGCGTTCGGTGAACTGGTCTCCTGCCTCATCATCGGGTGGCTGTCGGACAAGATCGGTCGCAAACGTGCCATGGGCGGGGGTCTGGTGGTCACCGCGGCGCTGGTGGTGCCGATGTTCCTGACAATGTCCCCGGACAACGTGGGCCTGATGTTCGTGCTGTTCACTGCGGTGCGGATCGGGATGAACTTCGCCTGGGCCCCGATGGCCTCGATCCTGGCCCAGATGTTCCCCCCGCATTCCCGGCAGACCAGCCTGTCCATCTCCTACTCCATCGGTGCGGCGATCTGGGGCGGGCTGGCACCGGTCAGTGCCACCGCGTTGTACCAGGCCACCGACACCATCTGGAGCGGGATCTTCCTGTACTTCGCGATGACCGCGATCAGCATCCTCTGCCTGGCGCTGGCCCCGCAGCGCACCGATGAGGTGTTCGAGGAGGATGTGCTCGCCGCTCGGGCGGCACGGGAGGCCAACCAGTAGCACCCCGCTGCGGGTGGCGGCCCGGGCCGAGCACACCATTCCCACCCGGGCCCGCGATCGACGTCGGGGATGGTCTGACTGCAAGGGATGGAGACGATGCGCACGCTGCGGAGTTTCGACGGCCTCCCGGAGCACTGGGCACCCACGCTGGTCACCGCGGAACGGATCCGCACCCTGGAACCCACCGGCGTTGCCGGCGCGATGCTGCTCGCCGGTGGGCGGGTCGTGGCGGTGGGCAATGTTGAGCAGTGCCGAGCAGCGGCCGACGACGCCGGGCTGGGTCGGCCGCGGACGGTGGACCTGGGTGCAGCAACAGTCGTGCCGGGGTTCGTCGACCCGCACGCCCACCCGCTGATGCACGGCCAGATGGCCTCCTGGGTGGACTGCGGCCCGGACCGGGCACGCACCATCGAGGAGATCATCGCCCTGCTGCGCCGGCGCGCCGAGCAGACCCCGGGCGATGCCCCGATCCGCGGCTACGGGTACGAACACCGCAACCTGGCCGAGGGGCGCCACCCCACCCGGTTCGAACTGGACCAGGTCGCCACCGACCGGGAGGTTTACCTGATGAACGCCTCCGGTCACGGGGGCGTGGTGAACTCCTACACCCTGGCCAAGTACGGCATCACCCGCGACACCCCGAACCCCCCGGGTGGGGAGTTCTTCCGCGACTCCGGCGGCGAACTCACCGGTGAATTGTCCGACGCCGCGTGCAACATCCTCACCGGCGCGGACGGGGTGAAGGTGGGCAACCACGGCCCGAACCTGCATTTGGGCGACCCTCCGGCGCAGCACCTGGACCAACTACGCACCGCGCAACGCTCGTTCCTGGCCGGCGGGGTGACCGCCGTCGGTGATGCCCAGGTCACCCGCCGGGAGTTCACCACCTACCTGGACCTGGCCGAGGCCGGCGATCTGCGCGTGCGGTTCTCGATGTACCTGCTGTCGTCGTTGCTGCAGGAGGGCCTGGAACTGGGCATGCACGCCCCGTTCGGCAACTCCCACCTGCACTTCGCCGGGTTCAAGTTCTACGCCGACGGCACGCTGGGCGGGTGGACCGCCTACTTCCCGGAGGGCTACGCCGGGGACCCCTGCCGCACCGGCATGCTTTATCACGAGCCGGCCGAGTATGCCCAGATGATCTCCCGGGCTCATCGGGCCGGGTTGCAGACCGCCACCCACGCCCAGTCCCCGGATGCCATCGGCATGGTGCTCGACGCCGTCGAGGCCGCCCAGCGGGATCACCCCCGCCCCGACCCGCGCCACCGGATCGAGCACTGCGGCCTGCCCACCGCGGAGCAGATCGGCCGGATCGCCGCGGCCGGGATGATGCCGGTGAACCAGACCCAGCACTACTTCAACTGGGGTGAAGGGGTGGTCGATGCGATCGGCGCGGCCGGAGAGCGGTTCAACCCGCTCGGGGAGTTCACCGCCGCCGGGGTGCCGGTGACGCTCAGTTCCGATGCGCCGGTGGCCGACCCGCTGCCGTTGCAGGCGATCCAGACCGCCGTCACCCGCCGCACCGCCCAGGGCGCCGAACTGGGCCCGGCGGCACTGCGCATCACCGCCGAGCAGGCGCTGCACGCCCACACCCTCTCCGGGGCCCGCGCCCTGGGCCGGGAGGCGGACCTGGGGTCCCTGGCTCCCGGCAAAGTCGCCGACTTCACCGTGCTCGCCGACGACCCGTTGACCGTGGATCCGCACACCATCGCCGACATCCCGGTGCTGTCCACCTGGGTCGGCGGAGAACCGTGCTACCAGGCGCCGCGCGACCAAGCGCAGCACGACCAAGCGCCGAGCGACCAGGCGGGAGGGGCCACATGACGGCGGAAGACACCACCACCCAAGACGTCATCACCCACAACGTGGGCCGCGATGTGCTGACGGTGTTGCGCGCCTACGGAGTGGATACCGCTTTCGGCATCCCGGGCACCCACAACCTGGAGTTCTACCGCCACCTGCCAGAGTTGGGCATCCACGCCGTCACCACCCGCCATGAACAGGGCGCCGGGTACGCCGCCGACGGGTGGTCGATGCAAACCGGCCTGCCCGGGCTGGTGATCACCACCTCCGGGCCGGGGCTGTTGAACGCGCTATCGGCGGCCGCTACTGCCTACGCCGAGTCCCGCCCGATGATCATCCTCACTCCCGGCCCCCCACTGGGGCAGGAGTTCGCCGACATCGGCGCCCTGCACGAGACCAAGGACGGGCGGGCCGCCGCCGACGCGGTGGTGCAGTGGTCCCGGCGGGTGGAGTCCGGCCGGGAAGCCGTCCAGGCGGTTCATGACGCGATGGAACTCTTCCGCATCGGACGCCCCCGCCCGGTGGTGATCGAGGTGCCGCTGAACATCCTGGAGGGCCCCAGCGACTGCCCGCACGAACTCTTGCGCGCCCGTCCCGAGCCGGAGCCGGTGGCCGGTGAGGCGGAGCAGGTCACCCGCGCCGCACAACTGCTGGCTGGTGCCGCCCGTCCGGTGATCCTGGCCGGTGGCGGGGCGGTGCGCGCCGGTGCCGACGTCACCGCGCTGGCCGAACGGCTCGGCGCGCCGGTGGTGACGACGTTGAACGGGCGCGGGGTGGTGCCCGAGTCCCACCCGCTCGCCGTGGGAGCCACGCTCCGGTTGAAAGCGGCGCACGCGCTGGTCAACGACGCCGATGTGCTGCTGGTGCTGGGCTCGAAGGTCGGTGAGGCCGAACTGTGGTGGGGCCCCTTGCGGCCATCGGGCCAGGTGATCCGGGTGGACCTGCTCAGCACGCAGATCCACAAGAACCTGCCTGCCCAGGTGGGCATCGTGGCCGACGCGGGCGTCGTCGTCGGGCAATTGCTGCAGGCGCTGCCCGCACAGCCCGGCGCCGGATCGGACCAGGGCGAGGGTGGCACACCGGCGGCGGAGGGCGCCCGC
>DATGSR010000236.1:0-5447 GCA_035302405.1 Beutenbergiaceae bacterium
GCCCGCTGCAGGTCCCAGGCGTCCTCGGCCGCTGCCAACCCGGCCTCGCGGGCAACGTGCAGTCCGTCGAGCACCTCGCCCCACACGTCGAGTTGCAACTGCCCGACGGCGGCGTTGCCGATGCGTACCGGTGCGCTGCCCTCGTAACCCTCCAGCCAGCCGAGTTCGAGTTCGGTGAGCCTTCGGGTGCCGTCAATCGCGTACATGATCTGCAGGTCGGCCGGATCGCCGGCGACGGCACGGAGCAGCCACTCCCGCCAGGCCGCGGCCTCGGCCACGAAGCCGGTGCCCAGCAGCGCTTGCAAGGTGAAGGTCGCATCGCGCAACCAGCAGTATCGGTAGTCCCAGTTGCGTGACCCACCCAGTTCTTCGGGCAGGGAGGTCGTCGCTGCCGCAACGACGCCTCCCGTTGGCCGGTAGGTCAGCGCCTTGAGCGTGATGAGGGACCGGCGTACCTCCTCCTGCCACCCTCCCTCGTAGTGCAACTTGGCTACCCACGTCTTCCAGAAGCGGTCGGTGGCCCGAAGCAGTCGCACGCCGGCTCGTTTCGGGGGAGCGGGCTAGTAGGAGGGGTGGTGCGTGAGGACGAAGGGCACGCGCTCGCCGGCGCCGACCTCGAATAAAGACACCGTCGTGAAGTCCTCGCCCCGCAAGGGGACCGGCGTGTCCAGCCAGGCCGAGTCCGGGCCCGCTATCGCCGATAGCCGCCCGCCGGCCCGCTTCACCCACGGCACGATGTGGCCGTAATCGAAACGCAGCCGAACCTCCATCCGCATCGGAACCCGGCCCGAAAGGCCTTCGACCACCCGGACCACGTCGGCCGCATCGTCCCGAGGCGGCATGGCATCGGAGATTCGCACGGTTCCCTCTGGCGTGTCCCACTCCGTTTCCAGGACCAGGGAATCCTCACGGTACCGGCGGCGGGTGCAGGTACCCCCGGTTTGGGGCGCGATACGCCAGAACCCGGCCTCCTCATCTCCCAGGAGTGCTGCGAAGCAAGCAGCGGAGTGGAACCGGGGCAGGCACAGCCAGTCGATGGAACCGTTCCGGCCGACGAGGGCCATGGTGTGCAAGTCCCCGATGACGGCCTAGTCCTCGATGCGTTGAGCCACGAGTTCTCCAGTCGCCGCAGGTGTTGTGCCTCGTGATTGCCTGCTTGGTATCGGGGTTCCGCCGAGCGGCCGCTCCGCGGAGCATGTGTCAATACCTACACCGGGCGCCCGCTGAGCGCACGGCGTGGCTTCCCGCAACGGTCATGGCTTCCCTAGCCGGCGGGTGGCAGCCGGTACGGTTACAACCCGGCGAGGGTGGCCGGTCCCCAGCGCTAGGGCTCGATACGCGAACTCAATGCTTGTCGAAGGCGGACATGATCCGCCCCACCGGATTATCGGCTGCCCCATCGAGCAGGCTGGCGGCTAGACCGCGGTTCTGGGCGCCCTTGATCTGCCGTTCATTGGCACCCTTGATGCGACTGTTGGACTGCCGGGTACGTTTCCCGACGAGTTCATCGGCGGCTCGGACGTTGTCCAGCGTGGCTTCGGTCTCCCGGGCATGCATATGCCTCTTATTGATGTTGCGGTACCGCAGGTACATCGCCCCGTAGAAGATGAAGCCGGACAGGAAGAACAGCAGTCCGAACGAGGCGCCGTCACCGCTGTCCGCTCCCCACGCCCACACTTCAGGCCCGGCGTTCGCAAGCAACTGGTACATCAACCCACCACCATGATGATGCTGCCGACGACCATCCCGACAACCTGGACGGCCGCGGCGACGGCGAGCAGTTTCGGTTGATTGACCGGGACACTGCCCATGGTCTTACCGGTGCGGGCGTTCACCGCCACGTAGTGCAGGAACGACCGCCCGTTGGAGCGCTTCTCCTGGTAGCTGTAGAGCCACACCGGTAGATACGCAGCCGCCCAGCGCTGCCCGCGGATGTCCAGCCGCTGATCCTCCCAGCGCACCCCCCGGTCGTAGAAGCCGAGGGTCTCCTGTGCCACCTTGTGCCGGGCGATGTCCTCCGCCTGGCGGTGCACCAGGGGGGACGCGTCCGCGATGTTGGTGTCGCGGCGTTCGGAGGAGAACCCGGCGATGTAGTTGGAGTCGTAGCGCACCGAGTTGTGCACGTCGAACGGCATGATCGCGTTGATCACGTTGTTGGTGTTGCGACCGGTGTCCTGGTCGCGACGTTCGCTGGACGATTCAACGGTCAGGTCGTTGATGTACACATCGGCCTCGCGCCGCACCGCGTAGACGTCGGCGTCGTGCACCCGCCGGCGGTTGTTGCCGGAGCCGATGGTGTAGGTCCGGGTGCGTTTCTCGCCCTCACCGGCGAACCTGGCATGGGCGTTGATGTCCACCACCATGTACGGCAGGTAGACGCCCATGACGTTCTCCGGGGCGAACTCCTTGAGGAACCGGGGGTGGGCGAAACCGCGACGCTTCTTAACGAAGGCGCGGATCTTTTCCACCGCCTCGTCCTTCTTCATGCGGAACGGGAGCACCATGTCCGGTACGGCGCCGTTGGGAATCTGCTGATTCATCGACAACTTGTTGCGGCACCAGTGACAACGGGCTTGCGTGCTCTCGGCGGTGTTGATCACTACCTCGGCTCCGCACGCGGTGCATTTGAAGGTCAACACCTCCTCGGTGGAGGCGACGATGTCCTCGGAACCGGAGCCGATGACCAGACCGCTGAGCGTGGCGATGTCCTGGTTGATGAACAGGTCCTCATCGCTTTCGTGCCCGGTCCACTCATGCCGGCAGAAGGAGCACCGCAACAGCCCGCTGGCCATGTTCAGGCTGATCTCGGTAGCCCCGCAACGCGGGCACTTCGACAAGCCGTCCTTGGCGTTCGCACCGGTGTCCACCACGTGGGGGCCGGTCGATTCGGGTGGGGACGGCGGCGGCGCCGCAGGCATGGGGGGCACTGGCCCCGGGACCGGGCCGGGGTGGGGTGGTGCTGCCTGGAATCCCGCTGCCTGAGGTCCGGTTGCCTGAGGTGCCTGGCCCGGTGGGGGCGGGACAGGTGACCCCGGCGGGGGCGGCACAGGTGGGGGCGCCAAGGATGGATCGGACGGGCCCCCCGGGGCAGCCTGGGCGGGCTCACCGACGACGTTGTAGCCCGCGTGGGCGGGCGGGGGAGGTTGCCCGGCCTCGGCATGGCCCGAAGGCGCCGTGTCGGCGGGGGCCGGTTCTGGTGCCGGGTGCTGCGGGGTGGTCATGACAATCCGAGCACTTTGGCCTTGGCCGCGTCGTAGTCGTCCTGCGTGATCAGCCCCTGGTCAAGCATCGTCTTGAGTTGACTGAGTTTGGCCACGGGATCCTCCGCCGCCGGAGCGGAGTCCGCGGGAGGCTGGGGGCTGTCGGCGGTCTCCGCGGAAGGCTGCGCTCCGCCCGGAGAGTGTGGTCCTGCTGGTGGCTGAGGCGGGTGCTGGCCGGGGCCTGCCGGCGGGTGACCGTAACCCTGCGGCGGTTGCTGTCCGGGCGGGGGAGGGGGTGAGGCTTGCCCGTAACCCCCCTGTGGGTGCCCAGGGGGAGGAGGCGGGGAGGCTTGCCCGTAACCCTGCGGCGGGTGCCCGTACGCCGGCTGCTGTCCATACCCCTGCGGCGGCTGGCCGTAGCCGGGGTGCGGCTGTCCTTGGTGCGGCTGGCCGTACCCCTGTTGTGGCACCTGCTGGTAGCCCGGCTGGTGCCCGGGCGGAACGGGCTGCTGTAGGCCTGCGGCCGAGCCACCGGCTGCGTTCATCCCCATGCCGAGGAACGCCATGCCCGCACCACCGCCGCCGCTCTCGCCGGCGGCTTGGAAGCCGCGGGCGGCGGCTTGTTGCATGAAGGAGTTTCCGCGCGCGCCGCCCAGGGCGTCAGCCTTCTTGACGTCGCTGAGCAGTTTGCGGGTGTCCTCGTCGTACTCGATCGCCTGGATCGCGACCTTCACGATCGTCAGACCCCGGTCGGAAGTCCACCGGTATCCCTCTTCGACGGCTTGGCTCAGCGACTGCGCGAAGCCCACCGAGTCCGACTGGATCCGGGTGATGCGGTTTCCTTGACTCGGGTCATTGGTGTAGATGGAGAAGGCCTGCGCCAGCGACCCCACCACTTCGTTGAAGAGTTGGCTGGCGGCATCGTTGTCCAGGTCGGAGAAGTCGAAGACGCGCGGGGAGGCGCCGAGATACGTGATGGGGACGAACTGGCGGACGAACAAGATCGGATCCACGATCCGCATCGTGTAGGTCCCGCGAGTGATCGCCCCCACCTGCGCACCGAGATAGGCGTCATCCCAGTAGATCTCCGACTGGGTGCCGAACCGGTTGTTCGGGATCTCCTTGAGGTTCACATAGAAGGCCAACTGCTGCGACGCCGGCTGGCCGCCGAACTTGAACCGCTCCCACGAGGTGGTCACCGTCGGGCTGACGATCCCGTCCCCGGCGAACACGGACTTGGAATTCTGGTCATCGGAAGCGAAGATGAACCCGCCCGGTTCGGCGATGAACCCGGTGATCTGACCATCTTGCAGGGTGACCAGTCCGAAACCCTCGGGGACAACGATCTTGCTGCCGTTGGTGATGATGTGCTCGGAGGCCTTCGTGTTCGATCCGCGGCCCCGGTTCTGACCCTGGTGAATCGCGGGGAAGATCACAGCGGTGGGCGCCACCGAACGCGGAGGGACAAGGAAGTCTTTCCACTGATCCGCCATGGTGCCGCCGAGGGCGCCGGCGAACGCCTTAATGAAACCCATTCGATCCTCCGTCAAAGCAAGGAAGGGCCAACCCCCTCCGAATCCGCAGAGTACCAGCGCAGAAGGACTGCGTGTGAAGGATTCACCAGCGAAACAAACCGGCCCCTGCCCCTCGTTCCCGCCTCGTTCCCACGTGGCACCGACGGGCAACGGCGAGGCGCTTGTGTCTAGTGTGGAGAATGGCGAACATTCAGGTACAGCACGTCCACGAGCAGAACCGCTTCGAGGCCACCGACGGGGCCGAGATCCTGGGCCGGGTGGACTATCACCGCGAGGGTGAGGTCGTGACCTTGTCGCACACGGTGGTGGAGCCCGCGGCAGAAGGTCAAGGCGTGGGATCGACGTTGGCGCGCACCGCCCTGGATGAGATCCGTGCCGCGGGGCGCAAAGTGGACCCCCAGTGCCCCTTCATCGCAGGCTGGATCGAACGCCACCCGGAGTACGCCGATCTGGTCGCAGAGAACGGTACACAGAACTAAGGCGTATCCCGGCTAGGGCGTATCCCGGAAGGTAGGACATATCCGGGCAGTCAGGGGACCTGCGGTGCGCTCGAGGGTGCCGCGCATTCGACGGCTCCAGGGGCGCTCGACCGGCGCGGGAGCAGGCTCACTCGGGCGCGGCGCCCGAGTGTTCCGCCCACGGTCGCCCCGCTAACCCGTGGCCGCCGGCATACCCGGCCCGGTTCGGAGCCGACCAGCCGGTGAGCACGTCG
>DATGSR010000237.1:0-2547 GCA_035302405.1 Beutenbergiaceae bacterium
CGGGTGAGTTCGCGATGCCGCTCGTCGGGCATCGGTGGAGCCCGTCATTACCGCTGCGGGATGCGGAGTCTCCACCGACGCGACGCACTCCAACCACGGTGTGGGAAGTTGTGGCCGGAGCGACCAATTGCCTCGGAGGCCAACTGGATTAGGAGTGGGTCCTTGACGGCGCGTTATGCCGCCGCAGCAGCCAACCGCCCGGGAGTGTCGTCGTCGAACTCGGCGAAGAACTGCCCCACCCGTTCGGTCAGTTCATTCATCCCGTCGCACGCGTACAGGATGGGCTGGTACTGGGTGATGTCGTAGTCCAGGGTCGCCATCTGGTGGAAGTCGATCGGGCGGATGTCGGCTCCGCGGAACTCCTCGATCTCTCCGTAGGAAGAGAGGAGGCCGGCGCCATAGCACCGCAGTTCGCCGTCCTCATACATCACGCCGAACTCGATAGTGAACCAGAAGACGTCAGCGACGTACTGCAGCCCCTCTTCGGTCTCACACCTGCGGGCGGCCTCCCCGGCGAGGCGTTTGACCTCGGCGACCTGCGGTGAGGCAAGCAGGTTCCCGTGTCCGACCACTTCGTGGATGATGTCTGGCTCCGGGGTGTAGAGCGGTTGGGACCCGTGGCGCAGGTACTGGGTGGAGTGGAACACCCGGTCCTCCAGGGAGCCGTAGAAGATATCCAACGGCACCAACCCGGCGGCCGGATGCAGGCGAAACCCGGTCAGGGGCTCCAAGGAGTCGGAGACTTCATCCAGTTGCGGCACTCGATCGGTGGGCAGGCCAAGATCCTCCTTGGCCTCCAGGTACGCACGGATAGCCAGGCGCTGGTGCTTAGGTGCGAGTTCGGCGCAAACTCGGCGCCAGACCTCGTTCTCCTCCTCGGTGTACTCGATCACCGGCACCGGCATCCCCGGCTCCCAGTTCAGTGACGCCGCCGCGATCTCGTTCCGACGGCGGCGGTACTCGGGATCGTTCACGCCGGGGTGGTTGTCGGCAAGGTGTACTTGGACACCGTCGGCATCCTCTGTGACAGGGGCATATAACTGTGCTTCTTCGAACATGTCTCGGTTGTACCTCGTTGTGAGCCACATCACCATAGGATCTTGCGTAATGTGACGAAAATGGACACACGCGAACGTATCGACGACCTGGATCGACAGATCCTTGCAGCGTTGCGCCAAGATGGTCGCCGGACATTTACCGACCTCGGACAGGAACTGGGATTGTCCACCCCCACGGTGAAGCGCCGCGTTGATCGGCTGGAGGCACGCGGGATCATCCGCGGTTACGCAGCCGTGGTTGACTCCACCGCCACCGGTCAGGGCATCGAGGCGATGGTGGAGGTCTACTGCGCCGAGCGCACAGCGCCCAGGGATGTGCTGGAGGCGATCGAACACCTGCCGGAGGTGGTCAGCGCGGTCACGGTTTCCGGAGATCCCGACGCGGTGCTCCGTGTGCAGGTGGACGACGTGCGCCACTTGGAGCGGATCGTGGAGAACCTGCGCCGCCAACCCATGGTGTTGCGCACCCGCACAATGGTGATTCTCTCGGTGCTGATCGACCGGCCCACCGGGATGAACGGCTCGTGAGCCCGATGCCACGGCGTGCCCCGCGCCGGCGTTAGACAGGGCAGTCCACCAGCGCCAGCCTGAGTGCCACACCGCCCGCAGTCTTGCTCCCCGCTGCGCCGAGCAGCGGATCCGCGACACAATTCGTATGGTGGAACGCGCCAGTGCACATCGGCATGTGTCGCATCGGCCCGGGCGTCGGCGTGACCTTGACTCGCAGGCCCGAGCAACGAAGTCGGACTGGAACAACCGGAGGTGGGATCGGGATGACGTCGACGAAGCATGATCACGACCCGACTACAGACGGCGGACGAGCCCCGACGGCGACACCGGAGTCGGTGCGTCCCCACCTGGAGGAGATCCGTGCTCAGTTGGAGGCGGACCGGCAACGGACGCTCAACCGGATCGCGGCACTGGGCGAGAACGTGACGTCGATCGTGGAGGCCACGCGCGACACCGCCACTGACGACGAACACGACCCGGAGGGCTCCACGATCGCGTTCGAACGGTCCCAAGCCGATGCGCTGCGGTCATCCGCGCATCAGCACCTGGTGGAGGTCGATGCTGCGGTGGCCCGGATTGAGGAGGACGCCTACGGGCGCTGTGAAGACTGCGGCGAGCCGATCGCATTCGAGCGGCTGTTGGCCCGGCCGACGGCGCGGACTTGTATCAGTTGCGCTGCGAAACGTTGAGACTTCGCGTGGCATGCGATCCGTGCTGCATGAATTCGGCCCGTGAGATCTGGGAGACATCGCAGTTCAACCTTGCGGGCAGCCGCGCCGTTATGCGGTGTCGATGATTATGCGCCCGCGGAGGCCTTCGGCCGGCGGTCAATTGCTGTCTACTTTCGTTGCAGGATGATCAGCCCATCCCAGCCTTTGATGCCGACGGTTTGGATGGCGGTGGCGTCGAGGGAAGGGTTCGCGGCGATTGCGGCAACGACGTCGCGGACCCCATTCACCCGCGGGTCCTCGCTGTCGGG
>DATGSR010000238.1:0-2457 GCA_035302405.1 Beutenbergiaceae bacterium
GCGCGCGATAATTCGAGGACCGCAGGAGCGCGTGCGTTCAGACCAGTAGGCTCGGCGGCTATGAGCAAGTCGCACTCGCCCAGCACCGCTCTGTTGACCGATCAGTACGAACTGACCATGGTTCAGGCCGCGCTGGCCAATGGCACCGCGGACCGCCGATGTGTATTCGAGGTGTTCACCAGGCGGTTGCCGGCCGGGCGCCGATACGGCGTGGTGGGAGGTACCGGGCGGTTCCTGGAGGCATTGACCGAGTTCCGGTTCACCGACGCCGAGTTGGAGCATCTTCGCGCCAAGGGCAACTTCAATGACGAGTTGCTGCAGTTCCTGGCCGATTACCGGTTCAGCGGCAACATCTACGGCTACGCCGAGGGTGAGGTGTTCTTCCCCGGCTCCCCCGTGCTGGTGGTGGAATCCACCTTCGCCGAGGGGGTGATCCTGGAAACCCTGGCCCTGTCCGTGCTCAACTACGACTCAGCGGTGGCCTCGGCCGCCTCCCGGATGACGTCGGCGGCAGGTTCACGGCCGTGCTTGGAGATGGGCTCGCGCCGGGCGCACGAGCAGGCGGCGGTGGCCGCGGCGCGGGCGGCGGTGGTGGGCGGGTTCAGCAGCACCTCCAACCTGGAGGCAGGGCGGCGTTACGGCTTGCAGACGATCGGCACCGCGGCGCACTCCTTCACGCTGTTGCACGATGACGAACAGTCCGCCTTCGCCGCCCAGGTCGCCGCATTCGGGCCGAACACCACGCTGCTGGTGGACACCTTCGACATCGCCGAAGGGGTGCGCCGCGCGATCGATGCGGCCGGCACCGAGTTGGACGCGGTGCGCCTGGATTCCGGTGACTTGGGCGTGGTGGCCGGTGAGGTGCGTGAGCAGTTGGACGGCTTGGGCGCCGCCGGAACCAAGATCGTGGTGTCCTCCGACTTGGACGAGCATGCGATTGCCGCGCTGGCCGTGGCCCCGGTGGACGCCTACGGGGTGGGTACCTCATTGGTCACCGGTTCAGGGGCTCCCACCGCGGGCATGGTGTACAAACTCGTCTCCCGCGAGGGCCGCGGTGGACAGATGGAATCGGTGGAGAAGGCATCCTCGGCCAAGACGAGCGTGGGCGGGCGCAAGAACGCCGCCCGCCGATTTGATTCCGCCGGGCGGGCTGAGGAGGAGATCGTGGTAGCCGGCGCCGGAGCGGGTTGGGTGCCCGACGAGGACGATCTTCGTCCGCTACAGGTGCCGTTGGTGCTCGACGGCGAAGTGGACCGTTCCTACATCGGTGCCGACGGCGTGCAGCGGGCCGCGCAACGGCATCAGCGTTCTCGGGCGGAACTCTCGCCGTACGCCCGCCGGTTGTCAGCCGGTGACCCCGCGCTGGAGACGGTGCACCGTAGCATCTGAGCCGCGGGCCGCCCGGCCTGACGGGTTCGCCCGTTCATCGTGGGGCCCGCGCGCAACGCTTGCCGACGAACCCGCGTGCTCAACGCTTGCCGACGAACCAGTCCCGTACCTTGGCGATCCGCGCCTCCAGGTGCTCCGCGGACGCCTGGGCGACTTCCCCGCCGCCGGAGTACTCGCGCAACTGGTTGTGCACCACCCCGTGGGGTGTGCCCGAGCGTCGGGCCCAGGCACTGACCAGGGAGTTGAGTTCCTTACGCAGTTCCCGGAGTTTCCGGTGATCGACCACATCAGCGTCCTGGGCGCCGTTCGCGCCGGCGCGGGAACCGCGTTGTTTGAGTTGCTCGGCCTGGCGGCTGCGCAGCAAAGTTGCTACCTGGTCGGCGTCCAACAACCCGGGCAGGCCGAGGAAGTCCTGTTCCTCCGCCGAACCCACCTCGCCCCCGGTGCCGAACTCGCCGCCGTCGAAAAGCACCTTGTCGAAGGAGGCCTGGGCGTCCAGTGCGGCGAACCCCGGCAGCATCGCCTCATCGGAAGCGGACTCGGTGCGGTTGGCCTGCTCCAACGCATCGTCATCGAGCCAGATCTCCTCCCCCTCGGCCACCGGCTTATCCAGCGCGTGGTCCCGTTCGGTCTCCAATTCCCCGGCCAGTGCCAGCAGCACCGGAACCGAGGGCAGGAAGATCGAGGCGGTCTCCCCGCGCTTGCGAGCGCGCACGAACCGGCCCACGGCCTGGGCGAAGAACAACGGGGTGGCCGTCGCAGTGGCGTACACGCCCACCGCCAGGCGGGGCACGTCCACCCCTTCGGAGACCATCCGCACCGCGACCATCCACCGCTGGTTGCCGGCGGAGAACTCCTCGATCCGCCCCGAGGCGCCCGCGTCGTCGGACAGCACCACCACGGGTTCCTCCCCGGCGATTGCGTGCAACTGGGCGGCGTAGGCCCGGGCTTTGGCTTGGTCGGTGGCGATCACCAGCCCACCGGCATCCGGCACCCCGCGGCGCACCTCGGTCAGCCGACGATCCGCGGCGGCGAGCACCGAGGGGATCCATTGCCCGTTCTCATCCA
>DATGSR010000239.1:0-18713 GCA_035302405.1 Beutenbergiaceae bacterium
CACGTAGCGCACGGCGCCGGCCACGTTCATCTTGGCCATCTCCCGGCCGAAGTCGGTGAGCAGCCGCTTGCCGACCAGTTGCAGCAGCACGTTGTTGTCGCCCTCGAACGTGGCGTACACGTCGAAGTCGGCGCGCAGGCCGGTCAGTCGGTTCTCGGCCATGAACCCGGCGCCGCCGCAGGCCTCCCGGGCTTCCTGCAGCACGTCCAGCGCCAACCAGGTGGACAGCGGTTTGGCGGCTGCCGCGAGGGTCTCCAGGTCCTGCCGGTCGGCGTCGGTGTCGTGCTCGCCGGAGAAGATCTGGTGGAACCGGTCGGACAGTTGGTGGTGGGTGAACTGGGCGGCATACACCCGCGCCAGGCGCGGGAGCAGACGGCGTTGGTGGCGCTGATAGTCCAGCAGCACGACTTCGTCGTGCTCGTCGGCGCCGGTGAACTGGCGACGTTGCTCGGCGTACCGGATCGCCGTCGCCAGTGCGATCTTCGCCGCGACCGTGGAGGAGCCGGCCAGGGAGACCCGTCCCTGCACCAGCGTGCCCAGCATGGTGAAGAACCGGCGGCCGGGACTGTCGATCGGGGATCCGTAAGTGCCGTCGGCAGCCACGTCGCCGTACCGGTTGAGCAGATTCTCCCGGGGGATGCGGACCTGGTTGAAGGCGAGCATGCCGTTGTCCACGCCGTTCAGACCGCCCTTGGGGCCGTTGTCCTTCCCGGAGACTCCGGGGAGGAACTCACCGGCGCTGCCGTCGGGGTGCTGGTGGCGCAGCGGCACGTAGAAGGCGTGCACACCGTGGTTGACGCCCTTGGTGATCAATTGGGCGAACACCACCGCCGCTACCCCGTGCTCGGCGGCGTTACCGATGTAGTTCTTCCACGCCGCCTCGAACGGGGTGTGGATGATGAACTCCTCGGCCTGCGGATCGTAGGTGGCGGTGGTGGCGATCGCGGCCACATCGGAGCCGTGGCCGGTCTCGGTCATCGCGAAGCAGCCGGGCACGCGCAGGTCCACGATCGGGGGCAGCAAGTCGGTGTGGTGGCGCTTGGTGCCCAATTGCAGGACGGCGGAGCCGAAGAGGCCCCATTGGACTCCCGCCTTGATCTGCAGGGACGGGTCGTGCACGACCAGTTCCTCGAAGCCGGCGACGTTACCGCCGGGGACCGGAGCCTGCCCGTCCGGGCCGGGGAAGCCGCGGCGCACCATGCCGACGTCCACCAGCGCCTGGCACTGATCCAGCGTGCGTTGTCGCTGCTCGGCACGGCTGAGGTCGTCGATGCGGGCGAACCGTTCATCGGTGTACAGATCGCGGATCTGGCGGCGGTACTCCTTCCAGCGGCCATCGAGAAGGTCGGCGAGCGCGGCCACGTCCACGGTGGCGGCGGGGTCGGTCTGGGTGGGGCGGTCGGATCGGGACATCAGTCCTCCACGGTGGTGGGCGAGATAGGGGGGCCGGCCGGAGCGTGCGGCGTCGCGGGTGCGTCCGGTTCCGTTGCGGCGCCGGGGTCGGTGCGGAACCGGGGTAGGTCAGAACTGGCGCCGTTCCACAGCCACGCGGTGATGACATCGATGAGTACATCGGGGGCCAGCCGCTGCTGCGGGTCCGCGGTGAGCCACTGTTCCCCGATGCCGCGCACGAGGCCGACCACGCCGGCCGACCAGGGCAGGGCGTACCGCAGGTCCGCGCCGGATTCGGCGAGCACTTGGCGCAGCAGTCTGGCCAGATAGCGCTGGACGTGGGTGACGAACGTCGAGATGGTCCCCGCCTGCTCGATCCGGGTGACGAACTGGTACACGTTCGGGGAACTGGCGATCATGGAGATGTAGACCTCCACCATCGCCCGCAGCCGGTCGCGGGGCGGGCCGGAGCCTTCCACCGCCAGGATGAACGCCTGGGTCATCTCTTCCAGCACCATCTCCCCGACGGCGGCCTGCAGGCCGGCCTTATCGGAGAAGTAGCGGTACACGATCGACTTCGACGTCCCCATGGCCGCGGCCATCTCGTCCATCGACAGGTCCGGGCCCTGGTGGTGGACCGCCCGACGAGCGCTGCGGCACAGATCGCGGTGGCGCTGGCGGCGGTGCTGATGCCAGCGCGTGGACCGCCCATCCGGCTCGGCTGGCGGGTCCGGATCATGCCTGGATACAGTGACGTCACTCACGCGACTGACAGTATCAGGTACTGTGGGTACTGGACACATCGTGGTTCGAGTTCCCGCCTTGCGCTCGGCACGTGCGCAGGGATGGACACCACTTGACCAGTCGCTCGCTCGCCCCCTTGCGGGACGGGGGCGTCACCATCGACACGATCACTGAGCACGCAGAGGAATCTCATGGCACAACAGCCCCGGAAGAACACCAGCGGCAAGGCCACCAACGGAAAGCCCGACGGCGACAAGCCCAACAACACCAAGTCCAGCGGCACAGGAGCGAACTCCGGCACCGGCCGCACGGGCACGCAACAGAAGGCCACCGGGCAACAGAAGGCGACCGGGCAACAGAAGGCCACCGGGCAACAGAAGTCTGGGGGTGCGAAGCAGGGGTCCGGGGGCCGCAAGCCTGCCTCCTCCGGTTCGACCGCACGGCGCGAGCGCGGGTCAGAGCACCCCCGGGCCGCGATCATCGGTTCGAACCGCATCCCGTTCGCCAAAGCGGGCGGCGCTTACGCCGAGGCCACGAACCAGGACATGCTCACCACCGCCCTGTCGGGCCTGATCGCCCGCTACCAGTTGCAGGGCGAACGGTTGGGTGACGTGGTGGGCGGAGCGGTGCTGAAGCACTCCCGCGATTTCAACCTCACCCGCGAAGCGGTGCTGGGCACGGATTTGTCCCCGCAAACCCCTGCAGTGGATATCCAACGCGCGTGCGCCACCAGCGTGGAAGCCGTGAACGTGGTGGCGAACAAGATCAAACTCGGGCAGATCACCTCGGGGATCGCTGCGGGGGTGGACTCCACCTCCGACGCGCCGATCGTCGTCAGTGACCGGCTGCGCAAGACGCTGCTGCGCCTGTCGCGGGCCAAGACCGTTCCCGAACGCCTCAAACTGGTCGGGCAGTTGCGCCCTTCCGACCTGGCACCCGTGGCCCCGAACGTGAATGAGCCGCGTACCGGGTTGTCCATGGGTGAGCACCAGGCTATCACCACCCGGCAGTGGGGCATCACCCGCGAGGCCCAGGATGAAGTGGCCCTTGCCTCGCACCAGAACCTGGACAAGGCCTACGCCAACGGCTTCTTCGACGACCTCCTCACCCCCTACCGGGGTTTGGTGCGCGACCAGAGTCTGCGCTCGGACACCTCCGCGGAGAAGTTGGCCGCGCTCAAGCCGGTGTTCGGCACCAAGGGGGAGCATGCCGCCTCCGCGTCGATGACGGCCGGCAACTCCACCCCGTTGTCCGACGGCGCCGCCAGCGTGCTGATCGGCACTCCGGAATGGGCCGAGGAACGCGGCCTCCCGGTCCTCGCCCACGTGGTGGACAGCGAGGCCGCCAGTGTGGACTTCGCCCGCGGTGAGGACGGGTTGCTGATGGGCGGGGCGTACGCCGTCCCCCGGTTGCTGCACCGCCACGGGTTGACCCTGGACGACTTCGCGTTCGTGGAGATCCACGAGGCGTTCGCCTCCGTGGTCCTCACCACCGCCGCGGCCTGGGCGGATGAGGACTTCTGCACTAACCGGGTGGGCGTGCCCAGCCCGGGGGAACTGGACTATGACCGGCTCAACGTCACCGGCTCCTCAGTGGCCGCCGGCCACCCGTTCGCGGCCACCGGTGCCCGGATCGTCGGCACCCTGGCGGCCCTGCTCGCCCAGCACAAGGAACAGCAGGGCGGCGAGGAGCCGGCACGCGGGCTGATCTCGGTGTGCGCTGCCGGCGGCCAGGCCGTGGCGATGATCCTGGAGGCAGCGTGAGCGACAAGTACCTGGAGATGGTGAACACCGGTTTCACCAAGAAGATCGCCCAGCAACTGGGCCTGCCCCGCCCGGCCCGCCTGCGCCGCACCAACCCCGACTCGATCGACCAGCCGTTGGTGCCCGGTCCGGTGGTGGTGCTCGGTGAGGGCGCCGACGCCGACGCGGTAGCGTCCACCGCCCTCGACTGGGACCTGGATGTGCGCCGCACCATCCGGGAGGGGCGGATCGGGGCTTTGGTGCTCGTCCTGTCCCAGATCCAGAACCCGGATGAGGCGACGCCGGTGGTCACCGAGGCCGGTTCGCTGCTGCGGTCCCTGGGCCCCAGCGGCCGCGTGGTGGTGGTCACCCGCGCCGCGGCGGACGCCGCCTCTCCCGCACAGGCAGCCGCCCGTGCCGGGGTGGACGGCCTGTGGCGGTCCCTGGCCAAGGAACTGCGCTACGGGGCTACCGGGAACGCCGTCGTGCTTCGTGAGCAGGTGGAGGTAAACGCACCGGCCGCCGTCGGAGCGCTGCGGTTCCTGCTCTCGGCCCGCTCGGCGTTCGTCTCCGGTCAACCGATCGAGGTGGGCGGCGCCGAGGGCAGCCTGCCGGAGGATTGGACCGAGCCGCTGACCGGCAAGGTCGCGATGGTCACCGGAGCCGCCCGGGGGATCGGCGCGCAGATCGCGAGAGTGCTGCATCGGGAGGGCGCCACCGTGGTGGGGGTGGACATCCCGGCCGCCGGGGAGTCGCTGGCGCAGGTGATGAACCAGGTCAACGGGTTGGCGATCCAGGCGGACATCACCTCCGCCGAGGCTCCACAGCGGTTGATCGACCGGGTCCGACAACGCTTCGGACACTTGGACGTGATCGTGCACAACGCCGGCGTCACCAGGGACAAACTGTTGGCGAACATGAAGCCGGAGCAGTGGCAGGCCGTGATCGACGTGAACCTCAACGCCCAGATCGCGCTCAACGAGGCGCTGCTCGGCGTCCCGGAGTTGTCCCCGGACGGGTTGCGAATCATCACCCTCTCCTCCACCTCCGGTATCGCGGGTAACCGGGGGCAAACCAACTACGCGTTCTCCAAGGCCGGCGTCATCGGGTTGACCCGGGCGCTCGCGCCGCAGGCGGCCCGGCAGGGCGGGACCGCCAACGCGGTGGCACCCGGGTTCATCGAGACCGAGATGACCGAGCAGATCCCCGCGGCCCGGCGGCAGGTGGCGCGCCGCCTGAACTCGCTGCAGCAGGGCGGCTTGCCGGTTGACGTGGCCGAAGCGATCTCCTTCCTCGCTTCCCCGCAATCGGCGGGGATCAACGGCCAGACGTTGCGGGTGTGCGGCCAGCACATGGTAGGTGCCTGATGCGTACGCGCACGCTGCAGCAAGTGCCCACCCTGGCCGGGTTGTACTCCAAGGCCCTGGGCCGCACCGCCCAGGCGGCCGCGCCCGCCGTGTTGGCCCGCAGATCGCAGCCCACCCGGCTGCCCGAGGTTCGCTACGCCGTCGAGGAGGTGCCGGTGGACGCCGGCCACCTGGGCGAGTACCAGCGGCTGCTGGGCGAACCGGGCACCGACGACCTACCTGCCGGATATGTGCACGTGCTCGCCTTCCCGCTGGCGATGGCAGTCATGGTGCGCCCTGACTTCCCGTTACCCGTACTGGGCATGGTGCACGTGGCCAACCGGGTGGACCAGCACCACCAGTTGCACGCCGGGGAGGTGCTGCGGATGCGCGCGTGGGCGGAGGGTCTGCGCGCTCACCGGTCGGGCACGCAGGTCGACCTGGTGGTGGAGGTCGCCGGCCAAGAAGGACCGGAGGTGGCCTGGCGCGGGGTGTCGACTTACCTCGCCAAGGGCACCCGGGTTCCCGGGCTCGCGCTGGCAGAACCGGCGGGCGCGGGCCCCGGCGGGCAGTCCCCGGGTGGTGCCGCAGCGAACACCCAGGCGGACCTGCCCGAACAGACGGCGATGTGGACGTTGGACAAGCAGACGGCGCGGGCGTATGCCGCGATCTCCGGGGACCGCAACCCGATCCACACCTCCGCCGTGGGCGCGAGGGCGTTCGGATTCCCGCGCCCGATTGCGCACGGTATGTACACCGCAGCCCGCGCGCTGTCCTCGGTGGGCACCGCGAGAGGGTCGGCGTTCACCTGGGAGGTGGAGTTCGCCAAACCGGTGCTGCTGCCCTCCGGCGTGGCCGTCGGTCTGCAGCGGCGAGAATCCGGGGGCTACGACTACGCCGGGTGGCGACCGCGCGACGGTCGGGTCAACTTCACCGGGTCGGTGCGGCCGGCCCCCTAAGCTCGCACCCGGCACCCTAAGCGTGCGGCCGGCCACCTGACGCAGCCGGCACCCGAGGGCATAGATTGGTGCCCCTCACCTACTCCCGGGGGGTACTAATGGACGGTACGCACGACAGATGGTTCGGCGGGCGCCGGAGACCAACCGGGAGGCGCGGCGGGCGGCGGCGCCGGCTTCCGACCGCCGCAGTCGCCGCCATCCTCCTGGCACTCGCCGTGGCAGCGTGCAGTCCCAGCGCGAGCCACGCCGACGCCGACGGCGACTGGGTGCTGGTCTCCGGTGACACCCCGGAGGGGCCGATCGAGATCGTGACGGGGTATGAGCCAACGCTCACCGTGCACGGCCGGGAGGTCTCCGGGCACGCCGGTTGCAACCAGTTCGGCACTGCTGAAGGCCCGGACTCCGGCACGAATGGTGAAGACGCCGAAGATGCCGAAGGCTCCGACCGCGACTGGCCCACGGAGTTCTTCAGCACAATGATGGCCTGCGACCCGCCAGAGGTCATGACGCAAGAGGCCATGTTCCTGGACGCGCTCAGCAAGATCACCGATGTCCAGACGGGCGAGGAGGAGTTGGTTCTTACCGGGCCGCAGACCGAACTACGCTTCGCCCCGGTTTCCGGTTGAGTGCCGGTTCAGTTCCCCGTCTCGCCCTCCTTCGATTCGGTCCCACCGCGGTGCATCGGCTCCCGGGCGAACAGCCACCCCACCCCGGCCGCCAGCACGATCAGGCCGGACAACCCGAACGCGACGTGGAACCCGAAGGCGTCCGCCAGCGCACCGGCCGCCACCGGCCCGATAATGGCTCCGGTGTCCTGGGCCATCTGGAACCCCGCCAGCACTTTGCCCCCGCTGCGTTTGTTGCCCACCACATCAGCGACCGTGGCTTGCTGAGCCGGGTTCAGCAGCCCGGCGCCCACCCCCGCCAGTGCGGACACAGCCAGAATCAGCACCAGCGTTCCGGTCATGCCCAGGATCGCGGTGAACGTGCCGCTAACCGCCAACCCGATCAGGATGATCGGTTTACGACCGACCCGGTCCGACTGGCTCCCGGCCACGTTCAGCGCCACCGCGTTACCGACCGCGAAGATCGCGAGCGCCGCACCGGCCGTCCAGGGCCCTTCGGTGAGGACGGCCGCGGTGAACAACGGGATCAACGCCACCCGCACTCCGAAGTTGGTCCATCCGTTGGCGAACGCCGACCCGAGCGCGGCGCGGAAGGCGCTGTGCCGAAGAGCCTCGGTGAACCGCATCGGCTGGTCCTCGTCATCGGTGCGTGCTGACCCCACACCGGTGCCCGGCAGCAGTCGCCACACCACTAGCACCGCGGCGATCAGCATGACCGCGTAGACCACGAACGGCACCCGCAAGCCGAATTCACCCAACAGGCCCCCGAGCACCGGGCCGGTGATGTTACCGAGCAGGAACGCGGTGGCGTAGGTGGAGGAGGCCCGCCCGCGGGCGGTGGGCGGGGCCAGCCGCACGATCAGGCCCATCGCGGAGACGGTGAACATCGTCGACCCGATGCCGCCCAGGCCCCGGAACACCAGTAACTGGACGTAGGACTGAGCGAAGGCAGTGGCCAGGGAGGAGACCGCCACGATCACGAGCCCGGCCATGTAGATGCGCCGTTCGCCCAGTCTCGTGATCAGCGCGCCTCCGGCCGGGGCGAACAGCAACCGGGTCAGGGAGAAGGCGCTGACGATGAACGAGGCCGCGGCCACCGAGACGTCGAAGGACCTGGCGAACTGCGGTAGCACCGGGGCGACCAGGCCGAATCCGAGGGCGATGAGTAGGGCTGCGCCGGCCAGTACCCAGATTTCCCGGGGTAGGCGGGGGCGAGATTGTTCAGGGGTGGGTGACATACCGCCAGCCAGTATCGCCCACACCCGGTGGGGCCTGCGCTAAGGCCGTTGACGGCGCGACGGCCGCGGGCGAGGTGGGCAACGGCGCGGTCACGCGCCACGCAGCGCGGGCAGCAACTCCGATTCCGCCAGGTCCAGGAACGGGCGCTGGTCCTGGCCCACGTGGTGCAGGTAGATCTCCTCGAAGCCGAGTTCGGCGTATTCCCGCAGCCACCCGACCAACTGGGCTACGTCGTCGGTAATCAGTACCGCATCGGCGACCTCGTCGTCGGGTACGTGCCGGCCGGCCATGTCGAAGTACTCCGGGATGGGTAGATCGTCCTGGAGCGGTTTGGCCAGCGCATGGTTCTGCCACTGATCCCGGGCCATCGCCCAGGCGGCGTCCATGCTGTCCGCGACGGACAGGTGCACCTGGATCGCCAACGGACCGGTGCCGCCGGCGCCGCGGTAGGCGTCGATGATCTGGCGTAGGGAGTCCGGGTCGTCATTGATGGTGATCAGCCCGTCGGCCCAGGCGGCGGCTCGTTCGGCGGTGCCCGGTGACAGTGCCGGGGCGATCAGTGCGGGGGGCTGGGCGGGCAGGGAGTACAGCCGGGCGCGATCGACGACGACGTGGCCGGAGTGGGTGACTTCCTCACCCCGGTGCAACGCCCGGATGATGGCCGCGCACTCCTCGAGCCGCTCCTGCCGGTGCTGCTTGTGCGGCCATCGCTGCCCGGTGATGTGTTCGTTCATGTGCTGCCCGGAGCCGAGGGCCACCCAGAACCTTCCCGGAAACATCTGCGCCAGGGTGGCGCTGGCCTGCGCGATGATCGCCGGGTGGTAGCGCTGGCCGGGAGCGCTCACCGTGCCCAACGGCAACTCCGTGGTGGCCAGCGCCGCACCGAGCCAGGACCAGGCGAACCCGGAGTGGTCCTGACGGCGGGACCACGGGGCGAAGTGGTCCGAGCACATCGCGATCTCGAACCCCGCCCGTTCGGCGCGCTGGACATCGCCCAACAGTTGGCGCGGGGAGATCTGTTCGTGGGAGGCGTGAAAGCCGTACTTCGTCATCGCTGGTGTCCCTGATGCTGCGCCCCTTGGTACTGGGGCTGCGCGGCCCGGGGCTGCGCGGCTCGTGGCTGCGCCGTCTGCGGCTGCTCCTCTTGCCGAGGCGCTCGTGCACCCCGCGCCGCCTTGATCGCATCGGCCGCCCGGATCAGGCCCATGTGGCTGAACGCCTGCGGGAAGTTGCCGGCCATCCGGCCCGTCTCGGGGTCGTACTGCTCGGCCAGGAGTCCCAGGTCGCTGGCCCGGCCCACCATCCGGGCCATGAGGTCCTCCGCCTCCTCCAGCCGGCCGGAGTTGGCGTACTGCTCCACCAGCCAGAAGGTGCACATCACGAAGGTGTACTCCTCCCCTTCCAGGCCGTCCATGCCGGACTCGGTGCGATACCTGTAGACGAACCCCTCATCGGTGACCAGGTCCCGTTCGATCCGCTCCACGGTGCCGAGCATCCGGGGATCGTCGTAGGCGAGGTAGCCGGTGTGCGGCAACTGCAACAGGGAGGCGTCCACCTCGCTGTTGTCATAGGTCTGGGTGTAGGCGTTCAACTCGCTGTTGAACCCGTGCTCCTCGATCTCCCGGGCGAGTTCGTCACGCAGTTCCCGCCACCGGTCCACCGGACCGTCGTACCCGTGGTCCTCAACTGCGCGGATGCCGCGGTCGAACGCGGCCCACATCATCACCCGCCCATGGGTGAAGTGGTGTTTATCGCCGCGCATCTCCCAGATGCCGTGGTCCTTGCGATCGAAGTTGTGCTCGCAGTACCACAACAGGCTCTTCTGCAGGCCCCAGGTGTACTCATCCTCGGGCACACCGGCTCGGCGCAACCGGTCCAGACCGATCAGCACCTCACCCACCACATCGGCCTGGTATTGCTCCGCCGCGCCGTTGCCCACGCGCACCGGACGGGAGCCGGCGTAACCGGCAAGGTGTTCCAGTTCGATCTCGAGCAACTCCCGTTCCCCGGCGATGCCGTACATGATCTTGATGTTCTCGGCGTCCCCGGCCACCGCGCGCAACAACCAGTCCCGCCACAGGGTGGCCCCTTCGGTCAGCCCGTGGGCGCTGCTCACCTCGATCGTCATCGCGGCATCACGCAGCCAGGTGTATCGGTAATCCCAGTTGCGGCCGCCACCGAAGTACTCCGGCAGGGAGGCGGTCGGCGCGGCGACGATTCCGCCGGTCTCCAGATGGGTCAGGGCCCGAAGCACCAACAGTGACCGGAGCACCACCGGTTGGTGGTCGGTGTGGACCTCCAACTGGGTGGCCCAGTCGGTCCAGAACTCGATCGTGGACGCCAACGCCTGATCGGCATCAGGTGGCTCCGGGGGCTCTTGATACGAGGGGAACCAGGTCAGGTCCCAGTCCAGCGCCTGCCCTTCGGCGAGGTCGAAATGACCAACCAGACGCTTGGACCTGCGCCCCTCAGCCGGCTCACTCCCCGGGTGATCGTCCTTCGCGTCCATGTCGGCGGCGTCATCTTCGTCGTCGTCATCCTCCGGCCAGTGCAGCATCGGCCCGGTGATGAGGATAGCGTCGGGACCGGCCAGGGAGAGCAGCGCACGCTCGTCGCCGTCGCGGCCGACTTCCCGCGTCCACGGTGTGGCGCGGGCGTAGTCGAACCGCAGCCGCATGTCGTGCTCGATCCGCACGTGCCCCTCCAGGCACTCCACCCGGCGCACCAGGTCGCCCTGGGTGGTGCTGGGCGGCAGGAAGTCGGTGACGCGGGCGGTGCCGGTGGGAGAACTCCAGGTGGTCTCCAACACGAACGTCTGCGGCAGGTATCGCCGTTCGGTGACTTCCCCGCCCGCAACCGACAATTTCCACCGTCCGTCCTCGGCATCGCCCAGGATCGCGGAGAACACCGCCTGGGAATCGAACCGGGGCAGGCACAACCAATCGATACTCCCGTCCCGGGACACCAGCGGTCCGGTGGACAGGTCGGACAGCAGCGCGTAGTCCTCCAGCGGTGTGCTCATCCCTTTCGTTCCTACCCGATGCCGGTACCGCGCGCATGTGCTCACCGCCTCGGGCAGCGCGTTTGCTCCCCCTCACACCGCGAGTTACTATTAACGGTTCAGCGCTCCGCGAGGAGCGCATCGCCCCAGACAATCGGCGAACAGTTGCCCCGTTCGGCGACTACCGACCACCCCTTTGGATTTCTGTGGCGACACCAACAGCCGATGCATCGTCCGCTCGGGCGAGCACCTCCGTTGAGAGGACGTCGGGCGCGCCGACGGCACCGCGCGCATCGACCCGCACGGCAACGGGCGTGCGGCACGACGGCGGGGGCCTCGGCTTGAGCCACAACGGCTCGGTGCACTTGGAAAGACTCGGGCCGCCGGTGTCCGAGGTGATCCTCACCGGCCCGATCGACTGCGTCGTCGGTTCCTCCGCGCGGGCTCTGCTCAGTTCGATCCGCGAGGCCGACTGCCCCACCCACTTCGATACGCAGGCGGTCACATTCATCGACGCCAGCGGCCTGCGCGCCATAGCCGAACTGGGCTTCTGCAACGGCCACCGTCCGGTGATCATCGAGCCTCCACGGATCCTGCGCTTCCTGCTGTCCGCCACCGGCTTGGACCAGGCCGTAACCGTGGTCACCAGAAAACAGAAGAACTCGGTCAGCGCCTCAGACATGGATTCGATCAGCACCTCAGATGAGGCCGAAACGAGCGCCGCAGGTTGCTAGTCTGACCTCCTGGCTGAGGATGCTGCGGCATCCTCCTGCCATTCCCAACGGGATATAACTCGCCAAGGAGGGGCGTTGCCCGTGCTGGACAACCTGTCGGCCTTCGTGCGGACTTTACTGACGCCCTCTGACGTGGGGATGACGCTGCAGCAGTTGGCTGTGCGCACCCAGGAGGCACTGGGGCTGCACGGTGCGGGCGTGAGTGTGGCCCACGATGATGCACTGCGCTTCATCACCGCCGTTCCAGCCGGCCTGGCGGAAATAGAGAAGGAGCAGTCCACCACTGGGGGCCCGCTCCTGGAAGCCTTCCGAGCCGGACGCACCGTGACCATCGAGGACCTCGATGCACATCGCGAGCAGTGGCCGCGGTACTGCGAGTTGGCTCGCGACGGCGGCGTCCGCGCCGCGGCCGGCATCCCGATGCGGGTGGGTGAGCAGGCGATCGGGGTGCTGAGCCTGTACAGCAGCGAGCCACGCAAATGGGGCCCCCAGGACCTGTCCGCCGCCCGGCTCTACGCGGACCTGGCCTCGGTCTTCATCATCAACTCCAGCAGTTACGACCGCCAACTCAAGGCCAACGAACAACTCCAACACGCACTGGACTCCCGGGTCATCATCGAACAGGCCAAAGGCATCGTGGCCGAGAGTTACGGCCTGGACATGGAAGAGGCCTTCGAGCGGATCCGCCGGCACGCCCGGTCCCACCACGTCAGCCTGCGGTCGGTGGCCGAAGCGATCGTCAACCTTCGGATGCGGCTCTAACCTGCGCGCAGCACATCGCCACCTCGTGCCGGCGCCGGCTCCCTCTAGCTTCGGTTCCGCCCGCCGCACTCGGTAGCCTGGGTCCGTGCTGACCATGCAAGACGCCATCCGCGCGCTCACCGAGTACTGGACCTCCCAAGGCTGCCTCATCGTGCAGCCGTACAACACCGAGGTCGGCGCCGGGACGATGAACCCCGCCACCGTGCTGCGGGTGCTGGGTCCCGAGCCCTGGGACGTGGCATACGTGGAGCCCTCGGTGCGCCCGGACGACTCCCGGTACGGGCAGAACCCGAACCGGTTGCAGACCCACACCCAGTTCCAGGTGATCCTCAAACCCGAACCCGGCAACCCCCAGGACCTGTACCTGGGGTCCCTGGAGGCCCTGGGCATCGATCTGCGCGCCCACGACGTGCGGTTCGTGGAGGACAACTGGCAGCAGCCGGCGATCGGGGCATGGGGCCTGGGCTGGGAAGTGTGGCTGGACGGGTTGGAGATCACCCAGTTCACCTATTTCCAGCAGGTCGGCGGGCAGAACCTGGATCCGGTGCCGGTGGAGTTGACCTACGGCATGGAGCGGATCCTCATGGCCGTCCAGGGCGTGGACCACTTCAAGGACATCGCTTACACCGATGAGGTGACCTACGGCGAGGCGTTCGGGCAGACCGAGTACGAGATGAGCCGGTACTACCTGGACGATGCCGACGTGCGCACCAACCAGGCGCTGTACGAGGCCTATGTGGCCGAGGCCCAGCGGATGATCGAGGCCCGCCTACCGGTGCCCGGCCACAACTACCTGCTGAAGTCGTCCCACGCCTTCAACATCCTGGACGCCCGCGGGGCGATCTCCACCACCGAGCGGGCCAAGGCGTTCGGCACGATGCGGCGCCTGGCCCGGGAAATCTCGGCGTTGTGGGTGGAGCGCCGGGAGGAACTCGGGTTCCCGTTGCTCGCCGACGAACCCGCCGAACCGGTCCGCCTGCCCGAAGTAGGCCGGGACACGCTCCCGAACGAGCCGCAGACCTTCGCCCTGGAGATCGGGGTGGAGGAACTCCCCCCGCACGTGGTCGATGAGGCGATCGACGACGTCGCAACCGCAGTGCGTGAAGGGCTCGGCAGTTCTCGGCTCGCCCACGGGCAGGTCCGCGTGGATGCCACCCCGCGGCGCATCGTGGTGAGCGTCGACGACGTCGCACCGGCCGAGCCGGACAGCGTTCAGTTGCGTAAGGGCCCCAAGTGGGCGGTGGCGTTCGACGACGAGGGGAATCCGTCGAAGGCGCTGGCCGGGTTCATGCGCGGACAGGGCGTGGAACTGCCGGACATCACCAAAGCCGAGATCGGCGGGCAGGAGCACGCCGCGGTGGAGGTGCCCGATCCCGGCCGCGGCGTACTGGACGTGCTCGGCCCGCTGGTGAGCCAAGTGGTCAGCGGTTTGCGCGCGGACCGGAACATGCGGTGGAACGACCCCGAACTGTCCTACTCCCGAGCGATCCGGTGGTTGGTGGCGCTGTGGGGCCCGGTGGTGGTGCCGGCCGCGGCCTCCCGGTTGGTGGCCGGGCGTACCACGCACGTGCACCGGCTCGACCCGGAACCGCAGGTCGAGATCCACCACGCCGATGAGTTGCGCACCACCCTGGCCGACCGGGGCATCGTGCTGTCCGTGCGCGAGCGCCGCGAGCAGGTTGTCGCCCGCGCCCAGGAACTGGCCGCCGAGGTCGGCGGACACATCGACACCGAAGCGACCGCGGACCTGATCGCCGAGATCGCGAACCTGGTGGAGACCCCGGTGGGGATCCGCGGCGGCTTCGATGAGCGGTACCTGGACCTGCCCGAGGAAGTACTCACCACGGTGATGGCAACCCACCAGCGCTACCTGCCGGTGCGGGACGAGGCCGGCACACTCCTGCCCTACTTCGTCACGATGGCCAACGGCGCCTGCGATGAGGCGGTGGTCGCCCGCGGCAACGAGTCGGTACTGCGGGCACGCTACGAGGACGCGCTGTTCTTCTGGAACGCCGATCTGGCCGGGGGCGACCTGGACGCCTTCGTGCCGAAGTTGGACCAACTCACCTTCGCCGAGGGGCTGGGTTCGGTGGGGCTGCGGGCCCGGCGGATTGCCGATGTGGCCGCGGCCCTGGGGCAGCGGGCCGCGATCTCCGAGGCCGACCTGAGCACGCTGCAACGGGCCGGACAACTGGCCAAGTTCGACCTGGCCAGCCAGATGGTGATCGAGATGTCCTCCCTGGCCGGGTTCATCGCCGGCGAGTACGCCCGCCGCACCGGCGAGGACCCGCAGGTGGCCACCGCACTGGAGGAGATGGAACAGCCCCGCACCTCGGCCGATGCGGTGCCGGCCACGTTGCCGGGCACGCTGCTGGCCCTGGCGGATCGGGCAGACCTGCTGGTGGGACTGTTGGCCACCGGCGCGAAAGCCACTGGCTCCTCCGACCCGTTCGGCCTTCGCAGGGCGGCGCTCGGGGTCGTGCGGATCCTGCGGTCGCTCACCGATCCCGACCTGATCGCGAACCTCACGTTGCGCACCGTGCTGCAGGCCGCCGCCGACCGGCTCGCCGAACAGGGCGTGGACGCCGGGGAGGACGTGGTGGCCAGCGCCGCGGACTTCGCCGAGTCCCGCTTCGCCCAGTTACTGCGCGATGAAGGGGTGGCCGCCGAACTGGTCACGGCGGTAGCGCCGGGGATGGATCGGCCGGGACTCGTGGACCAGACCCTGACCGAGATCACCGGACTGCTGGACCGGGAGGACTTCCAGGCGCTGGTGGCGGCCGTGCAACGGGTCGCCCGGATCGTCCCGGAAGGCACGACCCCGGCCGCCGACTCCCCGCTGCTCACCGAATCCGCCGAGATCCGGCTGCGTGAGGTCCTCCAGGGGTTCCGGGCACCGGAGTCGTTGCCGGCGCTCACCGACGCCTCCGGCGGGCTGGTGCAGGCGGTGAACGACTTCTTCGAGGACATCCTGGTGATGGACCCGCGGGAGGACGTGCGCCAGGCACGGCTGGGGCTGCTGGCGGCGGTATTCGCGCAGATGCCGACCCAGGTGGACTGGGCCGCGCTCGATACGGCGATCTCGGTGCGCTGAGAGATGGTGCGCTGAGAAATCATGCATATCGACTCCCTCACCCGGATGGCCCAGGACTACCTGCGGACCATCTTCAAGGTGCAGGAGTGGAGCCCGGAACCGGTAGGCATCAACGAACTGGCCGAACGGATGGGCGTGGCCGCCTCCACCGCCTCGGGCAACATTCGCAAACTGGTGGCCGATGGGCTGGTGGAGCAGAAGCCCTACGGCGGGGCCACCCTCACCCCGGCCGGCCATGCGGCGGCGGTACAGATGGTGCGCCGGCACCGACTTCTGGAGACGTTCCTGGTGGAGCGGTTGGGCTACTCCTGGGATGAGGTGCACGACGAGGCGGAGAACCTGGAGCACGCCGCCTCGGACATGTTCATCGACCGGATCGAGGCGGACCTGCAGTTCCCCGCCCACGACCCCCACGGGGACGTCATCCCGAACCGGGACGGGTCGATGGTCACCACGCCCGCTCGCGCCCTGGCACAGGTGGAGCCGGACTCCTGCGGCCGGATCACCCGGATCAGCGACGACGACCCGGAGGTGCTGCGGTACCTGACCGGCCACGGGATCGACGTCGGAAGCCACGTACGGGTGCTGGACCGGCACGAGGGCGCCGGGGTGCTGCGCATCGAGCGCGACGGACACGAGGAACCGATCGATCTGGGCCTCGCGGCAGCCGAGGCGATCTGGCTAGCGGCGGACGACCACCGCGCGAGCATCACCACCTGACAGCGGAGGGTGCCTGGGCGTGGGGCCACTTGAGTAGCAGGGGCCTCACGGCCAACCGGCCCAGCGGCTGCCGCAGCCTCAGGCGTGCTGAGCGCGCAATTCCTCGATCGCCAGGTTCGCCAGTTCGTCGGCCCGTTCATTGCCCGGATCGCCGGAATGGCCCTTGACCCACACCCAGGTCACCTCATGGCGGGAGACCTGCTCATCCAGGGCACGCCAGAGGTCCGCATTCTTCACCGGCTTCTTAGCGGCCGTGCGCCACCCGTTGCGTTTCCAGTTCGTGATCCACTCCTGCATCCCCTTCATCACGTACACCGAGTCCACGTGCAGCCGGACCCGGCACCGGCGGTTCAGCGCACGCAACCCCTCGATCACGGCAGTGAGTTCCATCTGGTTATTGGTCGTGACCAACTCCCCGCCGTGAAGCTCCCGCTGGTGCCGCCCCGAACGCATCAACACGCCCCATCCACCGATGCCGGGGTTGCCCTTACAGGCTCCGTCGGTCCACATCTCCACTTCCGGCAGGTCCCCGGCCGGCTGACCTTGCCCGCCCGGCTGGTATTCCTCGCCCCGTGCCCGGCCCGTGGGTTGCTCCGATCCCGCCACTCAGACGGTCTCCAGCAGTGAGGTCAGCACGGAGGTGAACACGTCGAGGCCGTCGGTGCTCGGTCCGAAGGCGGGTTCGACGGCGTGTTCGGGGTGAGGCATCATGCCCACCACCTTGCCGCGTTCATCGGCGATGCCTGCGATGTTGCAGGCGGGGCCGATTGTGGTTCCGGTGCCGCCCTCGTAGCGCAGCACCACTCTTCCGGTCTGCTGCAGATGATTCACGGTGTTCTCATCGGCCATGTACTGTCCGTGCTCGTTCCTCACCGGCAGCGTGATGCGCTGACCCGCGGTGTACCCGCCGGTCCAGGCCGTGGTGGTGCTCTCCACCCGCAGGCGCGCATCAAGGCAGCGGAAGGTCGAGCCCGGGTTGGCCACCAGCGCGCCCGGCAGCAGACCCGTCTCGCACAGGATCTGGAACCCGTTGCCCACTCCCAGCACCGGCATGCCGCCGGCGGCGGCTGGACGAAGTGCTTCGATGATAGGGGCTACTGCCGCGAGCGCGCCGGGGCGCAGGTAGTCGCCGTAGGAGAATCCCCCTGGCAGCACCACCGCCTCCACACCGTCGAGCTCGGTATCGGCATGCCAGATTCGCACCGGCTGCCCGCCCGCCAGTGCCACGGCGCGGGCGGTCTGGCCATCGTCAAGGCTGCCGGGGAAGGTCACCACACCGATGCGGGCCATCAGTCCAGGCCCGCCACGTGCACTGAGACCACGTCTTCCAGCATCGAGTTGGCCAGCACCTCTTCCGCGGCCCGCCGGATCTGGGTCAGGTTCTCCTCGGTGGCCTCACCGGCGAGGTGGAGTTCGAACCGTTTACCTTGCCGCACCCCGGTGACGTCGTCGATGCCGAGCCGGCCCAACACCTCGGCCACGGCCTTGCCCTGCGGGTCCAGGATCTCCGGCTTGGGCATCACTTCGACCACGACGCGGGCCATGGGTTCTCCTTGCTGTCGGCTGCCCTGTGATCCTATCCGGCCGCCTCACCCGCTGAACTCGCAGGCGGTTAGCCCTCACCCGCTGAACTCGTGGCCGGTCAGCCGCTCGTAGGCCTGCAGGTACCGGTCCCGGGTGCGGCCGACCACGTCGTCGGGAAGCGGCGGGGGCGCGGTGCCCGCGTGCGGGTCCCATCCTGATCCGGCCAGCCAGTCGCGCACGAACTGCTTATCGAAACTCGGCTGGGCCCGACCCGGTTCCCAATCCTCGGCAGGCCAGTAGCGGGAGGAGTCGGGGGTGAGCACCTCATCACCGAGCAGGGTTTCGCCCGTCGCTGGATCGGTGCCGAACTCCAGTTTGGTGTCGGCCAGGATCACCCCGCGCTCGGCCGCGAGCGCTTCGGCGCGCCGGTACACCGCCAAGGTGAGGTCGCGCAGGTGAGCCGCGTCGTCGTCCCCGATGATTTCGGTGAGCCGGGCGAAGGTGATGTTCTCATCGTGCTCGCCCACCTCAGCTTTGGTCGCGGGGGTGAAGATCGCCTCGGGCAACTTCGACCCGTCCACCAATCCGCCGGGCAGTGCCACCCCGCAGACCTGCCCGCGCCGGCGGTACTCGGCCAGCCCCGATCCGGTCAGGTATCCGCGGGCGACGCATTCCACGGGGAACATCTGCAGCCGGCGGCAGATCATCGCCCGGCCGGCCACCTGGTCGGGCACATCGGTGGACAGCACGTGATGGCCGGTGATGTCCTGCAAGCGTTCGAACCACCACAGGCTCAACGCGGTGAGTACCTCACCCTTCCCCGGGACCGG
>DATGSR010000240.1:0-15099 GCA_035302405.1 Beutenbergiaceae bacterium
ATCTGGCCCGGAGCGGTCACCTGGCCCGGAGCGCTCATCTGGCCCGGAGCGCTCCTGACCTGCGGATCACCGCACCACCCCCGCGCTCAATGCGCCGCTGCCAACTGGCTGGCCCTCCGCCAACTGGCTGGCCCTCCGCCCTCTGCCAGGCCCTCCGCCCTCTGCCGGGCCCTTCGCCCTCTGCTTCTGGGGCGGACGGCTTGCCGCCCGTCGGCGTTATCCGGATCACGCCAACAGGCGCGCATCCGCGCCCGCCCATAGGGTGAAGGTCACCTGGGGCGACGCGTGCTCACCCCTCGGCCCCGCCTGACCTGCACCCTCAACGGCACGGAGCAACACGGTGATCGATGCGGTCTTGTACGGAGCCGTGGTCTTCCTTGTGCTCAACGTGCTGGCCTCCCTCGTGCGCGTGCTACGCGGACCCAGCGACCATGACCGCCTTCTTGCCCTCTTGTTGATGGGCACGACGGCGGCAGGTGTGCTGGCGATCCTGGCGCACCTGATGCAGATGGCGGCGTTGCGTGATGCGGCGCTGGCCTTGGTGGCATTAGCGGCCTTGGTGGTTCTTGCCCGCGTGCGAACGGTCCGGGCGCGCTGATGGCGCTGGACCTGCTCAGTGCCGCACTGGTGCTGGCCGGATGTTTCTTCTTCGGCGCCGGCACTGTGGGGATCCTGCGGTTCCCGGATCTGAACAACCGCCTGCATGCCTTGGTCAAAGCGGACAACTTGGGACTGGGACTGGTGTTGGCTGGCCTGGCGCTACAGGGCAGTCTGGCGGTGGCCGCCAAGTTGGTACTGATTTGGCTGCTGGCGTTGCTGGCGGCCTCGACCAGTTCGTTCCTGCTGGCCGACCGGCCACCTCGCACCGCTGAAGGCGGCGAAGGCCCCGATGGCCATGTGGGGACGGGCGGGCCCGGCTCGGCAGCCGAGGTCGACGATCGGGCCGAGACATGAGCGAAGCGGCCGGTGTCTTCGATGTGGTCATGGTGCTCGGGCTGTTGGCGGTGGCCGCGGTGGCGCTGTTCCATCCCCGCCGCCTGACGGCCGCAGCCATGTTCCTGGTGTTCGGCGTCCTGCTCGCGGTGGTGTGGGCGTGGCTGGGCGCACCGGATGTGGCGATCGCCGAGGCGGTCCTAGGCGCGGGGGTCACCGGAGTGCTGGTAATGAACGCGGTCACCGGCAACCCGATGACCGCGGAGGAGACCGACCGCGGGCGAGGTCGCGTAACGGTTCGGGGCTACATGCTCGTGGCGGGGATTCTCGCGGCGGCCGTGGCGGTTGGGCTCATCGGAGTGCTCTGGGATCTTGCGCCGGCTACCGGGACGGGCACCTTGGTGGACAGGAACGTTGCCGACTCCGGCGTCAGCCACCCCGTGACCGCGGTACTGCTGAATTTCCGCAATTACGACACCCTCCTGGAGATCGCGGTCCTGGCTGCCGCCGCGGTCGGAGCCCTCGCGTTGCGACCGCCGGGCACCCGTATGCCGCAGTTGCGACACGACTCCGGTCCGCTCGGAGCCATGGTGCGACTCGTGGTGCCCGTGCTGGCGTTGGTGCTGGGGTGGTTGCTCGTCGCCGGCTCCACCAGACCCGGCGGGGCGTTCCAGGCCGGGGCCCTACTCGCCGGGGCATTGCTCATGCTCTACCTCGCCGGAATCGGACCGACGCGACGTCTGCAGCGGTGGACCGGCCCGGTCCTGCTGCTGGGCCTGGCGGTGTTCCTGGCGCTGGCCGCCGGAACCGCGGCGATCGGCGGGGGCTGGCTGGTGCTCGATGCCGACTGGGCCGGCCCGGTGATCGTGGCGTTGGAAGCCGTGCTGATGATCAGCATCGGGACCACCCTGGCGGTGCTGCTGATGACCATGGACCAGATCAACTCCGCTGCCCGTGGCCTCCCGGGCGTTCCGGCCTGGTACTCCGCTGAACGGTCTGGAGCGGGGGCAGCGTTGCAGGACGGTGAAAATGACGCACGGTGACGTATTCGGGTTGCTGGCGGCCGGGCTGGTGGTCCTGGCCGTGGTCCGTCTGCTCACCGCGGGCGATCTGGTGCGCCGGGTGATCGCGTTGAACATCGCCAGCGGCGGGGTCCTGATGGTGTTGGTCCTGGTGGCCGCCCACAGTGAACCACCGGACTCGGTGCTGCACGCCCTGGCGCTCACCGGAATCGTCATCACCGTCTCGGTGACCGGACTGGCGCTGGTGCTGATCCGCCGGATCGAGTCCCCCGAGCACGGGGAGCAACCCCACGACAATGAGGTTCCACCCGACGCCGATCACGACGACGGGCCGCACGATGAGCACATCCAGGGCGCACACGGCGGTGGTCCCTGATGGGCGTTCTGCTACCGATGCTGGTGCTGGGTCCGCTTGGCGGCGCGGTGTTGCTGGCGCTGCTGCCCGCCCGGATCCGACCTTGGCTCACCGTTGGCCTGGCCGCGGCGCTGGGCGCTGCCGTCGTCGTGCTGGTCGGCGTCGTCGCCGTTGGCGGGGTGGTGCACTACCAGGTTGCCGGTTGGGCACCGCCGCTGGGAATCGAACTCCTCGTGGACCCCTTCAGCGCCGCGATGCTGGCGATGACCGCCGGGGTGAGCCTGCCCGTGCTGATCTACGCCACCGGCACCGAACTGGTACGCGGCCACGAAGCCTTCTGGCCGCTGGTGATGATGCTTTGGTCGGGTCTGAACGCCGTCTATGTCACCGCCGACCTGTTCAACGCCTACGTGGCGTTGGAACTGATGGGACTATCCGCCGTCGCACTGGTGATCCTCGGTGGGTCGTCGGCCTGGCGCGCAGGCTTGCGGTACTTGTTCATCGCCGTCCTCGGTTCGTTGCTCTACCTGCTGGGCGTGGCCCTCATTTACGGTCAGACCGGCACCCTTGACATGGTCGGCGCGGGCGAAGTACTCACGTCCGGGACCTACGCGTTCACCGCGCTTGTGATGATCACCGCCGGGATGGCGTTGAAGACGGCGCTGTTCCCGATGCATACCTGGTTGCCGGCCGCACATGCGGCGGCACCCTCGGCGGTCAGCCCGTTGCTGTCGGCACTGGTGATCAAGGCGTCCCTGTACCTGTTGATCCGGATCTGGTTCACCGTGTTCGGCGGAGCCGCTCCGACGGGCTTACCGACGGCGTTGGGCGTGCTCGGTTGCGCGGCGGTGGTGTGGGGCAACGTGGTCGCGCTGCGTCAGGACCGGCTCAAGGCGGTGGTGTCCTACTCGACGGTGGCGCAGGTGGGGTACTTCTTCTTGCTGTTCGCCTACCTCGCCCCGGCTCTAGATGCTCCGGCCGGCAGTACACAGGAGCAGGTGGCGCTCGCGGCGTGGACCGGGGTGCTGGTGTTGGTGTTCTCCCACGCGCTGGCGAAGGCAGCGATGTTCATGGCGGCCGGGGTGCTGGCAATAGCCCACCGCAGCGACAACCTGAACGATCAGGTGGGCGCGGTGAACCGGATGCCCGGAACAGTGCTGGCGTTCGCCGCCGCCGGCGTGGTGCTCGCTGGGTTACCCCCGACGATGGGATTCATGGGCAAGTGGCAACTGCTACAGGCCTCCATGGTGGGTGGCCAATGGTGGTGGCTGGCGGTGCTTCTGGGCGGGGGACTGCTCACCCTCGGCTACACCGCCCGGGTGGTACGGGCTACGTTCGACCGTCCCGGCCATGCCGGTCGTGACCAGCCTCGGGTCGTTCCGGTGCGGATGCCTGCGATGTCCTTGATGTTGACGGTGACCGCAGTGGTGTTGGGCTTCCTGACCCTGCCGGTCGCCCAGTTTCTGGAGCCGGTGCTGCCCGCGGGGGCGCTCCCATGAACGAGACCATGACGCAGACGAGTTGGATCCCGGTGGCGATCCTGTTCACCTCCCTGCTACCGGGGTTGGTGATCTTCGGGCTGCGGGAACGTCAGATCCGGTTGCGCACCTGGCTGAACATGGCCGGAGCGATCACCAAGGTGGGTTTCGTCATCGCACTGATCCCGCCGGTCACCTCGGGGCTGCGGTTGGAGTACCGCTACGACCTGCTCCCGGGCGTGCAGTTGCTGCTGATCACCGACCCGATGGCGTTGCTGTTCGTGGGCCTGTCCACACTGCTGTGGCTGCTCACCACGATCTATGCGATCGGCTACCTGGAGGATTCACCGAACCGGTCCCGCTTCTTCGGGTTCTTCTCCCTATGCGTCACCGCTACCGCCGGGATCGCCCTCTCGGGGAACCTGATCACGTTCCTGTTGTTCTTCGAGACCCTCACCTTGGTCACCTACCCGCTGGTGGCGCACCGGGGGACGGCCGAGGCGCTGCGCGGTGCGCGCACCTACCTGGCCTACACCGTCACCGGGGGCATCGTGCTGCTCGGCGGGGTGGCCTGGCTCACCGCCATGGTGGGACCGGTGGAGTTTCGCGCTCGCGGAGCCGACGAGGTAGCAGCGCTGGCGACCACGAACCCCACCACGGCGGTTGCGATTTTCGCAACGCTCATCGCGGGGCTGGCGGTCAAGGCTGCGTTGGTACCGGTGCACGGCTGGTTGCCGATCGCGATGGTGGCCCCGGCCCCGGTGAGCGCGTTGCTGCACGCAGTCGCGGTGGTCAAGGCCGGGGTGTTCGGGATCATCCGGGTGATCCACGACGTGTACGGGGTGGAGATCGCCGCGAACCTCGGCGTGCTCACCCCGCTGGCAGTGCTCGCCGGCATCACCATCGTCTACGGCTCCCTGCGCGCCCTGATGCAGGATGAACTCAAGTCCCGTCTGGCCTACTCCACGGTGAGTCAACTCTCCTACATCACCGTAGGGGTCAGCCTGTTCGCGGTGACCGCCACCACCGGGGGGATCGTGCACCTGGTGCACCAGGGTCTGATGAAGGTCAGTCTGTTCTTCTGCGCCGGGTTGTTCGCCGAGGTGCTCGGGTTGACCCGGGTGAGTCAACTGGCCGGGGTGGGCCGGCGGATGCCGGTGAGTTCCGCGTCGTTCACCGTGGCGGCGTTGGGGATGATCGGTATCCCGCCGGTGGCCGGGTTCGTCTCCAAGTGGTACCTGGGCTTGGGCGGTCTGGAGGCCGGCGCGCCCTGGGTGCTCGCAGTGCTGGCGGCTTCGACGTTGCTGAACGCGGCATACTTCCTGCCGGTCATCTACGTGCTGTGGTTCAAGGACCCCGAGGAGGGCGCACCCTGGCAAGGGGCGGCCTCCCACCTGCGCCGCCGGGTGGAGGCACCGCTGCCGCTCCTCGTGCCGGCCGCGGCCACGGCGTGCCTGGCGTTGGTGGCCGGCCTGGGGGCCGGGTGGGCCTACTCCCCTTTGTCCCTGGCTGAACTGGTAGCCGCCGGGAGCTACTCATGATCGGCCTCTGGCTGGCCGCGGCGATGGCCCCGCTCGGGGTGGCCGGAGCCCAGGCGCTCGTGGGTCTGGCTCCGGACGTCTCCTCCGTTCCCGTCCGGCGAGTACTGACCTGGCTCGCTCCGCTAGCCGTTCTGCCGGTGGCTGTGCTCGGTCTCGTCGCTCCTGGCGGCTCAGCGGTCGAGGTGTCCTGGCTGCTGGTGGGCACCACCTTCAGTCTCGACCACGTGGGCCGGGCGTTGCTGGTGATGACGGCGATGCTGTACGGGCTGGCGTTGCTAATGGTGGCCCGTTCCGCGGACGAGCGGGCGACGGCCCTCAGCGGATTGCTGCTGTTGTGCTTCACCGCGAACGCGGGGGTGTTCGTGGCGGCCGACGTGGTCACCCTCTACCTGTGCTTCACGGTGATGAGCCTGGTGGGGTACGCCCTGGTCATCCATGATCGCAGCAGCCAGGCCCGCCGCGCCGGACGTATCTACCTGATCCTGGCCGTCACCGGGGAGGCGGCGGTGCTCGTCGCGGCGATGCTCGCCGTGTTCTCCGGCGGACTCCGGCTGGCGGATACCCCGGCCGCCGTGGCGGGCACCGAACACACCGAACTGATCGTTGCCCTGTTATGGGTGGGTTTCGGGATCAAGGCCGGGGTGATCCCTTTGCACGTGTGGTTACCGCTTGCTCACCCGGCGGCCCCCACACCGGCAAGCGCTGTGCTTTCCGGTGCCATGATCACCGCCGGGTTGGCGGGGTGGTTGCGGATGTTGCCGCTGGGGGAGGTGTCGATGACGGCGTGGGGTCTGGTGTTCATCGGCACCGGGCTGGCGGGAGCGTACCTGGCGGTGCTGGCAGGGGTGGTCCAACGGACCGCCAAGGCCGCCTTGGCCTACTCCTCGGTCAGCCAGATGGGGCTGTTGTCGGTGGTGGTTGGAGCCGGACTGTTGGTGCCGGACCTCGCAGGATTGCTGGCGGCAACGGCCGTGGTGTATGCCGCCCACCACGGCCTGGTGAAGGCCGCGTTGTTCTTCGGGGTGGGTCTGTGGGGCTATCACGGTGCCGGCCCGGCCAAGTGGGTGGTGTTGGCCGGGATGGCGGTGGCCGGGCTCGCGCTGGCCGGTTGGCCGTTCACCTCCGGATACCTGGCCAAGTACGCCACCAAGGATGCTCTGGCCGGAATCACCCCGGCCGGTGTGGGTCTGGACTCGTTGCTGGTGTTGGTGGGCACGGGGTCAACCCTGTTGGTGGCCCGTGCGCTGTGGCTGCTGCGCGACACCTCGGCGCAGGACCGCCGGTGGGGTCCCACTCTCACCGGGTGGCTCGGGTTGATCGGGTCGAGCATCCCCTTCCTCCTCTGGGCCGCTCGCCTCGGCCCGGAGGTGACCCTGCCGGGCTGGAGCGACCCGTCGGCGTGGTGGTCCCAGGGCTGGCCGGTGCTACTCGGGGTAGGCCTGGTGGCTGTGGTGCTCACCCTGCGGCGCGTACCTCGAGCTTCGCGGACCCTGGCCAGACCCCGGGTCGAGGTGCCTCCCGGTGATGTGGTGGTGCTGGAGGAGCGGGCAGCCGCTTTGTTGGCTGACCGGGTCGGGCGATTGGTGGAGGTACTCACCCGCGGGTATCGCGGGGCCGGGCGGCTGCTGCAACGGATCCCGTCGCCGGCCGGATGGGTGAACGTGGCCGAGCAGCACTTGGCTGTCTGGCGAACTTCCGGCACCGCCCTGCTGGGGATGGTGGCGGTGTTACTGATGCTGGTGTGGTGGGGTCGATGAAACCGGACGTACGGATGAACTGGCTGCTACCGGGGCCCGGTGGGGTGACGGAGGTGGGTCAGCGTGGCTGAGTTGCGCCCGCGGTGGGCCTGGCCTGCAGCGTTGCGACGCCTGGCGGTCTTTGCCGTGTTGTGGTGGGCCATCACCGAGGGCGACCCGAGCACCTGGCTCTACGCCGTCTTGATAGTTCCGGTCGCGACGGCGACCAGCATGCTGCTCGTCCCCTACCGGCCCGCCGCGTCCGGCCCCGGGTGGGGGCGGCGCACCTGGGCTCTGGTGCGGTTGGCCGCCTGGTTCCTTCGCCGTTCTATGGCCGGCGGTATCGATGTGTCTCGACGAGCGCTGCGGCGCCACGTCGACCTGACGCCCGGGTTCGTCCACTGCCCGCTGCGGTTGCCCTTCGGCGCGGGACGGATCGCGGTGGCGGACTTGATGAACCTGATGCCCGGATCGTTGTCGGTGATCCTCACCGAGGACGGGCTCACCCTGCACGTACTGGACACGCAGATGCCGATCCCGCAGACCGTGGCCGATCTGGAGGAGCGGATCGCGCGGGTCACCGGCCAGGTGCTGGGGTAGCGCGGTGCCCGCGGTGCGATCCACCCCGGCCTTGCTGCCAGACTAGGGGCCTATGGAAGTCATCATCCAAGAACCTCACGAGGGGGCTAACCTCGCCGCCGATGCGATCGTCGCGCTCCTTGACGCCAAACCGGATGCGGTACTGGGCCTGGCCACCGGTTCATCCCCGTTGGGGGTCTACCGCGCGCTGACGGAACGGTACCGGGCCGGGGAGGTCAGTTTCGCCAAGGCCAGCGCGTTCCTTCTCGACGAGTACGTGGGCCTGGAAGCCGATCACCCGCAGCGGTACCGCAACGTGATTCACCGGGACCTGGTGGGCCATGTGGATCTTGATTCCGCGCGAGTGCACACCCTGGACGGGCTGGCTACGGATATCCCCGGCGAGTGCGCCCGCTTCGAGCAAGCGATCGTCGACGCCGGGGGAGTGGACCTGCAGTTGCTGGGCATCGGCACCGACGGGCACATCGCGTTCAACGAACCGGGGTCGTCGCTGGCCTCCCGGACCCGGATCAAGACGTTGACGGCCCAGACCCGCCGGGACAACGCTCGCTTCTTCGCCGACGACGAATCCCAGGTGCCCACGCACTGCCTGACCCAGGGCCTGGCCACCATCATGGCGGCTCGGCACATCATCCTGTTGGCTCAGGGCAGAGCGAAGTCGGAGGCGATCCACCAACTCGTTGAGGGGCCGGTGAGCGCGATGTGGCCGGCTACGGCGTTGCAGCATCACCCGCACGCGACGGTGTTGGTGGATGAGGAAGCGGCCGGGCGGCTGCAATTGCAACTCGTGGAGTACTTCCGAAGGTCACACGCCACCAAACCGGCCTGGCAGGGGCTGTAGCAGCACGCCCCGGGACGCGCTCGAAAACGGGCGGCGTCCCGGGGACGGGCGTCGTCCCAGGGGCGGGCGCTACAGGTTGGGCGATGACGGGCGATGGCCCGCCGCGGCGGCATCAGCGTGGGGCTCGGCGGGCGCCTCCTGGTCCCGCCACGGGTTCGGGGGGATGTTCTCCGGCAACTTCATCGCCTCGACCGCCTTATCCGTCCGGGTGCGCCACCACACCAACCCCGCTGCAACGACGCACAACGCCATCGCGATCAGCATGAACGGACCGCCGGCCCCGGCCTCACGCTCGAACATGGCGTCGAAGTCTGCGCCCACGGCGGCGTTGTAGAGCATCAGGAAGGTGTTGTTGGCTGCGTGGGCGATGATCGCCCCTTCCAGCCCTTGGGTGCGCCAGGTGATCACCACCATCGAGAGCCCGAACACGAAATAGTAGGCGTTGAGCCACAGGTCGCCGGCGCCGTGGGCCAGGGCGAACAGGATGCTGGAGAACGCAGCGCCGATGACCAGGGCGATCCGAGGGTTGCGGAACCAGCCGCCCACCGCCCGGTGCAATAGGCCGCGGAACGCTACTTCTTCCCCTGCGGACTGCAGCGGGGTGGTCAAGATCGCTACCAGCATGAAGGCCAGTGCGGTGGAGGTGAACGCGCCGGTTTCGACCTCAGGGAAGAGCACGGCGCTGGCCAGTACGTAGACGAGGTACAGCGGCACCAGCACCGCGGCGAGGATGCCGAACAGTCGCCACCGGATACGGCCGGTGATCGAGTGCAGCGTGCCCGGCCGCGCCCCGTAGAGCATCCGTTGGATACCCCAGGACAGCGGCCACAGCGCGGCTAACGAGAGGTTCAATGCCATCAGCCCGAGCGGCGTGATGGTCAACTGCAGCAGGTCCTCCGGATCCTCAGGCAGCCCGGATTCGATGATCAGCACGATCGAGCCGGGTATCTGGAGGAGGAAGAACCCCGCGGCCAGCAGGATGATCGCCACCACTCCGCGCCAGATGTTGCCGCCCTGGGGGCGATGCAGGGCGTGGTGGTAGGACCGCGGTGGATGCCACATCGGTGCCGGTGGATACCACGCCTGCGGTGCCGCGGGTTGGGGCTGCCCGGGATGGGGGTAGCCGGGTTGGGAGTAGTCGGGCGCGGATGGCGGGACGCCGGCCCCTTGGCTGGGGTAAGCGTGCGGCGGCTGCGGGCCGGGGGCATAGGGGTTGCGCCTGCCCGGCTGTTGCTGCCCGACCGGGTGCGGTCCCGAGGGGACCTGCTGCCCTGGGGGGTGATCCTCCCGGTTGTCCGGCTCGCCCGATGCGGTCGATCCGTGGTTCGCGTCGCTCATGCCTCCAGTTTGGCGCACTGCGGCACCTGCTCGCGCTCGAGTTTGGCTGACCGCGGCCGGCGTCACAGGATTAGGCTGATCCCCTCAGCGCCCGTCTACGGTGATCCGCGGAGGTGTCAGATGAGTCACGATCACCGGTCTGAAGACCGGGAGGCCGCTCGCCGACGCGCCGCCGTGCGCACCGTGATCGCCTGGCTCGGCCCCATGGTGGCCCTGGCGTTCTTTGTGCTGCTCTACATGATCTGGTGAGAGCAGTCCCGCCGGACGCGTGCCGGGGAGTGCCGCGGCCCCCAGAATCGCCGAGAGCTACGTCCCCGAGAGCTACGTCCCCGCGCGCTACGTCCCCGCGCGCTACGTCACCGCGCGCGTGCGCCCGGTCCCGGATGCGTCGTCGGGCCTTACCCTGGAAGGTGCCATGACGAACCCCACCGACCCCCGCCGCCAACCACCCGAACTCAATCCCGGCAGTGACGACGAGTTGCCCCGCCCGCGCCCGCTGTGGGTTTCGGTGGTGGCGGTGATCGCGATCCTGGCGCTGGTCGCCAGCGGTGTGGCCGTGGCGTTGAGTTATCTCGCCGAGGTGCTCGGGTAGCACCACCGGGAAGTCGCCCGGAGTGAATCTCGGGGACAACCGCCAGAACGGCGCCTTCCATCGGCGCGCGGCGGTGGGGCCGGGTGACAGCGGCCGCCACGCGCCAGTATTCCGGGACGGCAATGTCCACATGGTGGTACGACCCAGGGCGGTCGTGGCGAGCAGCAAGCGGTTGACACACCCTTTCTTAGGTCGGGCCACATGGGCCCACGCTGAGAGAGAAAGACGATGTCACGTTCGCGAACCACCGGTGCGGCCCTGATCCTTGCGAGTGTTCTGGTGCTGTCCGCCTGTGGTTCCAGCGCGAGTGGCGCGAACGACGACGCCGCTTCAGCCGGGCGGAACGGTGAGCCGGTCACCGGGGGAACCCTGGTGTACCTGGAACACCAGGCCCACGACAACCTCTACCCGCCGGACGCCGGTTTCTACCCCAACGGCGGCATCGTCAACAACATCACCGACCGGCTCGTCTACCAGGATCCCGAGACCCTGGAACTGCAGCCGTGGATCGCCACCGACTGGCAGATCAGTGATGACGCCACCGAGTACACCTTCACCATCCGCGACGACGTCACCTTCTCCGACGGCACCCCGCTGGACGCGGAGGCGGTCGCGGCGAACTTCGACCTGTACGGCAAGGGGGACCCGGACCGGGCGTTGATCGTTTCCGAGGCGATCAACAACTACTCCCGCAGCGAGGTCATCGACGAGACCACGGTCAGGTTCCACTTCGACGCCCCCGCCCCCGGGTTCCTGCAAGCGGCCGCCACCATCAACTCCGGACTGTTGCACCCCGACACCCTGGCCGGCTCCTTCGAGGACTTCGCCCCGGGCAACTCCACCGAGGTGATCGGTACTGGCCCGTTCGTTATCACCGATGAGTCCCTGGGCACGTCCCTGACGCTGACCGCCAGGGAGGACTACGACTGGGCGCCGCCGTCCCGGGAGCACCAGGGCCGGGCCCGCTTGGACGCGGTGCAGATCGAGGTCACCCCCGAGGACAGCGTGCGGGTGGGGTCGCTGCTGTCCGGGCAGGCCGATGTGGTCCGGTACGTCCAGGCCCAGGACGAGGCCCAGGTCTCCGGCGCCGGCTTCGACATCTACGCCCCGCAAACCAACGGGGTGAACAACTCCCTCTCCATCCGGTTCGGCCACGAGATCCTCGCCGATCTGCGGGTGCGCCAGGCCCTGATCGCCGGCACCGACCGTCAGGAGGTGGTGGACACCATCTACACCGAGCACTATCCGCTCGCCACCTCCACGCTGAGTTCGGGGGCCGCCGGGTACGTGGACACCTCCGAGCACCTGGGTTACGACCCGGGCCGGGCCGAAGAGTTGCTGGAGGAGGCCGGTTGGATCGAAGGACCCTCCGGCGTCCGCACCAGGGACGGCGAAGAACTGCGCCTGGTGGTCAACGAGGCGGCGCCCCAGCCCCGGTCGTTCGAGGCGCTGACCTTGATCAGCCAGCAGTGGCAGGAGATCGGGGTGGACCTGCAGATCCTGCGGGCCGACGCCGGCACCTACGCCCAGGCGATCCTGGACCCCGAGCAGGTGCAGTTGTACCACTCGATGGTGGCCCGGGCGGACCTGGACGTGATCAAGTCCCAGTTCCACTCCGAGAACCGCAACACGCTGGCGAACCGGGTGGGTGAGGACCCGGTGCTCGATGAGGAACTCGAAGGGCTACTGGAGGCGGTCGCTTCCGAAGCCGACCCGGACGAGCGCATCGCCCACACCCAAGCGGTGCAGACCTACCTGGCCGAGAACGCCTATGTGATCCCGCTGTTCGAGGAACCTCAGGTCTACGGCGCCGGCACCCACGTGCAGGACTTCGGGTGGGAGTCGGTGGCCCGGCCGGACTGGTACCAGACCTGGCTGGACCAGTAAGGCGCACCCATGCACTATCTACTGTCCCGCCTCGGGCAGGCGGCTACGGTGCTGCTGGTGGCGTTCACCGCGGCGTTCCTGCTGCTGCAGGCGATGCCGGCGGACGCGCTGATGATCCGGTTCGAAAGCCCCGAACTGGGCCTGTCCCCGCAGCAGATCGCCGACCTGCGGATCGCCTACGGGGTGGACGCCCCGCTGCACGTGCAGTACTGGCACTCTCTGTCCGGGGTGCTGCGCGGAGACCTGGGTTACTCCATCGAGTCCGGCACCGCGGTGCGCACCATCCTCGCCGACGCCCTACCGCGCACCCTGACGTTGGCCGGGTTGAGCCTGGTGGTGGCCGTGCTGGTGGCCTTCGGAATCGCGTTCGCCGCCGGGCTGAGCCGGTTCGCCTGGTTGCGGTCGGCGCTGCGCGCCGCGCCGTCGTTGTTCGTGTCCGTGCCGGTGTTCTGGTTGGGCATCGTGCTCATCCAGATCTTCTCCTTCCGGCTTGGTTGGGTGCCGGTGATCAATCCCGGCCCGGTGGAGGGGCTGATCCTGCCGGTGCTCACCCTGGCGGTGCCGATCAGCGCCCCGTTGGCGCAGATCCTGGTGCGGTCCATGGACGCCGTCAGCCTGCAACCCTTCGTCACCGTCACCCGCGCCAAGGGCGCCAGTGAGTTGTGGACCCAGTGGCATGCGGTGCTGCGCAACGCGGTGCTGCCCACGATGACCATGGCCGGGGTGCTGTTCGGGGAACTGATCGCCGGGGCGGTGGTCACCGAAACCGTGTTCGCCCGCGCCGGCATCGGCCGCATCACCGAACAGGCCGTCCGCACCCAGGACATCCCCGTGCTGCAGGGCGTGGTGCTGATGGCCGCCGCGGTGTTCGTGGCGATCAACCTGACCGTGGACCTGCTCTACCCCAGGGTGGACCCCCGACTGCGCGGAAAGGTGGCCGCAGCCCGATGAGCAACCTGCAAACACTCCACGCCCCCGTGGCGAAACCCGCCGAGCAGACCGCCGCGACGCCTCCTGCGCCTTCCGTGTCTTCCACGCAGGCCCGACGCCGTGTGCTGAGTGCGCGGAGGAGCCCGCGACGACGAGGCTCCCGCACCGGGTACATCCTGCCCGGGGCGGTGCTCGCCCTGGCAGTCGGCTGGGCGTTGCTGCCCGGGGTGTTCGCCCCCGCCGACCCGATCGCCGGCGACGCCGCAGTAGCGATGTCCCCGCCCAGCGCCGAACACTGGTTCGGCACCGACGCCACCGGCCGAGATGTGTTCAGCCGGGTGGTGCACGGGGCGATCCACTCCCTGTCCGGGGCGCTGCTCGCGGTCACCGTGGGCCTGGTGGTGGGCTCCACCCTGGGCATCATCGCCGGCTCCTCCGGGCGGATCGTGGACGACGTGATCATGCGGATCGTGGACGTGCTGCTGGCCATCCCCTCCCTGTTGCTGTCCCTCAGCGTGATCATCCTGCTCGGGTTCGGCACCCTGCAGGCGGCCGTCGCGGTGGGGGTGGCCTCGATCGCCGCGTTCGCCCGGTTGGCCCGCTCAGAAGTGGTGCGGGTGCGGCGCAGCGACTACGTCGAGGCCGCCTTCGGCTCCGGTGCCACGTTCGCCCAGGTGCTGCGCCGGCACATCCTGCCCAACTCCACCACCGCCGTGCTGGCCCTGGCAGCCCTGCAGTTCGGCACCGCGATCCTGGCGATCTCCACCCTCGGGTTCCTCGGGTACGGCGCCCCGCCACCCACGCCCGAGTGGGGGCTGATGGTGGCCGAGGGCCGGGACTACTTGGCCACCGCCTGGTGGCTGACCACCCTGCCCGGGCTGGTGGTGGTGGCCGTGGTGCTGTCGGCGAACCGGATCTCTGCGTTGATCGGCAGGAACCAGTGAATCGATCGATTCCCAGCGCCCCAACCCGGAACACGCCTACCCGGAACACCCCGGCTCGGAGCACCCCTGCGCCGAGCACAGGGACCCGGAGCGCCCGTGCGCCGAGCATGGCGACCCGGAGCACCCCTGCGCCGAGCACGGCGACCTCGAACTCGCCGGCCCCGAGCGCCCCGATCCTGAGCGTGCGCGATCTGTCGGTGGCCTACCACGGCAGCGCCGGCCAGGTGCCGGCGGTGCGGCAGGTGAGTTTCGACGTCGAACCGGGTGCGGCTGTGGCCCTGGTGGGGGAGTCGGGGTCGGGTAAGACCACCACCATCCAAAGCCTGCTCGGGTTACTCGCCCACAACGGGCAGCGCACCGGCGGGCAGGTGCGCTTCGACGGCGCCGACATCACCGACTGGTCGGCCAGACAGTTGCGCTCGGCCCTGGGGCGGCGGATCGGGTACGTGCCCCAGGACCCGAACAACTCCCTGAACCCCGTGCGCCGGGTCGGCGACAACCTCGCCGAGGTGCTGCGGATCCACAAGTGGGGCAACCGGGCGGCGATCCGCGCCCGGGTGGTGGAACTGCTGGACCGGGTGGGCCTGCCCGAGCCGGGCCTGCGTGCCCGCCAGTACCCGCACGAGTTGTCCGGCGGAATGAAACAACGCGTACTGATCGCCGGTGCCATCGCCCTGGAGCCGGAGTTGATCGTGGCCGATGAGGCCACCAGCGCCCTGGACGTCACCGTCCAACGCCGCGTGCTGGACCTGCTCGATGACCTGCGTGCGGAACTCGGGACCGCGATCCTGCTGGTGACCCACGACCTGGCCGTCGCAGCGGACCGCGCCGATGACGTCGTCGTGCTCAAGAACGGGACGGTGCAGGAGGCCGGCCCCAGCGCCACGGTGCTGTCCCATCCC
>DATGSR010000241.1:0-2194 GCA_035302405.1 Beutenbergiaceae bacterium
GCGGTGAGGCCTGCGACGAGGCGGCGCTGCAGCACCAGGAAGATCACCAGGATCGGAATCGTCACCAGCGTGGTGGCGGCCATCAGCACGCCCCAGTTCTGCAGGCCCTCCACCCGTTGCAGCAGGGTCAGGCCCACCGGCAGCGGCATGGTGGTGGGGTTGTCCACCACGAGCATCGGCCACAGGTACTCGTTCCACTCCCCCACGATCGAGACCAAACTGACCGCGGCAATGGTGGGCACCGACATCGGCACCGCGAAGCGCCACAGCCGGCGCAGGTGCCCGGCCCCGTCCAGTTCGGCGGCCTCCAGCACCGAGACCGGCAGGCTGCGGAAGTGTTGGCGGAACAGGAACGTGCCGAACGCGCTGGCCAGGCCGGGGATGATGATGCCCTGGTAGGTGTTCAACCAGCCCAGGCCGGCGATGAGGGTGTAGTTGGGGATGATGGTGATCTGCCCGGGGATGAGCAGGGCGAACAGCACCAGGACGAACGCGGTCTTCTTCAGCGGCACGTCCACGAACACCAGCGCGTAGGCGCACGCCAGGCCCAGGATCACCTTCAGCCCGGCGCCCAGGGTGGTGATGAGCACGCTGTTGAAGAACATCCGCCCGATCGGGATGGCACCGGCGACCTCCCGGTAGTTGTCCAGGCCGAAGGACTCCGGCAGCCAGGTCAGCGGCACGGAGTAGATCTCTCCGGGGGCTTTGAAACTGGCCAACACCATCCAGATCAACGGGACGGACATGATGAGGATCACCGCGGCCATGACGGCGTAGAGCACCACGTCGGCCGGCAGGCGGCGCAGCCGGGCCTTGCGGCGTTGGCGGCGGCGGATCTCGGTACGGTCCAGCACCGGGGCGGGGACTTGCGGAGTGGCGGCGGTCGCGCTGTTCGGGGCGGGGGCGCCGCTGGGGCGGGTGAGCATGCTGGTCACGAGTAGTGCACTTTCCGCTCGACGTACTTGAGTTGGATAGCGGTGATGATGAGCAGGATCACGAACAGGATCGTGGCCGCGGCCGAGGCGTAACCGGCCCGGCCGGTTTGGAAGCCCTCCACGTAGATCTGGTACATCAGCGTGGTGGTGGACCCCAGCGGCCCGCCGTCGGTCATCGCCCGGATCAGGTCGAAGGACTGCAGGGAGGACAGGGTGGTGGTGATGAGCAGGAAGAACGTCACCGGGCCCAGCAGCGGCAGCACCACCGAGGTGAACGTGCGCCGGGGGCTGGCCCCGTCCAGGGCGGCGGCATCGCGCAGATCCTGGGGAATGGCTTGCAGCCCGGCCAGGTAGATCAGCGCGACGTACCCGGCGTGCTTCCACAGGTAGACGATCGTGATCATGATCAGCGCCCACGGGGTGGTGGAGTACCACTGCGGGGTGGTCGCGCCGAGATGCTCCAGCAGCACCTTCAACAGCCCGTAGCGGGGGTTGAAGATGTACAGCCACAGCATTCCCACCGCGATGCCGGACAGCACGTAGGGCGCGAACGCCAGGGTGCGGGCGATGCCGCGGCCACGCAGTTTCTGGTTCAGCAGGAGCGCTAAGCCCAGGCCGAGTGCCAGCCCGCCGCCGACCGTGACCAGCCCGAAGATCGCGGTGGTGGCCACCACGGTGGGGGTGCGGGGGTCGGTGAACCATTCCACGTAGTTGCCCAGGCCAACGAACCTGGCCAGCGAGGCACCCAAGTTCCACTGCAGCATCGAGTAGTAGAAACTCAGGATCATCGGCCGGTAGGTGAACACCAGCAGCAGGGCAATGTTCGGCCCGGCGAGCATGAGGAACACCAGCACGTTGCGGGCCTTGACGCGGGGGCGTTTGGCGCGGGCGACGGCGGTGGTGTCCGGTGGGTTGGTGCCCGGTCGGTTGGTGCCCGGTCGGTTGGTTCCCTGCGGGTTGGTTCCCCGTGGATTGCTTCCCGGTGGGGCGGTGCCGCTTGGATCGGCGCGCCCTGAGGTGGTGCGCGGCGATGTTGAGCCCGGCGCTGAGTCCGACCCGAGCGTGCCACCGGCGAGCGCCGGAGATGTGCTCATCAGTCTCCTTGGGTATGCAGGCAGACCGGGCAGCACCGGGCGGACGCAGGGCAGGGTGTGCAGGCGTCAGCCCGTCGGCTGACATGCCCGCGCCTGCCACTGCGTCGCTGCGCAGCCGGCCGCCATCGGCTTGGGAGTCATCGCGATCGTGTGCCGCACCCGGCA
>DATGSR010000242.1:0-2420 GCA_035302405.1 Beutenbergiaceae bacterium
GCGCCATCAGACGGCAGAGCCCGGCCAGGCGGCAGGACCCCGGCAGGCGGCAGCGCCCCAGCAACCAACAGCGCCCCAGCACCCAGCAGGGCCGCGGCAGGTAGTAGTGCCCCAGCAACCGACAGCGCCGGGGCAGCGGGCTCCCCTGGCGACACCGCGAGCAGAACCACGGACACACCGTCGCCGGCCCCCACCAGCGGAGCCGCGCAACTACCCTGGCGCAGCCGCACCGCATGGCTCATCACCGGCTACCTGACGGCGAACTCGCTGATGTTCTACGTGGTGCTGGCGTGGCTGCCCGCCACCTACCTGGACCTTGGGTGGAGCCCCACCGGCGCCGGCCTCCTGCTCGGGGCGTTCAGCACCTGGCAACTCCTTGCCGCCCTGGCACTGACCGCCGTGTTGCACCGCTGGCGCGGGGACCGGCGCGTGCTGTACTGCTCCGCAGCGGGCCTGAGCGTGTTGGGCATGCTCGGCGTGGGGCTGGTGCCGGATGCCGCGACCTGGCTGGTGATCGCCGTCGTCGGGATCGGCCTGGGCGGCGGCTTCACCCTCGGGCTCGTCCAGTTGGCCTCACACGTGGCCTCCCCGCTGGACTCCGCGCGGCTGTCGGCGATGGCGTTCCTCGTCTCGTTCCTGCTGGCCGCCTTCGGGCCGACCCTGGCCGGGCTGGCACGCGATGCCACCGGCGCTTTCACGTCGTCGTTCCTGGCGCTGGCCGCCATCGCTACCGCTCAGGTGCTGATCGGCACCCGACTGCATCCCCGCCGTCGGGTCGGGCCCGCCTCGTCACTGCACTGAATGAAGCACACCGGGAGCAGCACTGCATGCACGAAGCACGCCCGGAGCACCGATTCGCAAGGCGCCAGTGTGTGCGGATGTGGAAGCACGACGCCGCGTGACCTCCACGTTCATCGAAACCGGAAGTCACGGCGGTGGGCGAACGGCGGGAGCCTCTCAGACCGCGTCGATCAGGCCCATCAACTCCTCCAACGCATCAACGCTGTGGCCCGCCACCAGCCCGTCCACGTAATCGATCACCGCCTGCATCCCCGCAGTCAGCGGCTCATACCCCGGGTGGCCGCGGTGCGGGTTGCACCAGAGCACGGTGTGCGCCAACCGTGCCAGCCGCCGGGCCTGGGCGCCCAGCAACTCCGCACCTCCGCGCTCCCAGCCGTCGGAGAAGATCACCACGATCGCGCCCCGGGCCATGCCCCGCTGCCCCCAGCGGTCCAGGAACACCTTGAGCTGGTCGCCCAGTCTGGTGCCCCCGGCCCAGTCCTCCACCTGCGCGCTCGCCCGGTGCACCGCCGTCTGCGGATCGGAGGCCGCCAGCGGTTCGGTGAGCCGGGTCAGGCGCGTGCCGAGGGAGAACACCTCCGTCTCCCCACCGCTTCGCCGTAGCGCGTGCCCGAACAACAGGTACGCATCGGAGTAGGCGCTCATTGACCCGGACACGTCCACCAGGGCGATGACCCGCCGTCGCCGGTGGTGCGGGGCGCGGTACCGCCAGTGCACGGTCTCCCCGCCCAGGCGCATCGCCTCGGCCGACATCGCCCGTAGGTCGATCCGCCCGCGCTTGGCGGGCCTGGTGCGGCGGGTGCGCCGTGATGGCGGACGACGACGCAACCTCGCGATCATCCGATAGGCCAGTTCCCGGTCGGGCGGCTCGAGCGTGGTCAGATCCCGGTGCCGCAGGATCTCCGCGCGGCTGGCCGTCGGCGGGGGCGTGGTGTCCGTATCCCCGGACGTGCCGTCGGCGCCCAGTTCGAACCGTTCCTGGACCACCGGCTGCTGGGTGGCCGGGTGCACGTGGCGGGCCCAGGCACGGTCGGAGAACCAGGCCTCGAACGCCCGGTCGTAGGTGACGATATCCGCGGGGGAGGAGCAGAACGCGAGCCGCCCGCCCCAGTACAGGTTGGAGCGAGTCGGATCGCCCAGGTGCCCGGTGGCGATCAGCGCGTCGGCCACCGCACCGCCGGGGATCACCAGGCCGTGGCGGCGCAGCGCGGCGGCGAGGCCGACCAGTTCGGCCTCCAGCGCTGGCACCGGGGCGGGGGCGCTCACGCCGGCTGGGCCACCAACTGATCCAGGCGGGGCATCACAGCCTCCAGGTCCTCGTGGTATTTCAGCACCGCGCCCAAGGTGCGGGCGGCCACCTCCACGGTGATCTCACTGGCGCCGATGGCCACCAACGTGGCGGCCCAGTCGATGCTCTCGGAGACCCCTGGGGGTTTGAGCAGGTCCACCTCGCGCAGCGCGCCGACGATGCGGGCCACCCCTTCGGCCACCGCGGTGGTGGCTTGCGGAACGCGGGAGCGGACGATCTCGATCTCCCGGTTCAGTTCCGGGTGGGGCAACCAGTGGTAGTAGCACCGGCGCTTCAGGGCGTCGTGCACGTCCCGGGTGCGGTTGCTGGT
>DATGSR010000243.1:0-23414 GCA_035302405.1 Beutenbergiaceae bacterium
GGAGGTGTTCTGGGCGGTGCGCGGGGCAGGGGCGAACATGGGCATCCTCACGGCGGTGGAGATCAACGCCTCACCGGTGTCAGAGGTCGGGTGGGCACAGTTGGGATTCCAAGTCCCGGACGTGGCCCAGTTCCTCACCGCTTTCGGTGCGGTGGCAACCAATGCCCCTCGGCAGACCACCGCGTTCCTCATCATGGGCCCCTCCCGCGGCGGGGCTGCGACCGCTCAGGTGATGGCCATGGTGGACAGCGATGATCCGGACGTGATCATCGAGCAACTGCAACCGTTCGCCCAGACCCCCACCCTGATCCAGCAGCAGGTGGTTATCGCCCCGTACGCGGCCGTGATGACGATGTTCCCGGATCAGCCGCACCAAGGGCGCAGCGAACCGGTGTCCCGGTCCGGGCTGCTCACCGAGGTGACGCCCTCATTCGCGGAAGACGCTGCGGTATTGCTGGACAGCGGCACCGTGAACTGGTTCCAACTGCGCACCATGGGCGGGGCGATCGGGGATACGCCACCGGAGGCCACGGCGTTCGTGCACCGGGACGCCCAGATGCACGTGACTGCGATGGGCGCCAATGCCCAACGGCTCGATAAGTGGTGGGGTCGGGTGCGCAGGCACTTCAAGGGCCTGTACCTGAGTTTCGAGACCGATCGCAGTCCGGAGCGTCTCGTGGAGGCCTTCGGCGAGAAAGGTCTGAACCGACTGAGTAGGTTGAAGGGAGAACTGGACCCGCACCAACTCTTCCGCGACAACTTCGCGGTCACCCCACGACGTTTCGACGACCAAGCACCCGGCGGGGACCCGTCGGGTGCTGACGCGCCCAGCGAAGCCGCTGCCAGCCCGCAAGGAGGACCCCATGCCTGACTACGGCCAGGATCTGCTATTCGGTACCTTCGTCACCCCGATGAATGAACCGCCCCACCACGCGGTGGAGCAGGCCGTGGTGGCCGATCGCGCCGGGTTGGATCTCGTCACCTTCCAGGACCATCCCTACCAGCCGCGGTTTCACGACACCTACACGTTGCTCGGCTACGCCGCGGCCCGCACCGAGCGGGTGCGGCTGGCGGCGAATGTCACCAACCTGCCGCTGCGTCCACCGGCGGTGCTCGCCCGCACCGTCGCCTCACTGGACATCCTCAGCGTCGGGCGGGTGGAACTCGGGCTCGGGGCCGGCGGGTTCTGGGATGCGATCGAGGCGATGGGCGGGCCGCGCCGCAGGCCGGGGGAGTCCATCGAGGCGCTTGACGAGGCGATCGAGATCATCCGCCGCATCTGGGACACCGACGACCGCAGCCGGTTGGCGGTGGACGGTGAGCACTACCGGGTCGACGGCGCCAAGCGTGGACCCGCACCCGCGCACGATGTGGAGATCTGGATCGGTGCGTACAAGCCCCGCATCCTCGGACTGGTGGGGCGGGCGGCCGACGGGTGGGTGCCTTCGTTCGGGTACCTCCGGGGCGGGAAAGCGGACCTGGCGAAGATGAGCCAGACCGTTGATGAGGCTGCCGAAGCGGCCGGCAGGGATCCGGCTGCGGTGCGTCGCCTGCTCAATATCGGCGGCCGGTTCAGCACCCAGTCATCCGGCTTCCTGCAAGGCCCGCCGAATCAGTGGGCCGAGGAGTTGGCCGACCTCGCACTCGAACACGGCACGAGCGGATTCATCCTCGCCTCCGATGACAGCACGGTCACCGAGACCTACGCCAAGGAGGTCGCCCCAGCGGTACGCGAACTGGTCGCCGCCGAGCGCAGCACGCCGACGCCGCAGACCGCCGGGCGCTCGGGGAGCGGGTCAGGCGCGGTCGGGGTCTGAGGGCGAGCGCCCGCGCGGCAGTGGATGTCGGGGAATCGCCGCGCGGCGCGATCAGAAGGGTGGCGGATCGGTGCCGCTGGAGACGCCGTCGCGAGGTTCGCCGGGTTGCCGCGATTCGCGTGTTTCTGCCTCTGCGGAGCGCCCCGTGATCTCGGCTGGCTTCCTGGCCTCGGCTCGCTTCTTGGCTTCGGTGTCGTCCGCCCACCGCTTCGCGGCCGCCCTGAGGAGTTCCAACACCGAGACACGAGGCTGCCCAGGCGTACGTGCAGCCAGTCTTTCCTCGATCGCTGCCACGGTGTCGACCTGCTCCGCACATGTGCATCGGCCGGGCAGGGCATGGCCCGGCTCAGTGCACAGGTGCTCGGCGAGTTCCGCCGGGCTCACGATCGCGGCATCCAACGGTGCGGGTCGGTTGAGGACCTCGGGTTGATCGGCGTGTTCGGACATGATCGCGTGCACGGCCAGGCGCAGCGCCGGCAGATCGTGAGTCGGATCGACCACCTCGGCCGGGCGGATGTATCGGTAGCCCAGCGGCGAACTCCAATGTGTGTCGCCGGCGTGATCCCGGTGCACATTCCATAGTCCGGCAGTTTTAAGTTGATGATGTCGCTGGCACAGCACGTGCAGGTTGCCGGCATAGGTCTGGGCCCAGGCAGGACGTGCCGAATCGAACGGAATGATGTGGTCGATCTGGCAGCGGCGGGCCGGTTGCCGGCAGGTGGGGAACCGGCAGGTGACATCTCGCAAGAGCACGTGTTCGCGCAGCGCCGTGCCGGGTTGATAGGCGTTGCTGCTCAGGATGCCCAGGGCGGCAAGAGCGGTCACCGGATCAGCGTGCTTCGCGAGGCGCGATACCAGCCCGAAGGGGTCTGCCGTGCTGCAGCCGGACGGTGTGTTCACCGCTCGAGGCGGTGGCAGGAGTGTGCCGCTGAAGGCATCCGTGGGCGCCACGGTGGTCGGCGTGCCGGGTGCGACTGACCGTGTGCCGGGTGCGATCGGCTGCGCACCTGACCCGACAGCATCGGCACGCTGGGCGTCGCCGGCCTCGCAAGTGGCGGTGGTGTCGTCGTCTGGCGAAGTGGTTACATCGGGGGGAACAACACCGCAGTCCTCCCGCTCATCCGAAGCAAGGTGGCGAACGATCTCTGCCGACAGCGGCCCGTACCCGGCGAGATACCCGGGGGCGTCATCCTCGCCGTCGAGTGTGGACTGGGCGACCGTGATGACCAGATGCGGGCGTTTGCGTTGCTGGGTCGGCACCGGGGAGCCGTCAGGCGTTTTTCCAGTGACCATCGCCTGGTGGATGAGGTCCATGAACTCATCGGCCCGCCGCGCACCGATGGGACGATCATCACCGGGACCGTTCTTCACGGCCAAGGCATCCAGCGTGGTCATCGCCGCCACCGCATCCGGGGCTGAAACGTAGAACGTCAGGTACGCCATCCCGTCGTCAGCCGGCGTCAGGCTCACTGACCGATTCGCCACTGCCTCCGTGTGCCGTTCCTGAGCCAGGTCCGCATCTACTGCCAAGGCGGCCGCCCGGAGCCGGTGGCGCAACTGTCCGACGGTGAGGTGCGGAGCCCCGGGCAGCAATGCACGGTGAATGGCCCGGGCCTGTGCGGTGGGCAGGGTTTTGGTCCCGTCGATGAATGCATCCGCTTTCTGCGCGTCGATCTCCGCACCGAGGAGCGCCAGGTGCACCTCCAGGTACTCGTCCAACGCGGCTGCTCGGTTCAACAGCCGGTCCGCCGCCAAAGTGGTGACGGTGTACCGGGCGGCGACCTCCTCTCCCAGCGCGTCGCCGGGACGCGCGTCCTGCAACCGCTGCAGGACTTCCGCCTCGACGCCGTCCAGGTTCGACCGCAGTCGTTTGGTGCACGCCGCCATCTCCAGTAGGACGCCGGGGTTGGTCGTGTCGCTGTTGAGGTAGCGCTTGAGCCGCTCGACGGTCCGCTCTTGCGGATACACCCCGGCCAACTCTCGCGCTGCCCGCTCGCGAGCCGCGCAGGAGTTGGTCCCCGAGGAAGAGGATCCCGGGTCCGGAGCGGCTGTGCTGGACATGTCTCAACGGTATCGACGACCACTGACATTCATCAGAACGTGCGTTCGACGTCGCACTTCAGTGATGTGTTCCGCACGGGCGACCGGCCGGTAGATACCAGCACCCCCAGCGCCGCCGCACACGAAATTTCTCCACGAACTGTCGATTTCTGTGCCCCCTGCGCGACATCATGGTGACGGCATCCGCCGTCGGACTCGCGACGGCCTCCGCCGTCGGCCAGATGACGGTATCCGCCGTCCGGACGGAAGGACAGAACGATGAAGTACCTGGTGATGCTGATCGGAGACGGCGAGGTGGCGCCGTGGGAGTCCATGACGGACGACGAGCAAGCGGCGGCGATGGGTAAGTTCGAGGAGTTCGACGCCGCCTGCGCCGCGCGCGATGGCGTGCAGATCCTCGCGAGCGAGGCGCTCAACGACGGGCAGGCCGACGCGACGGTGATGCGCACCCGCGGCGGCAAGGTCACCCTGACCGAAGGTCCCTACGCCGAGGCGCTGGAGGGCCTGGGCGGGTTCTTCCTGATCGAGGCGCCGCACCTGGATGTGCTGGTGGAACTCCTGCAGGTGCTACCCCCGTATGACATCCAGATCTCCCCAGTTATGGACCCGTACTAACCAGGGCCGGGCACAGGGCGGTGCGGTAATGCCCGAGTACGTCTTGGACGAGGTCTGGCGTGAGCACTGGGCACGGCTGCTTGGCCAGCAGGCAGATGATGCGGTCCGGCTGGCGGAACTGGCGGCGAACTGCTGCCCGGTCAGCCCGTGCTGGAGGCGCTCGCGGCATTAGGCCGAGTTACTCCGGGACAGCGGCGACGGCGCCGCCGCGGATCGCTTACGACGCGGCCATCGACGCCTGCGCGTCGGGACCCGAACGATCACATCATCGCTCGGCGCGACGGGCTGCCTGCTCCTTGATCCACGCCACCAGGTCCGGCAGCACCACCTCCGGGCGCCGTGCCCACCGCAGATGGCCCGGCGGCTCCGTGCCCTCACCCACGTGCAGGCGCGTGACCTGAGCCTTCGGCATCTTCGCGAGCAGCCCGTCCACTGCCTTGGCGGGGGCGAACCCGTCGCCCGCGAATGACATCCCCAGCACCGGCAGATCGACCTCGGCGATCGCCGGGTCGTGATTCACCCGCGGCGTGCCGAACTCCAGCCGACCGGTCCGGTTGAACCGCGTCCAGTCCAGCATCTGCTGCCTGGCCTCCCGGCCGCCGAATTTGACCCGGTGGCCCGGGAAGTAGCCGAAGATCCTCGACATTGCACTGACCACGACGCCTACCAGGTACATCCCCGGGTGCCACAGCCGCCACCACACCGAACCGCTGGCCACCAGCAGCAGGCCCGCGAGGTGTCCCGGGTTCTGCCCGGCGTGGACCATGCCCAGGTGTCCGCCCAGCGAATGGCCGAGCAGGTAGACCGGCGCGCCGGGCAGCCGTTGCCGGACGGCGATCACCGCAGCGTTCACGTCATCGAGCAAATCGGCATACCCGTAGTCATAGCGACGCGAGGGCGTGCGGCCACCGGATTCCTCATGGCCGCGCAACTCGGTGACGGCTGCGGTCAGGCCGGCCTCGCGGATCGCTTCGGTGAGTTTGCCGTAGTAGCCGGCGCGTACGCCCATCGCGGGGACGATGAGCACTACCGGCGCCCCGGCCGTCGTTACCTCGGCCGGGCACGCGGTGCTGTCCGCTATCGAGGGTTCAGGGGGTTGGGGCGCGGGCGACGGGTGTAGTCGGACGGTGAAGGACGTGCCCTCCGCCCGGGTGATGGTGACCTGCTCAACTGATGTCATCGCCGTCCCACGCTAGCGCGAGTACGGGCGCAACTCACCGGCCCGGCTGCTCACCGGCCTGCGGACTCACCGGCCCGGCTCTCACCGGCCTGCGGACTCAGCGGCGCGGAGCAGTGCAGCCGCTCAGGGCTGGTCGACGTCCCCGCGCCATCCGCCGGTCTCCACCCCGCGGCTCTCGATGAACTCCTTGAAGCGCTTGGCGTCGGCCTTGATCTGACGGGCGTCGGCACCGACCGCGGCACCGGCCTTCTCCGCGGCGTCCTCGGGTTCCCAGTCCATCTGGATCATCACGCGCGTCTGTTGGTCGCTGATGCGGTGGAAGGTGACGACGCCGGCGTGGCGGGTGTCGCCGGTGACGCTGCGCCAGGCGATCCGCTCATCGGGGTGCTGCTCGGTGATCTCGGTCTCGAACTCGCGCGTCTGCCCGCCCACAGTTACTACCCAGCGGTTGCGGGTGTCGTCGATCTGGGTGATGGAGTCCACGCCGTCCATGAACTGCGGAAAGGACTCGAACTGGGTCCACTGGTTATAGGCGGTGCTGACCGGGACGTCCACCTCGATGGATTCCTCGATCGTGCTCATCGCAAACCTCCTTCAGATCGTGCTCACCGGGTTTTCTTGTGTAACAGCGCGCTCGGTGGTCCGCCACTGGAGCCGAAACGCCACCCCGCCTGCCCGGGCGAACCTGGACGCGTGTGTGATGGTGAAGTCCTAAAATCCGATCCCGCCGGAGGTCCGATGCGCCTGACACCCCACCGCGTCCCACGCAGTCTCCTCGTTGCAGCAGCAGCGGCGGCGCTGGTGCTGGCCGCCTGCGGCGGTACGACGGACTCGGACCCGCCCGAGGGAGCGACCGTCACCGAGGAGCCCGAAGCGGAACCACAGGGGACGGCGACCGACGAGCCGGAGGCGGAACTGGAAGACGCGCCGGAGGGGCGCTCGGAGGACACGAAGGGCACCGGCGCTGATGACGACGCCGCGGCGCCGGAGCGCCAGGGAGCCGACCCGGTGCCCGACGAGGAGTTGCCCGGCAGTGACTTCGGTCTGTACTTCAGCGAGCAGGGCGCCGCAGTCGATGTGGTCGGCGTGCCGGACGGCGACGTGCTCTTCGTTCGCGCGTTACCGGACCACACCGCACAGGAAGTGGGCCGGCTCTCGCCGACCGGGGGGGCTGTGCTGGCGGGGCGGGAACGTTCGGTGGAGCACGGCCTGTGGGCGGAGATCGAACTCGCCGGCGGTGTCGGGTGGGTGAACAGTCGCTACCTCGGCTACCTCGCCGAGCCCGGCGAGGACATCACCGGTGCGTTCGACCAGTACGGCGGACAGGAGGATGCCGTCGGACTCGTCGCCGACATCGCCCAGGAACGGGTGGACGAACACGCCTTGGAGTCCGAGACGCCGCAGTGGGTGCTGATCCAGACACCGGCGGACAGCCCGGTGTACCGGGTCGATGTCTTCCCGTTCTTCGACGATGCCACCTATGGGGAGCGCTTGGAGATCCACGTCGAGGACACCGCCGACGGCGTCGAGGTCAGCCAGGTGCAGCGGACCTTCATCTGCAGCCGCGGAGTCAGCGACGGGTTGTGCGTCTGAGGCCCGTCCGCGCAGTTGGCCCGTCCGCGCGCTGAGTTGACTAGACCTCGTCGCGCTGCTCGGGCAGGGGCAGGTCGGCGAGCATCCGCACCAGCAGGTGGCGCAGTCGGGCGGTCTCGTCCGGGCTCAGGCTCTGCCCGATGAGCCCCTCGACGACATGTGCCTGATCCAAGGCGATCAGGGCGTCGCGGCCCGCCTGCGTCAGGGTGACGAGCCGTCGTCGTCGGTCTGAGGCATGCGGCTCCCGGGTGATGTACCCCAACTCCTGCAGCCCGCGCAGCACACGGCCGATCGATTGCTCCGTCACGTGCATCTGGGCCGCGATCTCCCGCTGGGAGAAGGAGCCACGGGTGAGCACCACCAACACCGGCACCGAGGCGTGGGTGAGGCCCCACTCCTCCAGGTAGGCGTCCCACGCGCGTTCCACCCGGCGCGCTGCGGCGGACAGCAGCCGGCCGGTCGGCCACGATTCCGGCGGGGGATAGGCCGCCATCGGTTCGCCGGCGGTGCCGTTGCCGGCAGCCTGCTGCTCGGTGCGTTCGCGTGCTGCCACGCTGCTCATCATCCCAGGCGTGGGCTGCGCCGCAGTGTGGATCGAATCACCGGCGGCTAATGTGCTGTGTGTCACCGGGCGAATCGACGTTTGCCGGTTGCGCATCGCCGTAACCTCCCTACGATTACTAAACATGCTTAGTAATCGCTCTGGCGGCGCCCGGCACCGCAGTAATTCCGGGACGGGCGGCTCAGTGCTGCGGGCGTTTCTCCTCGTCGTCGTACTCGGCGGCTGGCTGGCCATCGGCGCCTTCGGCGGCATCGCGCAGGGCAACCTGTCCCAGGTGCAGGAGAACGACGACGCCGCGTTCCTGCCGGAGACGGCCGAGTCCACCCGCGCGGGGGAACTCGCTGCGGAGTTCACCGAGAACGAGATCCTCCCGGCGCTGCTCATCGCCATCCCGGAGGACGGCGGGCAGGTCACCGAGGAACACTTCGCCGCCGCCGAGGAGGCCGCCGGGGCCATCCCCGACCGGAAACTGCCCGACGGCACCCCGGTAGCCGACGTGCTGGACGGTCAGGTCGTCGTCGTCCCGTCCGAGGACGGCGAAGCGCTGATGATCCCGGTCCCCATCGCCGAGGAGCAGTCCGATGAATTCCTCGGTGATACCGGAGACCGCATCGGTTCCGTCGTCGTCGACGACCTGCGGGACCTGGCCGCCGACTCCCTGGCCGGCGAGGGGTTACAGGTCTGGGTGACCGGCCCGGCCGGGTTCGTGGCGGACCTGCTGGGCGCCTTCAGCGGCATCGACGGGGTGCTGCTGGCCGTGGCGCTCGTGGTGGTCTTCATCATCCTGGTGCTGGTCTACCGTTCGCCCATCCTGCCGTTCGCGGTGCTGGCGACCTCGGTGTTCGCACTGTGCGCCGCCGCCCTGGTGGTCAAGCCCCTGGCCGGGGCGGGCGTGCTGGTGCTGAACGGGCAGAGCCAGGGCATCTTGTCGATCCTGGTGATCGGCGCCGCCACCGACTACGCCCTGCTCGTGGTGGCCCGGTACCGGGAGGAACTGCGCCACCACGAACTGCCCCGCGAGGCGATGCGCGTGGCCTGGCGTGCCTCGGTGCCCCCGATCGTGGCCAGTGCCGGCACGGTGATCGCCGGGCTGCTGTGTCTGCTGTTGTCGGACCTGAGTTCCAACGCCAGCCTGGGCCCGGTCGGGGCGATCGGGATCGCCGCCGCGGTGCTGTCCGCGCTCACCCTGCTACCCGCGGTGCTGCTGATCGCCGGCGGCCGTTCCCGCGCGCTGTTCTGGCCCAAGGTGCCCGCGTTCGACCCGGACGCCGAGGCTGCGGCCGAGGACGCCGGGCGGGTGTGGAACCGGGTGGCCGCGTTCGTCACCCGCCGCCCGCGCGTGGTTTGGGCGAGCACCGCCGTCGTGCTCCTCGGGCTCGCCGCGTTCCTGCCCACCTTGCAGGCCGAGGGCACCGGCGAGGCGGATGTGTTCCTGGACGAGGTGGATTCGGTCACGGGGGAACAGGTCCTCGCCGAGCACTTCGACGCCGGCCAGGTGGACCCGATCCAGGTGATCACCACCGAGGACGCTGCCGAGGAGGCACTCGAGGAGATCCAAGCGGTGGAGGGCATCGAGGGCGCCGCGATCACTGCCGACGACGACGGTGCTCCCGTAGTGGTCGACGGGCGGGTGCAGATCGAGGCGGCCACGGAGGCGACGGCGGAGAGTCAGGAAGCCACGCAGGTCGCCGGCCAGGTGCGCACCGCAGTGCAGGAGGTGGACGAGCAGGCTCTGGTGGGCGGGGCCGCGGCGGAGCGGTTGGACACCCAGGAGGCCGCCGCCCAGGACCTGCGCACGATCGTGCCGCTGGTGCTGGCCGTCATCTTCATCATGCTGGTGGTGCTGCTGCGGGCGATCGTGGCACCGCTGGTGATCCTGACGGTGAACGTGTTGTCCTTCGCCGCGACGATGGGCCTGGCCGCGATCTTCTTCAACCACGTCTTCGACTTCCCCGGCGCGGATGCCTCGGTGCCGCTGTACGGGTTCATCTTCCTGGTGGCCCTGAGCATCGACTACTCGATCTTCCTCATGACCCGGGTGCGGGAGGAGTCCCTCACCCACGGCACCAGGGCCGGGGTTCGCCGGGGCCTGGCCATGACCGGCGGCGTGATCACCTCAGCGGGCGTGGTGCTGGCCGCCACGTTCAGCGCGCTGGTGGTGATCCCGTTGTTGTTCCTGGTGCAGTTGGCGTTCATCGTGGCCGTCGGAGTGCTCATCGACACTTTCATCGTGCGAAGTCTGCTGGTCTCGGGAATCGTGTACGACATCGGTCGGCCCGTCTGGTGGCCGTGGCAGTCGCGCATCCCCAGGGATGAGGCGGTCGCCGGGGGCGATCAGGAGCCAACCCCGAAGAGAGTGCCGGCATGACCCGATCCCCTACCCCCAACTCCACCAACCCCTCGAACTCCACCGCCGCAGCGAGCGACACGTCCAGCAACGGCGCCCTTGCCCGGCGCATCACGGTCACCGTGAGTTATCTGGTGTGCCTGGTCGGCTCGATGATCGGCGTGGGGGTGTTCGGCGGCACCCCGATCTCCGAGGCCGCCGGCGGGCTGCTGTCCACCGACGCCACCCATCTTGCTCCGGCCTCCACCGCGTTCTCGGTGTGGACAGTCATCTATATCGGCCTGGGTGCCTACACCCTGTGGCAGTGGTGGGACCGCAGCGACCCGCGCCGCCTGGGCTGGCTGGTGGTGGCCTCACTGCTGCTGAATGCGGCCTGGATCCTGTCCGTGCAGGGGGACCTGATCTGGGTGAGCGTGGTGGTGATCGCCGCGCTCGTGGTGGTGCTGGCAGCGGTGTTCCGGCGGCTGCTCAGCGCCCGGCCCCGCACTCGGGTGGAGGCCGTGGTGGCCGACGGCACGCTCGGGTTGTACCTGGGCTGGGTGTGCGTGGCCACCGCGGCGAACATCGCGGCGGCGCTGGCCGGCGCCGGGTTCACCGGCGGCGGGTACCCCGAGGTGTGGGCGGTGGTGGTGATCGCGGCAGTGGCTGCGATCGGCATCGCGATGGCGGTGGCCGGCCGGGGACGGCTAGCCGTGTCCGCCACGCTGGTGTGGGGCCTGAGCTGGATCGCGGTGGCCCGCAGTTCCGGCGAACCGGAGTCGTTGCCGGTGAGTGTCGCAGCGGTGATCGCGGCGGTGTTGGTGGCGCTGGCCACGATCGTGCTGCGCCTTCGTCAGGAGCGTCGAGGGCAATGATCCTGCCCCGCCGCCGCGCACGCCCAGCGACGAGTTATCACACCGTCGCCAGTCGCAGCGCGGCAGTGGTGATCGACTCCTACTCCACCTCCTTCGGATGGGCCAGCCGGCTGCTGCACCAGCCCGAACGGGACCACGTACGCAACATCTACGCCCTGGTGCGGGTAGCCGATGAGATCGTCGATGACCCACGGGTGAACCTCCCGGCGGCCCACCGCGCCGACATGTTGGATGCGCTGCACACCGAAACCGTGCGGGCGATCTGCACCGGTTGGAGCGCCAACCTCGTGGTCCACGCCTTCGCCCGCACCGCCCGCCGGTTCGCGATCGGGGCGGACCTGATCACACCGTTCTTCGACTCGATGCGCACCGACCTGGACGTGCACACTCACGACCGCCAGAGCCTGGACACCTACGTGCACGGCTCGGCCGAGGTGGTGGGACTGATGTGCCTGCGGGTGTTCTGCGCCGGCGACCAGCGGCTCTACGCCCTCCTCGCCCCGGGCGCCATCCGGCTCGGAGCAGCCTTCCAGAAGGTCAACTTCCTGCGGGACCTCGGCCAGGACCACGACGGCCTGGGCCGCACCTACTTCCCCGGCCTGGACCCCGAGGCGTTCACCGACGCCCACCGGGACGAGCTGCTCGATGAGATCGACGCAGACCTGCGCGCCGCCGAAGCCGTGCTGAACCGGTTGCCGCCGAGCAGCCGCCGCGCCGTCCGAGCCGCCCACTCGCTGTTCGGTGAACTCGCGAACGGTTTGCGCACCACGCCCGCGGCGCAGATCCGCACCGCCCGGGTGCGGGTGCCCAACACAACGAAGGGGTGGCTCGTGGCGCGCGCGGTGGCTACCGGGGGCCGGCGGTGAGCGGCGCGGACCTGCGTACGGCGCGCCCGGGCGGGCCCGGTACGCAACCGCATGGCGGGCGCGGGCCTGCAACCGCCGGCGCGCCGTCGTCGGCTGACCGACCGGCCGCCGCGATCCTGCTGATCGAAGGCTCCCGCCCGCAACGGCTCGCGGGTCACATCACCGATGTCCTCGCTCTGGGCGGGCTGCTCGCCATGGCGTTGTTCTACGACTGGGTGGCGGTGGCCGTGTTCGCCGCGGTGCTCGGCGGGTTGGTGCTGGTCCGGGTGCTGCAGGTGCCGGTGTCGCTGCAGGCGATGCTGAGTCTGGGGTTGCAGGCGGCAGCCTGGGCCAGTGCCCTGCATTGGTATGAGCGGTACTGGTGGGCCGATGTACTCGCGCACTTCGTGGTGACCGGGCTGATCGCGGCCGCGGCGGTCCACCCCATGCGCCGGGCGCGGATGGTCCCGGCCGGATCAAACGCACGCAGCAGGTGGGCGGTCTGGATCGCCACCACGTGTGTGGGTACGTCGCTGGCGGTGCTGTGGGAGGTGGCCGAGTGGATCGGTCACCTGTACGTGAGCACCCGCATCGAGGTCTCACCGGGGGACACCATCGGCGACCTGGTGGCCGGGGCGCTCGGTTCGGCACTGGCCGGCTGGGTGCTAGCGCGGCCCGGGCAGGCACTAGGGCGGCCCGGGCGGGTGTTCGCGCGGCGGTGGGCCGGCAGCGATGGGTGAGGAGGCGCGGTTGGCCGCTTCGGACAGGTCGCTCCCGTCGGTCAGCGTCGTCATCCCCGCCCGCAACGACGCCGCGGCGTTGGAGCGGTGCCTGCGGGCGTTGGGCCGCCAGCAGGTGCCACCGCTGGAGGTCATCGTGGTCGACAACGCGTCCACCGACCACACCGCACAGGTGGCACGGGACCACGGGGCCGAGGTGGTGCACGAACCGCGAGTGGGCATCCCGCAAGCCGCTGCCGCCGGTTACGACGCCGCCCGCGGAGAAATCATCGCCAGGCTGGATGCCGACTCGCTGCCCCCGCCGACCTGGGTGCAGAGCGTGCAGGGACTGCTTGCCGCCGAGGAGTATGACGCCGTCACCGGGCTCGGACGGTTCTACGAGTGGCCCCGGGCCGGCGGGATCGTCGCCGCGGTCTACCTGGGCGCGTACTACCTGCTGTGCACGGCGGCCCTCGGGCACCGGCCGCTGTGGGGGTCGAATATGGCGCTGCGGACGGCCGCCTGGCGCCAGGTGCGTCACCGGGTGCACCGGGACGACGCCGAGGTGCACGATGACCTGGATCTTGCCTTCGCGCTCGGTCCGCACCGCGGGATCGGGCTGCACCGGTCGTTGCGAGTGGGAGTGTCCGGGCGCAGCGTGATCGGGTGGGGCCAGATGCGCCGTCGATTTGCTCGTGCGTTTCGCACCCTGAGCCGCAACTGGGCCCATCTGCCGCCGTGGGAACGATGGGCGGCGCGGTTCCGAGCCGCCCGGTAGGCAGCGGCGTTCGGTACGCCCGCACCGGGAATTTCCTTCCGGGGCCGTTCGGTCGTGTGCCAGAATTCACGCGCACATGAGCGAAAGGTTGCGATGGACACAGCAACGCCCCAGGTCACGTCGCGAGGAACCGCGGTCCTGGAGGTATCCGATCTGGTCCGGCGGTTCGGTGACCTGACCGCCGTCGACGGCGTCTCCTTCGCCGTCTCCCCCGGGGAGACCTACGGCCTGCTGGGACCCAACGGCGCGGGCAAGACCACCGCGATCTCCATCGTCGCCGGCCTCCTGGATGCCGACGCGGGCACCGTGCTGGTGCGCGGTGACCACATGGGGCCCGAGCGCGTGGCCCCCAAACGTCACCTGGGCCTGGTGCCGCAGGAACTGGCCATCTACCCCGAACTGAGCGCTCGGGAGAACCTGATGTTCTTCGGCCGGCTGCACGGCCTCCGGCGCGGGGAACTGCGGCGCCGCGTCGCCGAGGTGCTCGAACTCATCGGGCTGGCCGACCGCGCCAAGGAACCGAGCAAGAAGTTCTCCGGCGGGATGAAACGACGCCTCAATATCGGCATCGGGCTGCTGCACCAACCGGACCTGCTGATCCTGGACGAGCCGACCGTGGGTGTGGACCCCCAATCCCGCAACGCAATCCTGGAATCGGTGGAGGCGATGTCCGGTGCCGGGATGGCGGTGCTGTACACTACGCACTACATGGAGGAGGCCGAGCGGCTCTGCGACCGGATCGCCATCATCGACGCCGGGCGGATCCAGGCCGAGGGCACCCGGAGCCAACTCATCCAGATCGTGGGTGAACTGGACGAGATCCGCCTGGCCGGCACCGGCGACCTCGCAGCCGCGGCGGCACGCCTGCAGGCCCTTCCCGCCGTGCACAAAGTGGCCGAGGTCGGCCGCGGGCTGACGCTGCAGGTGCGTGAGGCCCCCACCGCGGTGGCCGGTGTGGTCACCACGGCAGGCGGTGCGGGAATGGATCTGACCGACGTGGAGATCTCCCGGCCAAACCTGGAATCGGTGTTCCTGCACCTGACCGGCCGGGCGCTGCGGGACTGACCATGCGCGAACTGCTCACGCTGACCGCCGGGGATCTGCGCCAGCGACTGCGGGACCGCTCGGTGCTGATCTTCGGCCTGGTGGTGCCGATCGCGCTGATGTCGGTGATGAACCTGGTGTTCCAGACCGAAGAGATCGAACTGAACCCGGTCACCGTGGCGGCGGCAGTAGCCGACGACGACGAACTGGGCCTCGTGGTGGTCGAGACCCTGACGCAGGTGCCCGGTCTGGACGTGACCGTGCAGGGAGTGCCGGCCGCGCAGGTACGCGATCTGGCCGAGGATGAGCAGGCCGACCTGGGATTGGTCGTACCCGAGGGGTTCGGGGCCGCCGTCCGCGAGGGGCGGGCCACCGAGATCGATCTCATCCGCGCCCCCGGTAGCGGCCTGGAGATCGACATCCTCATCGCCGTGGTGGACGGCGTGACCGATCGCCTCACCGCGACGGCCGTCACCACCGCTGCGGGCGCGCAACTGGGGTTGCAGCCGGACCAGTTGGCCCAGATCGCCGAGCAGGTCGGCTCGGCGGCCCCGGCGGTGGAGGTGGTGCAGGGGCGCACCGCCAGTGAACAACTGTCCGTCAGCGGCACCATGGTGGCCGGCCAGGCGGGGCTGTTCCTGCTGTTCACCGTCGGGTTCGGGGTGATCGCGCTGATCAACGAACGTGAGCGAGGCACCCTGGCCCGGCTGCGGTCCATGCCGCTGCGCCCCGGGGTGATCGTCACCGCCAAGGCGCTGTCCGCCTACGTCATCGGGGTGGTGGCCACCGGGGTGCTCCTGGGAGTGGGGAGCATGTTGTTCGGGGTTTCCTTCGGGTCGGTGCCGCTGGTGGGATTACTGGTGCTGTGCGTGGTGGCCGCCGCCACGTCCCTGACCTTCGTGGTGGCGCGCCTGGCGCGCACCTCGGAACAAGCCAGCGTCGCCCAGGCGATCCTCGCCGTCGTGCTGGGCATGTTCGGCGGCGCGTTCTTCCAGATCACCTCCTCCGGCGGGCTTGCCGGGCGGTTGCTGGACCTCAACCCGATCGGGGCGTTCACCCGAGGGCTGGGCATCACCGCCGGCGGCGGGGGACTAGCAGATCTGACCGCACCGCTGCTGACCATGCTCGGATTCGCCGTGGTGTGCACCGTCGCCTCCCGGTTGGTGCCGGATCGGGGTGCGGAACTATGACCGGGACGGAGCAGGCATGAGAGCGACGCTGGCGATCGCCGGCACCGAACTGCGCCGTTTTGCGCGGGACCGGTCCAACATCTTCTTCGTGCTGATCTTCCCGATGCTGCTGGTGTTCGTGCTGGGCCTGCAGTTCGGCGGCAGCGGCTCGGCCGGCTCAGTCACCCTCGCCGGAGCCCAAGGCGATCTGCACCGTGCCCTCACCCAGGAACTCGCCGATGCGGACCTGCAGGTGCAGACCGCCGACCCGGAACAGATGCGTACCCAGGTCGCTCGGGGCCGCACGCAGGTCGGTGTGGTCATCAGCCAAGAGGCTGAGGAGGCATACGCCGACGGCGAGGCGGCGCAGGTGGAGATGATCGCCGCACCCGGGGTGCCGGCCACCGAACAGCGGGTGCGCACCGCGATCGACGCGGTCGCACTGGAACAGACCCAGCAAGCCGCGCTCGTGGCCCAGGGCGTGGAAGCTTCCGAAGCCGCCGGAGCCCTGGAGCAATCCCGGGCAAGCGTCCAGGAGGTGGAACTGCAGGTACAGGACGTGGAGGAGATCGCCCAGGAGTTCGCCGGCCTGGGCCAGTTCGACCTGTCCGCGGCCACGATGCTGTTGCTGTTCGTCTTCCTGTCCACGTTGTCCAGCGGTGTGATGCTCATCCAGTCCCGCCGGATCGGTGTGCAAAGTCGCATCCTGGCGGCACCGCTCACCAGCGCGCAGGCGCTCGGCGGGCAGGTACTGGGCCGGTGGGTGATCGCAATGGTGCAGGGCGGGTACATCATGCTCGCCAGCATCTGGTTGTTCGACGTGGATTTCGGCACCCCCTGGCTCGCGCTGCTGGTGATCGCAGTGTTCGCCGCGGTGGCCACCGGCGCCGCCATGCTGCTCGGCGCATTGGTGGACCACGAGGGTGCGGCCACCGGAATCTCTGTGGGCCTGGGCCTGGTGCTCGGCGCGCTCGGCGGGTGCATGTTCCCCTTGGAACTCTTCCCCGACACCTTGCAGACCGTCGCGCACATCACCCCGCACGCCTGGGCATATGACGCGTTCGCGCAGATCCAACGGCACAGCGGGGGACTGGCGGACATCGGCGTGGAACTGGCAGTGCTGGCCGCGATGGCGGTCGCGTTGGTGGCCCTTGGGTCCGGGGCACTGCGGCGCGGCGCCGCCCGGGCGATGTGACCGCCATGCGCGAGACTGCCCAGGTGGCCGGCGGCGCCGACGACGACCTGATCGGCGCCATTAGGGCGGGCTTGGCCGCCGCCGGCGACCCCGAGCGCGCCGCCGGGCAGCAGCGGTACATGAAGTCGACGATGCCCTTCCACGGCGTGCGGATGGGGCAGGTGCGCCGGATCGTGCGGGCGGCCGTCGCCCGGCACCCGCTGGAAAACGGTACGCAGTGGGAAGCAACGATCCGGGAGTTATGGGACGACGCCGCACGTCGCGAGGAACGGTACGCCGCCACCGCGCTCGCCCGGCACCCCAGCGCCCGGGCGTACCGGACCCCCGAGGTGCTGGATCTGTACCGGCACCTGGTCACCGGCGCGTGGTGGGACCACGTCGATGAGATCGCCGCGCACCTGGTCGGTGAGGTCCTGCGCTTCGAGCCCGACGCCGTCGAGCCGGTGCTGCGGGGGTGGGCCGAGGGCGAGGACATGTGGCTGCGGCGCACCGCGATCCTGGCGCAACTTCGCTCCAAGGACGGCACCGACACGGCACTGTTGGCGCACTGCCTGAGCACCAACCTGGAGGGCTCGCGGTTCGGTTCGGAGTTCTTCATCCGCAAAGCGGTCGGCTGGGCACTGCGGGAGTACGCCAAGACCGACCCGGACTGGGTGCGGCGTTTCGTGGCCGAACACTGCGAGCGGCTCAGCGGGCTGAGCGTGCGGGAGGCGAGTAAGCACCTCCCGCTGTCCTGAGCTGAAGCGCCGTCCGGAGGGTTTGACCACTCACTTCCACCCGAGCGGTTTGGCCACGAGATTGATGAACTTCTCCAGGATCGACGCGCAATAGTCCACGCCCAGTTGGTTGGGGACGGTGATCATCAGGGTGTCGGCGGCCGCGATCGCCTCATCCTCACGAAGTTGCTCCACGAGTGCGTCGGGCTCATCGGCGTAGGAGCGGCCGAAGATCGATCGTGTTCCGGGCTCGATGACGCCCACCTGGTCCGCGCCCTCGCGGTCCCCGGCGAAGAAGTGGGCGTCCTGACCGTCCACGATCGGGATGATGCTGCGCGATACCGACACCCGGGGCTCGTACTCGTGCCCGGCGGACGCCCACGCTTCGCGGAACGTGTGGATCTGTGCGGCTTGTTGCACGTGGAACGGGCGCCCGTCCTCGTCGTCCTTCAGCGTGGAACTCATCAGGTGCATGCCCAGTTCGGCCGCCCACGTCGCGGTGGCGTTGGAGCCCGCTCCCCACCAGAGCCGACGGCGCAACCCGGGGGAGTGCGGTTCGATGCGAAGCAGGCCGGGCGGGTTGGGGAACATCGGCCGCGGGTTCGGCTCGGCGAATCCTTGCCCGCCGAGTACCTGCAACAGCACTTCGGTGTGCAGGCGTGCCATGTCGGCGTCGGACTTGCCCTGCGGCGGTTCGTAGCCGAAGTAGCGCCACCCGTCGATCACCTGTTCGGGGGAGCCTCGGGAGATGCCCAGTTGGAGCCGACCGCCGGCGATCAGGTCGGCGGCACCGGCGGTCTCGGCCATGTACATCGGGTTCTCATAGCGCATGTCGATCACCCCGGTGCCGATCTCGATGCGTTCGGTACGCGCGCCGATCGCCGCGAGCAACGGGAAGGGGGAAGCCAGTTGCCGCGCGAAGTGGTGCACCCGGAAGAACGCGCCATCCGCGCCCACCTCCTCGGCCGCCACCGACAAGTCGATCGACTGCAGCAGCGCGTCCGAGGCCGACTGAGTCTTCGACTGCGGGTGCGGTGTCCAGTGCCCGAAGGAGAGAAATCCGATCTTCTTCACAGGGGTCAACTCCAATGTGTGCACTTCGGCGGATCTGCGTCATGCAACCACACGGGGAACCATCGCGCGATATGGTCGAACCTCTCCACGAAGGCGTCGGGGGTCCAGTGCCGAAGGGTGGACCGACGAAGGGGCGAAGGCATGAGGATCAACCGGAAACTCGTCGTGTTCGACGCCGCGGATATCGCTGCGGAGAGCGCGTTCTGGGCCGGCGTGCTCGGCGGCACGGTGGATGCTGACGACGACTGGCACACCGTGATGGTGGACGGCGAGCCCGAGGTGGCTGTCCAGTTGGCACCGGACCATGTGCCACCGCAATGGCCGGACGGGACACCCCAGCAGATACACCTGGACCTGTGGGTGGATGACTTCCCCTCCGCGCACGATCATGTGATGGCGCTCGGGGCGCGAGTGCTCAAGGAGGCCGAAGATACACAAGAGCCGGATTCGTTCCAGGTGTATGCCGACCCCGCCGGGCACCCGTTCTGCCTCTGCTTCACCACGTAGCGGGCGGCATGGCCGGGTAGCGGGGGCTGCCTGAGCCGGTCGGCTGTCGCCCTACGACTGCTCCGGGCCGGTGACCCAGGGGAAGCCGCCGGGATCCTTGGCCGCGCGTTCCTGCAGGGCCTTGTCGTCGTGACCGCGGACCTGGTCCAGGAAGGGGAAGTCCTGCGCCGTCACGGTGAGTTTCGCCAGCGGTCGCACCGGTACCTCGCTGGCGGCTTGGGCCGGTTGCACGAGACGGTCACCGACCGTGAGCGGCGGTTGGGCGATGAAGGTGTGGGCGGGGAGCAGGTAGACCTTGCCGGTGCGCCAGGGACGTTGGCTGAGCGCCGCGGCGGTGATGGAGAAAAAGTAATGCGGCTCGCTCCATGCCCCGGGTTCGCCGATCCGGATGCAAGCGTTGGACAGCGACATCGGGTGCCGTTCCCGGTCCAGGACGGCGTAGAACATCGGCCAGATACCGTCGGTAGCGGCGTAGATCGCCGTTCGATTGCCGAACTCCAAGGTGTCATATGCGCGGCGCGGCCGGAACTGGTCGATCGTCGGGTCCGGTGAACCGTGCAGGACCACGTCGGCGTTCTCAGCGATGTAGCAGAGGAACTGCCACTTCGGTTCTGTCAGCGGGTAGTGCGCCGCCTGCCGCGGGCCCTGGGTCAGCATCCGCGCCCAGAGTTTCTCGAACCGGCGTTGGGCTGCGGCGGGAGGGGGCGCAGGTCGGGCAAGCCAGGGCTCGGGCAGCGTCGTCACGGCCGACAGCCTGCCACTGCCGGCCCGAGTCGTCGCCTGAATTACCGAGCCGTCGGCGCCCCGTGCGCGCCTGTCGCATGTCGGGCAGGCGCGCGCCCTGGCCGCGGTCTACCGTGGGCGCATGAACGCACCAGAACTTGCAGACTTCCCGCTGAACGACGGTAACCGGCTCCCCGCCGTCGGATTCGGCACCAGCAACCTGCGCGGGGAGGAAGCCGTCACCGCCTTACACAGCGCGCTGGAAGCCGGCTACCGGTACCTGGACTCCGCCGTCAACTATCGCAACGAGGCCGAGGTCGGTGAGGTGGTTCGTTCCGCGGGACTGCCCCGGGAGGAGATCCAGGTCGCCACCAAGGTGCCCGGCCGGGATCACGCCAAGGAGCGCGCTATTCGCAGCGTGGAGGACTCGCTTCGGACGATGAAGTTGGATTACCTCGACGTGGTGCTCATCCACTGGCCCAACCCGAGTCAAGGGCTGTACGTGCAGGCCTGGGAGGCGTTGGTGGAGGTACGCGAGCGTGACCTGGTGCGCACCATCGGCGTCTCCAACTTCACCACCGAGCACCTCGATGCGGTGATCGACGCGACCGGCGTCACGCCGTCGTTGAATCAGATCGAACTGCACCCCTATTTCACCCAGGAACAGATGCGCGCGGTGCACACCGATCGCGGCATCCTCACCCAGTCCTGGAGCCCCTTGGGTAAGGGAACGGTGCCATTCGACGAGTCCGCGATCGCCGGCGCCGCCGAGCGCCACGGCGTGACACCGGCCCAGGTGATCCTGCGCTGGCACCTGCAACTGGGAGCGATGCCGTTGCCCAAATCTGGCAACCCGCAACGGCAGGCGGCGAACCTGGACCTGACCGGCTTCGCGCTGACCGACGACGAGGTCGCCGCGATCAGCGCCCTCACCCGGCCCGATGGGCGCAGGTTCGGGGGCGACCCCAACACCCACGAAGAGATGTAACGGCTGCGAGCGGGCCGACGGTGAGCAGAACGTCTCGCCGTCGCTGCGTCCACGGGCCCGCCCGGAGAACGTTTGCCGCTGATTTGTGGATCTGCTGGCGCCCCTGTGCATACTCACTGGCGTGTCTACAACGTCTGCTGCTTCGGATGTGCCCGCCTCGATCGACGGAATGACCTTCGCGATGGTCTCCTCCACCGCCAGCGAGGTGGACCCACACGCCCCCACCTCGTTCGACTACCACCAGGACGGTCAACTGCTCTGGGGGGAATACGTCGGCGACACGGTTCGGGTGGGCCGGTTCGTGGGAACCTTCATCGACGGACGGATCACCTTGAGGTTCGCCCATGAGAAGAAGAACGGCGAGATGGTGAGGGGCGAGGCGGAAAGCGTCGTGGAGCGGCGCGAGGACGGCAGGCTTTACCTGGTCGAGGCGTTCGAGAAGGACGGCGTGCAGCACGAGAGCGTCTGCGTCCAGGCCTGAGCGGGCCGGGCGTCTAGCGGTTCAGGCCCGGCCGGCCCCTAGCGGTTCAGGCCCGGCCGGTCGGGATTGGCGCGGGTGAAACGCATCAGCCCCATGCCGGCGTCGGCGCTGGGCCGTTCGGGAAGATCGGTGGGCAGCAGATAAGGACGCTGGAACACCTCATCCAGCACCAGCACCGTCTCCACGCTCTTCACCTGCGGCAGGGCCGCGATCTCCCCGATCACGAACTCGTGGATCGTACCCACGTCCCCGGCGCGGATCAGCAGCATCGCATCATGCTCCCCGGTGGTGATCCGGCACGACTCGATATCCGGCATCTGGATGATGCGGGCACGGAACGCCTCCCACGTCTGCGGGTGCACGCTGACGAACACCAGGGCGCAGATCCCCAGGCCGACCTTGGCCGGGTCCACCCGCGGGGCGTAGCCTGTGATCACACCTTGTTCGACCATGTCACCCACACGCGTGTAGGCATTGGCCCGGGAGACCCCCACCCGCTCCGCCAACGCGGCGATGGAGATACGTCCGTCGTCACGGAGCACCTCCAAGATCTTCAGGTTGACAGCATCCGGATCGCGGGCACTTTGTCCAGCGCGAGAGTCGCGTTGCCGGTCGGGGCTGGATGAATTGTTCTTGTGATGCGCCACACAGCGAACAATATCCGAGCAGACTTTAATCTGGCTAGACAAACCGAAGCAGATCATGGCAATCTTCGGGCGGTCGTCCAATCCTAAAGTTCGGGACACCGCGTCTACATAATGAGATAGGAAGATTCGTGGCCAAACGAATTCGTCGGGCAGGAGCGGCGACCATCGCCGCCGCGGCCCTGGTCCTCGCCGGCTGCAGCGGCGGCAATGGTGACGGCACCGAGGGAGCAAGCGATATCGGTGACACCCTGGTGGTCGACACCAGTTTCATCATCGAGACCGGTGACCCCGGGCGCACCTACGACCAGACCGGGTACATGGTGGTCAAGGCGGTGTACGACAGCCTGCTCACCTTCGAACCGGGTGACGAAACCACCCCGGTCCCGAACCTGGCCACCTACGAACAGAACGAGGACGCCACCGAGTTCACCTTCACCCTGGACGGGGAGCGCACATTCTCCGACGGCTCGGTGATCGACGCAGATGACGTGGTCTTCTCCCTGGAGCGGGTGGCCGGCATGGTCGAGGTCAGCCGTGCCGGGTTCCTCATGGACGGCATCACCGTGGAGAAGGTCGATGACATGACCGTGCGGTTGACCACCGAGAGGCCGTCGCTGCAGTTGCCGGCTCTGATGGCCAACCCGTCGCTCGCGATCGTGAACTCCGAAGAGGTCATCGACAACGGCGGGACCACCGACGGCGACGACGACGCCCAGTCCTTCCTGGACAACAATTCCGCCGGGTCCGGCCCGTACGTGTTGGACTCGCTGGACCTGACCTCCCAGGTGGTGCTGACTCGCAACGAGAACTACAACGGTCCCGCGCAGCCGGAGTTCGACCGTGTGGTGATCCGCAACGTCAGCGAGAGTGCCACCCAGTTGATCAACCTTCAGGGCGGGGACTCCCACGTGGCCGTGGATCTCAGCGGCGACCAGGTTGCCGAACTGGGCGATGACCACGTGGTGAACTCCGCGCCGTCCGCCCAGACCATCTTCCTGTTGGTGAACCAGAACGAAGAGGTGGGCGGAGTCACCGCTACCCCCGAGTTCGCCGAGGCCGTGCGCTACGCACTGGACTACGACGCGCTGCTGGAACTGGCCGGCGCCGGGGCACAGCAGGCCACCGGCGTGATCCCGCCGACCTACCTGGGTGCCCTCACCGACGGCATCGAGCAGGATCTGGAACGTGCCGAAGCGGCCCTGGCCGACTCCGGATACGACGGTGAGACCGTGACGCTGCAGTACCCCAACGACTTCCCCGTGGGCGGGGTGGCCTTCACCCCGCTGGCCGAGCGGATCCAGGACCAACTCTCCGCCGCCGGTATCAACGTGGACCTGGCCCCGGCGCCGTTCGCCACGGAGATCGAGGCGTACGCCGGCGGTCAGGAAGCCTTCGGGATGTGGTTCTGGGGCCCGGACTACGCCGACTCGGCCAACTTCCTGCCCTTCGGCCCGGGCCGCACCGTGGGCCTGCGCGCCGGCTGGGCCGAGGACATGGCC
>DATGSR010000244.1:0-12643 GCA_035302405.1 Beutenbergiaceae bacterium
AGCCGATCGGAACGATCACCTCGAATCGGCCTTGAGTGACGACGTGTGATTGCTAGGCTGAGTGCCGTCGCGACTGGCGCCGAGGTGGAGTCACCACCGGGGAGCGACGGCAACGTGGACTGCAGGTCGCCCGCCTGGGCCGAGGTCCAACCCAGAACTGTGTGTTGCCCAGCGGAGGAATCATGAGCCAGTCCCTAGACCACACCCCCATCGCCCAGCAGACTTTGGCGCAATTGGACCCCCAGATCGCCGCCGTCCTCGATGGTGAGTTGACCCGTCAGCGAGACACGCTGGAGATGATCGCCAGCGAGAACTTCGTGCCACCGGCGGTATTGCAGGCCACCGGCAGCGTGCTGACCAACAAGTACGCCGAGGGATACCCCGGCAGGCGGTACTACGGCGGCTGCGAACAGGTCGACATCGCCGAATCGTTGGCCATCGAACGCGCCCTGGAAGTCTTCGGCGGCACCTACGCCAACGTCCAGCCGCACTCCGGCGCCACCGCCAACGCCGCAGTGCTGCACGCGCTCATCCGCCCCGGGGACACCATCCTCGGGATGGAGTTGGCCCACGGCGGGCACCTGACCCACGGCATGAAGATCAACTTCTCCGGCCGGTTGTACAACGTGGTCTCCTACGGCGTGGATGAGACCACCCACCGGATCGACTACGACGCCTTGCGCGCCAAGGCCATCGAGACCCAGCCGAAGGTGATCATCGCCGGCTGGTCGGCCTACCCCCGCCAACTCGACTTCGCGGCCTTCCGGGAGATCGCCGATGAAGTCGGGGCCTACCTGTGGACGGACATGGCCCACTTCGCCGGATTGGTCGCCGCCGGCTTGCACCCCAACCCGGTGCCCACCTCCGACGTCGTCTCCACCACCGTGCACAAGACTCTCGGCGGACCGCGATCGGGCATGATCCTGGCCAATGAAGCCGAGAAGTACGGTAAGAAACTCAACTCCGCGGTGTTCCCCGGCCAGCAGGGCGGACCGTTGATGCACGTGATCGCGGCCAAGGCGGTGGCGATGAAGATCGCCGGGACCGCGGAGTTCGCCGAGCGGCAACAGCGCACGGTCTCCGGAGCCAAGATCCTTGCCGAGCGGCTGTCCGCCAAGGACGTCGCCGACGCCGGGATCTCTGTGCTGACCGGGGGCACCGACGTGCACCTGGTGTTGGTGGACCTGCGCAACTCCGACTTGGACGGCCAGCAGGGCGAGGACCTGCTGCACGCCGCCGGGATCACGGTCAACCGCAACGCCGTGCCCTTCGACCCGCGCCCCCCGATGGTGACCTCCGGGCTGCGCATCGGCACCCCCGCGCTGGCCACCCGCGGCTTCGGTGACAAGGAATTCACCGAAGTTGCCGACATCATCGCCGGCGTCCTGGTCGACGGTAAGAACGCCGACATCGACCGCGCCACCGCCCGCGTGCGCGCCCTGACCGACGACTTCCCCCTCTACCCCGGCCTGGAGCAGTGACGACGACGGTGAGTGCAGCGAGTACCGCCCGCTTGTTACCCGGCAAACCTGTCGCCGAAGCGGTGCTGGCCGAGTTGGCCCCCCGCATCGCCCGACTGAGCGAAGCGGGTCACCGACCCGGACTGGCCACCATCCTGGTGGGAGATGACTCGGCCTCCGCCGGCTACATTCGGATGAAGCAGGACAAGGCGGCGGAGTTGGGCATGACCTCCCCGCACACCCACCTGCCCGCCGATGCCACCCAGGCCGACCTGGAAGCGGTGATCGCGAAGTACAACGCCGCCGAGGACGTCCACGGCATCCTCGTGCAGCACCCCACCCCGCCGCAGATCGACTTCGATGCGGCGATGGGCACCATGGACCCGGACAAGGACGTCGACGGGTTGCATCCGTTGAACATGGGTCGCCTCGCCCTGGGCATGCCGGGTCCCATCCCGTGCACCCCGGCCGGGATCGAAGCGTTGCTGGCCTACTACGACATCCCGATCGCCGGGCGCGAGGTATGCATCCTGGGCCGGGGCACCACCCTGGGACGGCCGCTGGCATTGCTGCTGTCCCAGAAGCGGCCGACGGCGAACGCGGCCGTCACCGTGGTGCACACCGGCGTGGATGACTGGCCCCGCTACACCCGCCGGGCCGAGGTGGTCATCGCCGCGGCCGGAGTGCCGGGCATCCTGCAGCCGGAGCACATCAGCCCGGGAACCACCGTGGTCGGCGGCGGGGTGCGGTACGAGGGGCGCAAGTTGCTTCCCGATGTGGATGAGCGCTGCGCCGAGGTCGCCGGGGCGATCACCCCGCGGGTCGGGGGAGTAGGGCCGACGACGATCGCGATGCTGTTCCGCAACACCGTCGAGGCCGCTGAACGCCGGGCTGGAGTCAGCCGACCCGTCGCCTGAGTTCACCGGCACAGTTTGCTCGAGCGGCCCGTTTCGACCGGCCCGCGCTGGGAGAAGTTGCTCCGAGGGTGCACGCACCGCGCGCTGAAGGTCAGTGCGGCGGTCAATTCATGCGCCCGCGCGCAGTCTCATTCGGCCCTTGCTATACGCCGCGGGAGCGGTCCCGAGGCCAACACAAGCGGCCCCGAAACCGTTAACGCGAGCGGTCCCCAGGCTGGTGACGCACCCGAGGCCAACGCAAGCGGCCCCGAAGCCGCGATGGACCCGGCCACCTCCGGCGCGCACCCCACAGCCCCGTTGGTCACCGGCGAACTACTGGTGCGCGGCCCAGCGGTCTTCGCCGGGTACCACGACGACCCGAGGGCCACTGCGGCAGCATTCCACGGCGAATGGCTGCGCACCGGGGACCTGGCCACCAGGGATAGTCAGGGTTATTACCGGATCGTGGACCGGCTGTCCAACATGTACATCTCCGGCGGCGAGAACGTGGCTCCGGCCCAAGTGGAAGCAGTGCTCCGCGCTCATCCCCAGGTGGCGGACGCCGCCGTCGTGGGAGTTCCGGACGCCCGCTGGGGCGAAGTGGGCCACGCCGTCGTCATCCCGGCCGACATCGAGCAGCCGCCCGCCGCCGAGGACCTTATCGCCCACTGCCGGGCGCACCTGGCCGCCTTCAAGATTCCCCGCACGGTCAGATTCGTCCCAGAGTTTCCCCGCACCGCGCTGCACAAAGTGCGCCGCGATGCACTACTTCCCCGCACCGAGGAGAATCGATGACCGCCCTGCCGAGCACTGAACGTGGTTCCCGCACTCGCGAACGCATCCTGTCGGCGGCCACCGACGTGTTCGCCGAACACGGCTACCACGAGGCCTCGATCGTGAAGATCACCACCGCTGCCGAGGTAGCCCAAGGCACGTTCTACCTCTACTTCTCCTCCAAGCAGCAGGTCTTCGAAGAGGTCGTGCGGCACCTGAACTCCCGGGTGCGGCGCGCCATGCACGAAGCCTCCAGCGCCGAATCGGACCGGCTCGCGGCCGAACGAGCCGGATTCCGGGCCTTCTTCCACTTCACCGCGCAGAACCCCGCGCTGTACCGGATCATGCGTCAGGCGGAGTTCGTCGCTCCCGACGTGCTGCACGTGCACTACGAAACCATCGCCCGCGGCTACATCTCCGGCCTCACCGCAGCCCAGCAACGCGGTGAGGTGGCGCCCGATCTGGACCCGGAGGTCACCGCCTGGGCGCTGATGGGCATCGGGGAACTAGTCGGCATGCGGTGGGTCACCTGGACCGAACCGGGCATCGAACCCCAGAACCTGCCCGACGACGTATTCGAGTCGATCATGCATCTCATCGAACGGGCGCTGAAGCCCGGGAAGGACAACTGAATGACAACCCTGGACGGTAAACGCGCCGTGGTCACCGGAGGGGCTTCCGGTATCGGCGCCGCGTGTGCCCGCGCCCTCGCGAACGCCGGCGCCCGGGTCGTGATCGCCGACCGCGATGAAGGCGCCGCCCGCGATCTGGCCACCGAACTCGGCGGTGAACCGTGGGTGGTCGATCTGTCCCGGACCGACCAGCTGGAATCGGTGGAACTGACTGCGGACATCCTGGTCAACAACGCCGGTATCCAGAAGGTCGCCCCGATCGAGGAGTTCGAACCCGAAGACTTCCGCCGGATCCAGCGGATCATGGTCGAAGCGCCGTTCCTGCTCATCCGCGCCGCCCTGCCACACATGTACAGCAACGGTTGGGGACGGATCATCAACATCTCCTCGGTCCACGGCATGGTCGCCTCCGCCTACAAGAGCGCCTACGTCACCGCCAAGCACGCCCTGGAAGGGTTGAGCAAGGTCACCGCACTGGAAGGCGCTACCCGCGGCGTCACCAGCGTGTGCGTCAACCCCGGATACGTGCGCACCGCGCTGGTGGAAAAGCAGATCGCCGACCAGGCCCGCGCACACCGGATCAGCGAGGACGAGGTACTGGAGCAGGTGCTGCTGACCCTGCAGGCCATCAAACGCCTCGTCGAACCGGATGAGGTCGGCGCACTGGTGCTCTGGCTCGCCGGGGACCACGCCGCCATGGCCACCGGCACCTCCTACGTGCTGGACGGGGGGTGGCAAGCCCGGCGACCACCCACATCTACCGCACCATCGATGTGCCGGTCAGCGGCGGGCATCTGCGCGCGGGCATCTGGGACCCGGTGACCAATGCCGACGAACCACCCACGGTGCTCGCTATCCACGGCATCACCGCCACCCACCAGAGTTGGCTCCACCTGCCGCAGATGCTGCCCGGATTCCGCATCGTCGCCCCGGACCTGCGCGGCCGCGGCCGGTCCAACACTCTGCCCGGCCCCTACGGCATGGGCCGGCACGCCGACGACCTCGCCGATCTCCTGCACGCGCTGGGCACCAAGAAGGTCACCGCGGTGGGCCACTCGATGGGCGGGTTCGTCGCCGTCGTGCTCAGCCACCGCCACCCGGGCCTCACCACCCGGCTTGTCCTCGCCGACGGCGGCCTGCCCTTGGATAGTCCCGACGGGGTCGACCCGGACGCGATCATGCAGGCCGTTCTTGGCCCCGCGATCCAGCGCCTGGCGATGACCTTCCCCGGCCACAGTGCCTATCGGGAGTTCTGGGCGAAGCATCCGGCCTTCGGCCCCGCACTCGTGGAGGAACTGGGCGCCTACTTCGATTACGATCTGGAGCCCGCCGGGACCGGCTGGCGCCCCTCCAGCCGGATCGAGGCCGTCACCGAGGACCAGCGCGAATTGGTCACCGGGCACAGCCTGCGGCCGGCACTGGAGCAGTTGACCCTACCCACGACGTTCATTCACGCCCCTCGCGGGCTCCTCGACGATGCTCCGTTGTACGGGCCCGAGCACGCCGAGGCCTGCGCCGCGCAAGCGCCGTCGATTACCATGAAATGGGCAAGAGGTGTGAACCACTACACGATCGTCATGAGCCGCCCGGGGGCGCAGTTCGTGGCAGAACAGGTCGCCCCCGCACGGGAAGGAGTTCAAGGATGAGCGGTGTACCTGCGGCTCAGGCTGCTGGGTTGGACAAGGTGGTTGGTTCGGCTGCGGAGGCGGTGGCCGATATCGGTGATGGTGCTTCGTTGGCGGTGGGGGGTTTTGGGCTGTCGGGTAACCCGGTGGGGTTGATCGAGGCGTTGTTGGCCCAGGGGGCTAGCGGGTTGTCGGTGGTGTCGAACAACTGCGGGGTGGAGGACTACGGCCTGGGCCTGTTGTTGGGGGCGGGGCGGCTTGCGAAGATGACGGCCTCCTATGTGGGGGAGAACAAGGACTTCGAGCGGCAGTACCTGTCGGGGGAGTTGGAGGTGGAGTTGACCCCGCAGGGCACGTTGGCGGAGAAGTTGCGGGCCGGGGGTAGTGGGATTGCGGCGTTCTTCACTACCGCCGGGGTGGGGACCCAGGTGGCCGAGGGTGGGTTGCCGATGCGGTACGGGCCGGGGGGTGAGATCGCCAAGGCCTCCCCGGCCAAGGAGGTGCGCACTTTTACGTATCAGGGTGTGGCCCAGGAGTTCGTGCTGGAGGAGGCGATCAGTACCGATTTCGCGTTGGTGCATGCCAAGGTGGGGGACCGGTTCGGGAACCTGGTGTTCAACAAGGCGGCCAGGAACTTTTCCCCGTTGGCGGCGATGGCTGCCCGAGTGTGCATCGCCCAGGTAGAGGAGTTGGTGGAGCCGGGGGAGTTGGACCCTGATGAGATCCACCTGCCGGGGATTTATGTGCACCGGTTGGTGGGTGTGGGTAGTGACTTTGACAAGCGGATCGAGCGGCGCACGGTGCGCCAGGAAGCGGGGCAGTGATCATGGCGCTGAGTCGGGAGGAGATGGCCGCCCGGGCCGCGAAGGAGTTGCCCGTTGGTGCGTATGTGAACCTGGGTATCGGGATGCCCACCCTGGTGCCCAACTACGTCCCGGCCGATAAGCAGCTGGTGTTGCAGTCGGAGAACGGGATCCTGGGGGTGGGCCCCTACCCCACCGAGGAGCAGGTGGACCCGGATTTGATCAACGCCGGTAAGGAGACGGTCACCACGCTGCCCGGGGCGGCGTTCTTCGATTCGGCGATGAGTTTCGGGATGATCCGCGGAGGCAAGATCGACGCGGCGATCCTGGGTGCGATGCAAGTCAGCGCCGATGGGGACCTGGCGAACTGGATGATCCCGGGCAAGATGGTCAAGGGCCCCGGCGGGGCGATGGACCTGGTGCACGGGGCCCGGCAGCTGATCATCCTGATGACCCACACCGCCAAGGACGGCACCCCCAAGATCGTCAATGAGTGCTCCCTGCCGCTGACCGGTAAGGGAGTGGTGGACAAGATCATCACCGACCTGGCCGTCATCGACGTCACCGAAGAGGGCCTGGTACTCATCGAGACCGCCCCCGAGGTCAGCGTCGATGACGTCATCGCCGCCACCGAACCAGAACTGACCATCGCCGAAGACCTCACCAAAGTACAGGTGCACACATGACCACCACACCCACCGGGCAACCCCAGATCGTCATCGTCGGGGCAGCCCGGACCCCGCAAGGAAAACTCAACGGCCAACTGGCCCCCTTCTCCGGCACCCAGTTGGGCGCCCACGCGATTGAGGGCGCACTGGCCCAAGGCGGCATCGACCCCGCCGTAGTGCAGGCGGTCATCATGGGCCAGGTGTTGCAGGCCGGTGCCGGGCAGGCCCCGGCCCGGCAGGCCGCGATCGGTGCCGGGATCGGGTGGGACGCCCATGCCACCACGGTGAACAAGGTCTGCCTGTCCGGCCTGAGCGCGGTGATCGACGCCGCCCGGCTGCTGCGATCGGGGGAGGCCGAGGTGGTGGTCGCCGGCGGGATGGAGTCGATGACCAACGCCCCGCACTTGCTGCCCGGCTCCCGCCAGGGATGGGTCTACGGCGAGGTGCCGATGCTGGACCACGCCGCCCACGACGGGCTGACCGACGCCTTCGACGGTGAGTCGATGGGGCTGGCCACCGACAACCGCCGGCAGCAGTTCCCCACCACCCGCGCAGAGCAGGACGCGGTCGCCGCCCGTTCCCACCAACGGGCGCAGGCCGCGTGGGAAGACGCCACGTTCAAGGCCGAGGTTGTGCCCCTGACCGTGCGCACCCGCAAGGGTGAGCACACCGTGGACCGCGATGAGGGCATTCGACCCGATTCCACGGTGGAGTCCCTGGCCAAACTGCGCCCGGCATTCACCCCCGACGGGGACATCACCGCAGGCAACGCCTCCCCGCTGTCCGACGGGGCCGCCGCCCTGGTGCTGACCACCGCCGAGCGCGCCCGCGCGCAGGGGTGGAACGTGCTGGCCGTAGTGGGAGCCTGTGGGCAGGTCGCCGGACCGGACACCTCCCTGCACGAGCAACCCGCCGCCGCCCTGGAGTTGGCTCTGGGCCGTCAGGGCTGGACCGTCGGCGATGTGGAACACCTGGAGATCAACGAAGCCTTCGGCGCAGTCGTAGCCGCCTCCGCGGCCAGACTCGGATTGGACGCCGAACGCGTCAACCCCCACGGCGGGGGCATCGCGATCGGTCACCCCATCGGTGCCTCCGGCGCCCGCCTGGCCGTGCACGCCGCCCACACCCTGCACACCGGCGGGGCCACCCGGGCCGCCGTGAGCCTGTGCGGCGGCGGGGGCCAAGGCGAAGCCCTCCTGCTCCACGCACCCGACCACCCATGACCAACCACCCCGGGTCGGTTCATGAGGTGGACGTGCCCACCAGCCGGCTGCGCACCCGGGTGCGCGACACCGGTCCGGTACCCGGCCAAGTGGGCACGCTGATCTGCCTGCACGGCAACTCTTCCTCCTCGGCGTTCTTCCACCGGCTACTGCACACGTTGCCGCCCGGCTGGCGAGGGATCGCCCCGGACCTTCGCGGTTACGGCGAAACCGAGGCAGCCACGCTGGATGCCACCCGGGGGATGCGGGACTTCGCTGACGACGTGGTCGCACTGATGGACGCGCTGGAGATCGAGCGCGCGGCATTCCTGGGCCACTCCGCAGGCGGGGGCGTAGTGATGCAACTGGCGATCGATCACCCGCACCGGGTGGCCCAGGTGCTGCTCGAAGCCCCGGCCTCCCCGTACGGCTTCGGAGGCACCAGCGACGTCAACGGCACGCCCGTGTGGCCGATTACGTCGGCTCCGGCGGGGGCACGGCCAACGCGGACTTCACCGCGGCCATCGCCGCGGGGGACCGCAGCAGCGATCACCCCCACTCGCCGCTGAACGTGTTCCGTTCCTTGTATGTGGCACCGGGCACGCAACTGACGGATGAGGAGTTGCTGCTGGAATCGGTGCTGTCCACCCGAGTGGGCCCGGCAAACTACCCCGGCGATTCGGTACCCAGCCAGAACTGGCCAGGAGTTGCGCCGGGTCGAACCGGGATCAACAACGCCCTGTCGCCGAAGTACATGGACGTCTCCGCTTTCGCCGACGTCCCCCAAGTAGGTCCGGTGCTGTGGGTGCACGGGGACACCGACGCCATCGTCTCGGACAACTCCGCGCTCGACTTCGGGCAACTCGGAGCGCTCGGCGCGATAGCCGGGTGGCCCGGTGAAGGGATCTACCCTCCGCAGCCGATGGTGAGCCAGATGAGGTCGGTGCTCCAGCGGTTCGCCGCGAACGGCGGCACCTACCGGGAGGTGGAACTGCCCGGCATCGGGCACAGTCCCCATATCGAGGTGCCGGACCGGTTCGGGGAGTTGCTCAGCGAACTTCTCCAGTCCTGAGACGGCCCCCCTCTCGGTCTCAGACCGCCCGAGGCCTCGCTGAACCACCTCGGTGCGGCGTGCGACCTCCAGCGAGCCTTCGCGCGGCGAGCCACTTGCGCGCCAAGCGACTGCTCCGTGCGGCGAGCCACTTCCGCGCCAAGTGACCGCTCCGTGCGGCGAGCCGCCTCCGCGCGCTAAGCGACCTTCGCGCGCTAAGCCACCTCCGGGCGCCCTTATGCAGGCACGTCAGGTATGCGGCTGCCTACGACACCGGCCAAACCCTCGCCACAAGCATGAATTACGTCACACTCACGTGACGAAAACTGTGTGATAGGGAATCTTCGCTACCTCCTGGGCGTTGGACCAGATGGAAAACCAAGATCACGGCATGAATGGATGCCTGAAGGAGGAAGCACGTGGCACGTAGGCGCAAGTACGTAGAGTTCGAGGACGACGACGGCACCTTGCTGCGGTACGTCAAGCACTCCAACGGGGGCGGACTCGTAGCGTCGACCGCGCAGGTGCACCCGACCGCGTGGCTGTCGCCGACGGCTTATGTGGACCCCGGCGCCCGCGTGGGCGCCCACGCCCGGTTGGACATGGGGGCCTGGGTGGAACGCGACGCTACTGTCGCCGCTGAGGCCACCCTCGGTGCGAACACCCGGGTCGGCGCCGGAGCGGTGGTCGGCCGCGGCGCGCGAGTGCGCGACAACGCGGCGGTGGAGGCACGGGTACGAGTGGCGGACTACCAGGTGGTGGCGCCCGATACCGTCCTGACGCCGGAAGACGCACCCGTGGTGGGTACCGCAGCCTGACCGGCTCGAGCCGCGCCGACAGCGCCCGGCAGTCCGCAACGAGTCCGGGTCATCGTTCCTCGACCGGCCGCACCGCTTGGTGCGGCCGGTTCCCTTTTCCCAGGCGTGGGGTCGCCGGCGCGCGGGATGGCCACGCACTGGGTGGTCGCGAGGGCGCGGGATCGCCAGGCACAGCGTGGTTGCCTGCGCGCGGCATTGCCAGGGGTGGTTGCCGGGGCGCCGGGCTGCCGGGACGCATTGTCCTCGGTCCACAGCGTTTCCCCCGTACGAGGCGCTGCTCCAAGTGGGCGAAGATGGTGGCATGCTCACTGTTTCGACTGTCAACGTCAACGGCATCCGAGCCGCCTATCGCCGCGGGATGGACAAGTGGTTGATCGACCGCGACCCGCAACTGCTCCTGCTGCAAGAGGTGCGCGCGACCGATGAGATCCTGCGCGACCACCTCGGCCCGGACTGGCATACCGTGCACCAGGAGGGCGCGTTCAAGGGCCGCAACGGCGTGGCCATCGCCTCTCGGGAGCCGCTCAGCGGCGTGCGCGTGGGCATCGGCCCGGAGGACTCCATCACCGACGACCAGGCCGGCCGGTGGGTCGAGGCCGATGTGGACCTTCCCGGCACCCCGGGGTTGACCCTGGCGTCGGCGTATATCCACTCCGGCACGGCTGGGACGCCTTCGATGGATGAGAAGTACGCCTTCCTGGACAAGGTGACCGCCCGGTTGGGTGAGTTGCGGGACTCCGGGCGCCACGTCGTCGTCGGCGGCGACATCAACATCGCCCACCGCGAGGTGGACATCAAGAACTGGAAGGGCAACCGGAAGTCCGCCGGGTTCCTCCCGGAGGAACGGGCCTACCTCGATGACTGGTTCGCCAAAGGCTGGGTGGACCTGGGCCGCCGCTTCGGCGGCGAGGGGCCCGGCCCGTACACCTGGTGGTCCTGGCGCGGGAAGGCGTATGACAACGACGCCGGATGGCGCATCGACTACCAGATCACCACCCCGGAGCTGGCCGAGTTGGCCCGCTCGGTCCAGGTGGATCGGGCTGCCAGTTACGCCGAACGCTTCTCCGACCACGCCCCGCTGACGGTGGAGTACGCGCTGAACCTGCCAAGGTGAGCGCCGGTCGCGCTCAGTACGCCGGAGCGCTGGCCTCGGCCACCAGGAACGCCGGGCGGTCGTGCCCGGCGCGCTCGAAGGCATCAGCCACGGCGGAGGCGACGGGTGCAGCGTGTCCGCGGGGGATGAGCGCGATCGCCGACCCACCGAAACCGCCCCCGGTCATCCGCGCACCCAGCGCACCCGCGGCCCTGGCGGCCTGAACCGCAGTGTCCAGTTCGGGAGCGGACACCTCATAGTCCCGCGCAAGGGAGGCGTGCGAGGCGTCCATCACCGCGCCCACCTGCTCCCACGCGCCCGCGCGCAACAACGTGACGAACCGCTCCACCCGCCGGATCTCGGTGACCACGTGGCGCACCCGTGCCCGTAAGGTCTCATCGGGAAGTTGCCCGAGGACCTCATCCAGGTCGGCGCCGGCCACCTCGCGAAGACTCTGTACTCCCAAGACCTTCGCGGCCCGTTCACACGAACGCCGCCGATCGCCGTACTGCCCGTCAACCAGGGCGTGTTCAGCCCGGGTATCGATGACAAGCAACTCCAGGCCGGCCTCGGCCAGGTCGAAGGACACCTGTTCGGTCTGCCCGGAGCGGGCGTCCAGCAACAGTGCGTGCCCGGCGGAGCAGCGCAGGGCGGCGGCTTGGTCCATCCCGCCGGTCGGAGCGCCCGCGACCTCATTCTCCGCGCGCACACAGACTTGGGCGCCCCACGCCCGGCCCTCGTCGGTTCGAAGATCCGGGCCGTTCCAACCTTCCCCCACCACCTGGCGCAGGGCCATCAGCGTTGCGCACTCCAGCGCCGCCGAGGAACTTAGGCCCGCCCCGTAGGGCACGCACGAGGCGACCGCCGCATCGAATCCGGGCACCGGAACCCCCTCGGATCGCAGCGCCCAGGCCACCCCGGCCACGTACGCGCCCCACCCGCTCACCGCGCCGGGGGCAACCTCATCCAGGTCTGCGGTCCACGAGGCGGCTTCGTTACCGGAGACCAACCGGACCTGCCCGTCGGCGCGGGCGCGGGCCGCCACGAACGTGCGGTGGGGCAGCGCGATGGGCAGACACAGGCCGCCGTTGTAATCGGTGTGCTCCCCGATCAGGTTTACCCGCCCCGGAGCCGAGGCGAGCACTTGCGGTCCCACACCGCCGAACGCGGCGGTGAAGACATCCTGTGCGGCCTGCTGCCCTTCCTCGGTAGCCCAGGCCGGAACGAATTGCGGAGTGACCATACCCTCATTCTGGCGCAGGGGCGCCGATGCTCCGCCGGCAAGCGACCGCGTTACCCCGGCGCTACCCCGCCGACCGACGACGGCGCTACCCCACCGCTTCCGGCGTCCTTCCACGGCCCTTCCCCCCGCAACCGCGCCCCCGCTTACCCGCAACCGCGCTTTACGCGCCCATCCACGCCCGAGCCAAGTGCACCCGGCCCACCGGCTCGCGCGGGTAACGCAGCACCCACCCGACCTCAGAACGGCTTACAGTTGTGACAAACGCGGACCACCCTGCCCGGGTGCGGCCCGCGAGATAGGCCGCTGACTGGCCGGTGCGACGAGCCGGCTGAGCAGAAGGGAACAGGTGCTGATGTCCACATCCAGGTCCTCAATGCC
>DATGSR010000245.1:0-8978 GCA_035302405.1 Beutenbergiaceae bacterium
CCGTCCACTGGCGCCACCGCGCAAACCGCGCGCCGGGCGATTAGCGTGGTAGGCGGTACCTGCCAGTCCCCCGAGAAAGGAGAACGCAGTGGCTGAACTGAGCGGAAAGAAAGTCGCCTTCCTGGTCACGAACAAGTTTGAGGACAGTGAGTTGACCAGCCCGTGGGAGGCAGTCACGTCCGCCGGCGCCGAGGCTGTGCTGGTCTCACCGCAGAACGAGAGCGTGGAGGGCTCCAAGGGGCACACCCAGGGGGTCGACACCCACGTCAGCAAGGCTGAGGCGTCCGACTTCGACGCCCTGGTGCTACCTGGTGGAACGTCGAACGCAGACCGGCTGCGGATGGACGAGGACGCGGTGAAGTTCACTCGCGACTTCTTCACCCAGCACAAGCCGGTCGGGGTGATCTGCCACGGCGCCTGGATCCTCACCGACGCCGACGTGGTGAAGGGACGGACCATCACGTCCTTCCCCAGCCTGAAGACGGACCTGCGCAACGCCGGCGCCACGTGGGTCGATGAGGAAGTCGTGGTGGATCAGGGTCTGGTCTCCAGCCGCACCCCCGACGACCTGCCGGCCTTCAACGCCAAGATCGTCGAGGAGTTTGCCGAAGGCAAGCACGCCGAGCAGACAGCCTGATCCGTTCGGGCAGAGTTGCTGCCCGGAACGTTGGCCTGACCGTGGGCGGGCGGTGACCAGAAGCGTCGCCGCCCGCCGCGCGTTGTTCACTGGGTCTGCCGCGCGCGGCCCTACCGCGGCCCCTCTAGGCTGCGGGTATGGAATTCCGATACCTCGGCAACAGCGGCTTGAAGATCTCCGAACTCACCTACGGGAACTGGCTCACCCACGGCTCCCAGGTGGAGAACGACGTCGCCACTCGGTGCGTGCACGCCGCGCTCGATGAGGGCATCAGCACCTTCGACACCGCCGACACCTACGCCAACACGGTGGCCGAGGAGGTGCTCGGCCAAGCGCTGAAGGGCCAGCGCCGGGAGTCGCTGGAGATCTTCACCAAGGTGTACTTCCCCACCGGGCCGATGGGCCACAACGACACCGGGCTGTCGCGCAAGCACATCATGGAGTCGATCAACGGTTCCCTGAAGCGGCTAGGCACCGATTACGTGGACCTGTACCAGGCACACCGGTTCGACGTTGAAACACCACTGGAAGAAACGATGCAGGCGTTCGCCGACATCGTCCGCGCCGGTAAGGCCCTGTACATCGGCGTGAGCGAATGGACCGCCGACCAGTTGCGCGCCGGGCACGCGTTGGCCAAGGACCTGGGCTTCCAACTGATCTCCAACCAGCCCCAGTACTCGATGCTGTGGCGCGTGATCGAGGCCGAAGTCGTCCCCACAGCCCAGCAATTGGGTATCTCCCAGGTGGTGTTTTCCCCGATCGCCCAGGGCGTGCTCACCGGCAAGTACGCCCCCGGGAAGGACTTCCCCGAAGGCTCCCGCGCCACCGACGCCAAGGGCGGGGCGGACATGATCGCCAAGTTCCTCAACAACAAGACCCTCCGCGCCGTGGCCAAACTGAAGCCGATCGCCGCCGACCTCGGCTTGACCATGGCCCAACTCGCCGTCGCCTGGGTGCTCCAGAACCCCAACGTGGCCTCGGCGATCATCGGCGCCTCCCGGCCCGAACAAGTGCGGGAGAACGCGGTGGCCGCCGGCGTGCGCCTCGAACCCGCGGTGATGAAGAAGATCGACAAGGTCCTGGGCAAAGTCGTGGAGCGTGACCCCTCGCTGACGAACGTGCCCGAGGGCCGGTATGCATGACGGCGTCGGCTGAACTGCGGACCCCGGGCGCCGCGTTCGCCGGCCGCGCTTTCGACGCGGTGCTGTTCGACATGGACGGCACGCTCATCGACTCCGGCGACTCCGCGCAACGCTGCTGGCGGCAGTGGGCCCGGGAGTTCGGCCTGCCCGACGCCGACCGGTTCCAGGTGCAACACGGCGTCCCGGCCGCACAGGTGGTGCCCACGCTCCTGCCCCCGGAGCAGGTGGGGGCCGGCATCGAACGCATCCTGGAACTGGAGATCGCCGATGCCCGGGGCATCCCAGTGCTCCCCGGTGCGCAGCGGGCGCTCGCCGACGTCACCCCCGGCCGTGCCGCCATCGTCACTTCCTGCACCAACGCCCAAGCCTGGGCGCGGCTGGAGGGGTCGGGGCTGGTTCCGCCACCGGTGGTCATCACGGCCGACGACGTCGAACGCGGCAAACCCGATCCCGAACCGTTCCGTAGGGGCGCCCAGGCGCTCGGTGTGGACCCGGCCCGGTGCCTGGTGGTGGAGGACGCCCCGGCCGGGGTCACCGCCGGCCTCGAGGCCGGATGCGGGGTCCTGGCAGTGGGCGCCACCCACCCCGTATCCGCGCTGCAGCACGCCCACGCCGCAGCGCGCGGCCTGGACCAGGTGACCTTCGCCGTCGGCCCCTCCGGAATCACCGTGAAGGATCGATAGCCGCTTCGTTGGGCTCGGTGGCGACGGGTCGGCTAACCGTCCGTGTTGGGTGGCTCGCCTTGCGTGCTGGGCGGCTGACCGTGTGTGTTGGGTGGCTCGCCTTGCGTGCTGGGCGGCTGACCGTGCGTGTTGGGCGGCTGACTGGAGTCGTGGGGCCGGTGCCCTGGGGCAGCCGGTGGGGCTGCGGCTCGCGCGGGAGGAGTTGCGGCCGGAGCGCCGAACGCAGTGGTAGCGGCGCGTGTCCGGCGCCGGCGATGCCTCACCCAGAAGACGAGCGCCACAGGCAGGGCGATCACCGGCAGCCAGGGGACCAGCATTCCGGCGAAAGCCAACAGTCCGGCAACGAAGGCGATCAGGGCGTGCCACCCGGCCTGCAGTCCGCCGAGGAACCCGCTGGGCTCGATGGTCGGGGCGTAGTCGGCGCGGAGATTGACTGTCACCGTGGACATCGCCACCTGGTCAGCCAGGAAGTTGCGTTGGGACTGCAGCGACTCCAATTCCGCCTGGCGCTGGCTCAACGCCTCCTCGGCGGCGATCAGGTCTGCGCTGTCAGAGGAGTCGGCCATGATCTCCAATAGCCGTTCGGTCGAGGTCTCCAGCGCCTCGATCCGCGCGTCGAGGTCGTGGGCGGTCTGGGTGACGTCCTCAGAACTCTGCGTAACCTCCAGTACCTCGCCCACCCCGTCCAAGTCCCCGAGGAAGGAATCCAGTTCTCCTGCAGGAACCCGCACTCGCAGCCATGCACTCGGAAGCGGGGCTTCTTCGCTCGTGGCCCGCTCTTCCGTGCGTACCGAGCGTTGGTCCACGCGGCCGCCGGCGTCGTCGGCCAACTGAACGACCTCGCCTGCGCTCGCGGACGGGTCCGCCACCACGATGGTCACCTCGGCGGTGGTGATGACCTCCCGCACCTGAGCGTCCACGGCACCCCGCGCCGCGCCGTCGAACCCGGCCTGCCCACCGCCGGCCTCGGCGTCGGCTGCGCTCGAGGACTCCGCAACCGCGTCAGCGCGCCCGGACGAATCGGCGTACCCAGAAGGCGGTTCCGCATGCGATACGGCGGTGTCGGAAGCGCTGTCACTGCCCGCTCCGCAACCGGTTAACAGCACTAGTGCGGCCACTGCTCCCGCGATGAGGTGCCGTGTTCGTTTCATAGGTCATCCTTCGTCCGTGCCGGTTGCTTTCGAACCGGGTCTTGTCTGGTCTGTGTCGTCACGGCGGACGATGTTGCACGCGTCGACCTCCCGGTGACCGCCAGTGCGGGGTGTGGCTTCGGCCGGGTGGTGCCCGGGCGGGGTGTGGCTTCGGCCGGGTGGTGCGCGGGCTCGCTATGGCCTCCTCCGACTCGGTGCGCAGCCGTCGAAGTTGCCTCGGCTAGCCCGTGCATCCGCGCGCGTGAGTTTTCGGCTTCACTTCTCGGCGGGTAGCCGCGGCACAGTGCCAGAAAACGCCCGATGTCAGAGGTGAATAGTACGTTTGTTCTATGTCGGTTACGGAGGCGTTGCACCAACGGCCACAGGTACCTGTGGATCCGGAGCGTGCCTACCAGGAGTGGGCTCGCGAATTGCCCGCGCGGTTGCCGCGTACCGACTGGGACCAGGTCGACCCGCACCCAACCAAGGAGTGGCTGTGGGCAGCCGAACTGGCTGACACCCCGGGTGGGTCGGTGCTCGCCGATTACGCCGAGGGCCTCACCGAGGAGGACCTGGACGAATCATTGGTCCTGGAACTGATCGCCGGCTGTGAGCGAATCAAATCCTGGGCAACAGCACGCCAGGCCGAACTCATTACCGAGATGCACACCCGGTCCACCGGGGCGCCCCGGCCAGAACACCTGGATGACGCGATGCGGGTGCGGCTGGGCATCACCGGACGCAGCGCCGGAATGCTGGAAGATCGCGCACGCCGGCTGGCCCACGCCCCAGAAGTGTTGAAAGCGCTCAAGGCGGGCTGGATCGATGTGCGCAAGGCGGACGTGCTGCTGAGCCGCACCGACACCCTGTCCACGCTCGAGGCGCGGGCGGTGCAGCGGAAGTTCATCCCGACCGCCGACCGCCGCACACCACCGCAGTTGCGTGCCGATGTGGACCGAGCCGTATTGGCGATCGACCCGGAGGTCGCCGAAGAACGCAACGAAGCGGCGAAGAAGACCCGCACGGTCACGCTGAACCCCGCCTCGGACGGGATGGCGTGGCTCAGCGCCTACTTGCCTGCGCCGGAAGCGATGGCCGCATTCACCGTGATGGACGTGCTCGCCGGGGAATCCAGCCCGGAGGACGACCGCGATGCCGGCGCCCGCCGAGCCGATGCCTTCACCCGGGTTTTCACTGAGATCCTCGACGGCGGCCAAACCCCCGGAGGCTGCACGCTCGGCACCAGGCAGGGTGTCCGACCACACCTGGTCATCACCGTGGCCGCTTCGACGCTCGCCGGTGAGAATGACGACCCTGCGCATCTGGCCGGGTACGGCGCCATCACGGCCGCCGAAGCGAAGCGGTTCGCCGGTCATGCGCGCGCGACGACGATCATCACCGATCCCGACGACGGCAGTTACCTCGCCCAACACGAAGGCCCGCCCGGAGACGACGCCGGTGCCGCGATTGCAGCCGAGCTGGCGCGCCGAAGCATGCTGCGGCGGCGACTCCCGTGGCTATACCCCGAAGATCTGTGGGATAAGGAACGCGCCCGGCAAAGCGCATACGACGTCCGGTACATCATCGAACGCGCCACCAAGGACGGCGATAGTGACCCGGTTGCCTTCCTGCGCGCGGCCGGTCTGCTCGCGGCCGACGCCTACGCGCCCACCGCGGAGTTGCGCAAGCACCTGGCGCTGCGCGACCGCACCTGCCGATTCCCGGGATGCTCGACACCGGGATGGAAATGCCAGAGGTCTTCAATTGGTGGTGCCGCCGGCATAGGATCGCTCTGGAGGGGTTGCGCGCGGAACTAGGCGAGGACGTCCAGCAACTCATCCCGGGTGACGGCCTGGAGCCCGGATATATCGATGAACTGAACCCCGCCGACCTTGCCGCGGAGGACTGCCTGGACACGATTGCCCGGAAACTGGCCCAGGCCACCGGCACCGGTCCTCTTCCGGACGCCGACACCAGCCAGATCGCCGCCTATTGGAAGGCGCGCACCCGGCCGCAGCAGCCACCGCCACGTCCCTGGCTGGATTACGTGCCCCGGCGAACACCGCCGTCACCCGGGCCAAGCACCACGTCTACCGCGGACGACGACGAAGCAGAAAGACCCAAGTTCTAGGCAACACCGGGGCGGCGCGCCACGACTGGATCCGGCCCATCACCACCGGATGCCCGGCGCTCGCAACCTGGGAGGACTCGTGACGGGCTGGTAGCCCTCCGGCGGTTGCGGGAGGTCTGAGCCGAGACGCTCGTGGTAATCACTTGGCGTAAGCGCACGCAATCGGCGTGCCCGCTCCTCAGTGGGCGGGTGGGTGCGGAGTAAAGCCGGGTCCGGACTGCGCCGCCGCGGCACCATGAGGCGCTCCCAGATGCCGCCGTCGGCGCGCTCCAATTGTTCCAGCGCGCTCGCCAAGCCCTCCGGGTCCCCGGTCAGCGCTGCCGCGGCGAGGTCGGCGTCGTACTCCCTGGAACGGGACAACCCCAACTGCAGCACGGTGGTCAGCAACGGCAACACGAGCAACGCGAAACCCGCGATCAGCGGCCGAAAGTCACCGGAGAAGGTGAGCGGCAAGGTCAGCGGGATGATCCACATCCCCAGGTAGGCGAACCCGTGGGTGAGTCGGGAGATGGTGTCGGACAGGTTCATGATGCGGGTATCGCCGGAGCGGACGTGGCTGATTTCGTGCGCGAGCACGCCCACCAATTGGCGCGCGCTCAGGAGCCGCAAGATCCCGTCCGTGACAGCCAGCGCCGCGTCCTTGCCGTACCCGGTGGTGAAGGCGTTCGTCAGGGGACTGCGCACGTAGTACAGCCGGGGCACATGCGACAGTCCGGCCCGCTCAGCGAGCGTCGCCACGGCGTGGTGCAGATCGGGAGCCGCCTGGGGCGGAAGCGGTTGGGCGCCGTACATCTGCAGCACCCAATTGGTGGGAACCTTGGGGCGAACGAGCGCTAGGAGCAGCCCGACACCCACGATCACGATCAGGCCGGAGGAGCCGAAAAACATCCCCGCGATGAGGGCGAAGATGACCACCATGCCGGCGAGCATGGCGAGACCCTGCAAAGCGTTGCGGATCCGTTGGCGGCGGCGGATTCGAGGATTAATCATGCCGTGCCGACCCCTTGCACGTGCTCCCCGTCTAGGTGCTGGAACAGCCCGGACCCTGGTCCGTGCTCGAGCGCGACGGCTCCGTCTGGATGCTGGTTGCTCAGTTGTCCCACGGTTCCATCATGCACCGGCCGCGACGGCGCTGGCGCGGGTGATCGCTCTTCGTTGTTGATCACTCGACGAGTGCGCCATGTGCCCTTCTGGTCACAGAGGCGGAAGCAGGCTCACCGTTGTGAACCCGCTTCCGTCGTTTCGGGCGTGCGCTGCCGCCCTGTTGTGCGCTGCCCCGGGTCGTGCGCTGCCGCTCGGTCGTGCGCCGCCCCCGGCATGCCCTCCGGGAGACCCTTCCCCCCGGCTCAGGCCTGTGTCCCCGCCCGCGCCACCGGGGCGTTCGCCACGACCGCTCCCGCCGGCACGGTGTCCTGGGTGCGGCGCAGAAGCCGCATCGCGTTGACCACCACCACCAACACCGAGATCTCGTGCACGAGCATCCCAACAGCCATCGTCACTCCGCCGAACAGCACTCCGGCGAGTAGCGCCCCCACGGTGCTCAGTGCGATGACGATGTTCTGGCGCATGTTGTTGACGGTGCGCCGAGCCAGCCCCACGGCTTCCGGCAACTTCAACAGGTTGTCGCCCATCAGCGCGATGTCCGCCGTCTCCACGGCCACCGCGGAACCCGCCGCACCCATGGCCACTCCGATGTCGGCAGTAGCCAGCGCAGGTGCATCGTTCACCCCGTCCCCGACCATCGCGACCACGTGACCCGCACGCTGGAGTTCGGCCACGGCCTGCAGTTTCTCCTCCGGCAACAAGCCGGCACGTACCTCGTCCACGCCCGTGGCAGCACCCACGGCTTCGGCCACCAGCGGTGCATCACCGGTGAGCATGACCACCTTCTTCACCCCCGCTTGGTGCAACCGCTGCACCATGAGCGCGGCGTCATGGCGGATCTCATCGGCCACCGCCACCACACCGATGACCGCGTCATCGACGGCCACGATCATGGGCGTGCGGCCTGCGGCGGCGAGTTCCTCGGCCACGGCGGAAGCCCCGGCCCCGTCCCCAACTCCGTACTCCTCAAGTAGTGCAGCGTTGCCGATCAGCACGCGCCGTCCCTGCGTCATCGCGGTGATGCCCTTGCCCGGCACCGGTTCGGTGTGGTCGGGCAATCCGGGAGCAGCGAGCCCTTCAGATGCCGCCGCCTCCAGGATCGGGCGCGCCAAGGGATGCTCGGATCCGGCCTCCGCGCGGGCGGCCCAGATGAGCACGTCGTCGCGGCTCATCGCCGGGTCGAGTACCACCACGTCGGTCAACCGCGGTCGCCCCTTGGTCAGCGTGCCGGTCTTGTCCACCGCGACCGCGGTGATCTTGCCGGACGTCTCCAGGTACTCCCCGCCCTTGATCAGGATGCCGTCACGGGCGGCCCGACCGATGCCGGCCACGATCGAAACCGGGATGGAGATAACCAGCGCCCCGGGGCAGGCGATCACGAGCAAGGTCAGCGCCAGCACCACGTTGCCGGTGATGAGCCCGATCGCGACGGCCATCACCATGATTGCCGGGGTGTACCAGGCGGAGAACCGGTCCATGAACGCCGCCGTCTTGGCCTTGGCGTCCTGGGCTTCCTCCACGCGGTGGATGATCCGCGCCAGCGTGGTGTCCGCGCCGACGCCGGTGGCGCGCACCTGCAGGAACCCGCCCTTGGAGACGGTGCCGGCGAACACCTGGTCCCCCTCGGACTTTTCCACCGGGATGGATTCGCCGGTGATGGAGGCCTCATCGAGCGCGCCGTTGCCGCCGATCACCTCACCGTCGACGGGCACTTTCGCCCCGTTCTTCACCAGCACGGTCTCGCCCATCGCGACTTCATGTGCCGGCACTTCCTCCTGGGTGCCATCACGCAGCACGACGGCGACGTCGGGTGCCACCGCAACGAGTTCGGCTAGTGCGGAGCGGGTCTTGGTCAGCGTGGCGGTCTCCAGGGCGTGCCCGATCGCGAACAGGAACGTCACGGCCGCGGCTTCCCAGTACTCCCCGATGATCACCGCGCCGATCGCCGCCACCGACACCAGCAGGTCGATCCCGATCACGCGAGCGCCCAACGCCCGTGCGGCCTTGACCACGATGGGGCTACCCGCGATGACCGCCGCGGCGATCATGACGACGTCGTGCACGCCTTGGTAGTCCAACGCGCGCCCGGCGATCAGGCCGACGACGATCAGCAGCCCCGAGATAATCGGCACGGTCCAACGCCCGTGCCAG
>DATGSR010000246.1:0-2084 GCA_035302405.1 Beutenbergiaceae bacterium
TACACCTTGCTGGTCGCGGTGGCGCTGTCGGCGCAGACCACCGATAAGAAGGTCAACGAAGTGACTCCGGCGCTGTTCGCCGAGGCCTCCACACCGGAGGAGATGTACGAACTGGGCCCCGAGCGCATCCGCGAACTCATCCGCGAGATCGGCCTGGCGCCCACCAAGGCCCGCAACCTGTGGACCGCGGCCGGGCAGATCATCGACGCCGGCGGTGAGGTATTGCCCGACTGGGACTTCCTGGAGAGCCTGGCGGGCGTAGGACACAAGACCGCCAGCGTGGTGATGGCCCAAGGCTTCGACATCCCCGCCTTCCCGGTGGACACCCACATCTTCCGGCTCGCCCGCCGCTGGGGCCTGTCCACCGGCACAACCGTGGAGAAGGTGGAGGCGGACCTGAAGAAGGTGTTCCCCAAGGACACCTGGAACCGGCGCCACCTGCAGATCATCTACTTCGGCCGGGAGTACTGCCCGGCCCGCGGCCACGCCCTGACCGCATGCCCCATCTGCTCCTGGGCCGCCACCAAGAAGCAGATCCTCACCGAGGCCAAGGCCAACCGCGGCCGGCCCCGCGCCAAATCCGGGCCCGACGACGTGGTGCCGGCCTCCGCGCGACGCAAAGCCTGACCGTTCGCTGATCCGGGGGATGCACGATTCGGCTGAACGCCTCGGCCTGTCACCCGTAACGCGAGGCAGGGCGCACGCGGCGCTCGCGCCCGTTAGTCTTGACGCCCCACCCGTGTTCGCCATAGATTCGACCATGCGAGAGAACTGTTCCGCAATGTGGAATTGAGGGTCTTGTGGATGTGATCGACGACCTCACTGCCTCCCTGCCTGCGCACGTGGTTCACACCGACCCGCAAACCCTCGGCGCCCACCGCCAGGACCGTGCCCTGGACCCGGCCGCCGGCACCCCGCTCGCGGTGGTGTTCGCCGAGGCGACCGAGCACGTCTCGACCGCGCTGCGCTGGGCGGATCGCCACCGCGTGCCGGTCGTCACCCGCGGCCTGGGCAGCGGATTGTCCGGCGGGGCTAGCGCTATCGACGGATGTCTGGTGCTGTCCACCCAGCGGATGCGGGACGTGCACATCGACACCGACACCGCCACCGCCGTCGTCCAGCCCGGCGTCATCAACGCCGAACTGAAGAACGCGGCCGCTGCCCACGGGCTGTGGTACCCGCCGGACCCGGCCTCCTTCGAGTTCTGCTCCATCGGCGGCAACATCGCGACCAACGCCGGGGGACTGTGCTGCGTGAAGTACGGCGTGACCGTCGACTACGTCCTCGGCCTGGAGGTCGTCCTGGCCGACGGTCGCGTCCTCACCCTCGGCGGCACACATATCAAGGACGTCGCCGGACTGCCTCTGTTGAAACTCTTCGTCGGCTCCGAGGGCACCCTCGGCGTCATCACCCGCGCCACCATGCGGTTACTGCCCAAACCGCCCGAGCCGCGCATCGTCGTCGGCTGGTTCGACGATCCGGCCAAAGCGGCCGCCGCCGTGCACGCCGCTGCCCGCGCGATCCGGCCCTCGATGCTGGAGTACATGGACAACTTGGCGATCAACTGCGTGGAGGACGAACTGGGCATCGGCCTGAACCGGGACGCCGCCGCGCTGATCATCGCCGGCAGCGACGATCAGCACGCCGATGCCCCCGAGGTGCACGCACTGCTGGGGGCCATGCGCGAGCACGGCGCCACCGACACCTACGAAGCCACCGGGACCCGCGGTGACCAGTACGTCCACGCCCGCCGCATCGCCATCCCGGCGGTGGAGCGTCGCGGCCACCTCATGCTGGAGGACGTCGGGGTGGCGCTATCGCGGTTGGCGGACCTGATCACCGGGGTGGAGAAGATCGCCGCCGAACAAGGCGTGCCGATCGCCTTCATCGCCCACGCCGGGGACGGCAACACCCACCCGCTGGTGGTAGCCGGCAGCGACGATCCGCAACAGCGCGCCCGGGCCGAGGTCGCCTACGGTCAGGTGATGGACCTGGCGATCGCCCTGGGCGGGACCATCACCGGCGAGCACGGCGTGGGCCGACTCAAGCAACCATGGCTAGCCGCCCAGGTGGGCGAGGACGTC
>DATGSR010000247.1:0-5554 GCA_035302405.1 Beutenbergiaceae bacterium
CTCGTCGGTGTATGACTCCTGATGCGGGCGGGGCACCGGACGGATCGCCCCAGCATCCACCACCAGCAGATCCGTCTCCGGAGCCAGCGCGGTGACCTGCGTGCTCAACGCCACCCCTGCGTTCTGGCGGTGTTCGTGAGCCAGCGGCACGCCTTCTTCATCGGCGAGGGCGATCGCCGCCCCGGGGCCGATCCCGACGGCGTCGACCTGCTCCTCCACAAGTGTGCGGGCGAACGTGCCCAGTTGGGCCCGGTAACTGAGGTCGTCGGCCGACTCCCGATAGTCCTGCCATCCCGGCACCACCCCATCGGTTCCCGGCTCGGTCAGGGTACGGCAGGGCCCGGGCAGGTCTCCGGCCCGGTTCCCGGCGGAGACGGCCAGCCACCCGTCGGCCGGGCACGCGCTGGTCCGCACGCTCCGCACGATCAACGACGCCGCCGTCTCCTGCGTCAGTGCCGCCAGATTGGGCGTGGCCTCAGTGACGTCGTCCCAGGACAACCCGGGGGCGCCGATGAAGACCACCGGCTGATGGGTGGGACTGGTCACCGGCTCACCGTCGGCACCCGGATCCGGGTCCGGCAGTGCTGCGACGGCCGGGCTCGCCAACGCGGCGCTGGTCATGGCCGCGGCCGCGATCATGACCACACGTCGCAACAGCCGGGTGGTACGCCTCATCAACGCCCAACCCTATGCGCCGCTAGGCTCGGCACCGGGTCACCACGGCCCACCTTTCACAGGCGATCCACGTGATCCTCACCGGCCAGTCAGGGAGAGCAACCCATGCGCTACGCCTACCTGGGCCCCACGGGCACCTTTACCGAAGCCGCCCTGCTGCAAGTGGCAGACCCGCAAGTCGATGAGTTCGTGCCGATGCCGGGGGTGCCGGCCGTCCTGGAAGCGGTCCGCACCGCCGAGGTTGACCGAGGCATCGTGCCGATCGAGAACTCGGTGGAGGGCGGGGTCAGCGCGACCCTGGACGCCCTCAGTTCGGGCCAACCGTTGGTGGTCGTGGGAGAAACGGTGGTGCAGGTGCAGTTCGTGCTGGTAGCCCGCCCGGGCACCACGCTGAAGGAGGTGGATCGGATTTCCACCCACCCGCACGCCTGGGCCCAGTGCCGGCAATGGTTGGGCCGGCACCTACCGCAGGCCACGCACGTGCCGGCAACGTCCACCGCCGCGGCCGGTGCCCTGTTGGCCCAGGAAGGGCCGACCGACTTCCAGGCAGCGATCACCGCGCCGCTGACGGCCGCCCAGTACGGCCTGCCGGTGCTGGCCTCCGGTATCGGGGACAACCCGCATGCGGTCACCCGGTTCGTGCAGGTGGCCAGGCCCGGGCCCATCCCGGCGCGGACCGGTGCGGACAAGACCACCCTGATGGTGCACCTGCCCGATAACGAGGCCGGGGCGCTGCTGACGATGTTGGAACAGTTCGCCGCCCGCGGGGTGAACCTGTCGCGGATCGAGTCCCGTCCCATCGGGGATTCCCTGGGTCGATACAGTTTCTCGATCGACGCCGAGGGGCACATCGAGGACGAACGCATCGCCGCAGCGTTGATGGGCCTGCACCAGGTGTGCCCGCTGGTGCGGTTCCTGGGTTCCTACCCCCGCGCCGACGGGGGCGCCCCGGGGCAGGTGCCTGCAGGGTTCCACGACGAGAAGTTCCACGCCGCCAGGGAATGGGTAGAGAAGCTGCGTTCCGGCGTCCACTCCGACTGATGCCCGGAGAGGAGCTGCTCACCATCGGCGAGGTCAGCCGCCGCACCGGTGTTGCCCCCTCGGCGTTGCACTACTACGAACGCATCGGATTGATCACCTCCACCCGCACCCGCGGCAACCAACGGCGCTACCACCGGCACATGATCCGTCGCGTGAGCCTCGTCGCGGCCGCAAAGAACCTGGGCATCTCGCTGGCAGATGTGCGCCGGGCGCTCGCGGACGTGCCGTTGCAGGCGCCCCCTACCCGAGCCGACTGGGAGCGGGCCTCGGCCCGGTGGAAGAACATCCTGCGGCAGCGTCGTCGCACCCTGCAGCGCCTTGAGGAGGAACTCACCGGCTGCATCGGTTGCGGATGTTTGTCGATGGACAGATGCACGCTGCTCAACCCCGGCGACACCTTGGGGGCGGAAGGGGCCGGGCCGCGGCGGCTGGAGACAGGGAGAGGGGACATGGGAGGTTGAATGGTGGGCGCCGGCGGGTGGCGGGCAATGCCCAGTGGGAGGAGTGTCCTCGCCGCCGCGTGGACTGACGGACACTACGCGGTGCGGTGGGCCGAGGGACCGCACTCCGGCAGTGGGGCGTGCCTCAGTATTTGACCTCAATGGCACTTGAGGTTTTACGGTGCTGTAGCCGGCTCGTTGAGATGAAGGTGAGTCATGACGTATGTGATCGCAGAACCCTGCGTGGACCTGAAGGACAAGGGCTGCATCGACGAATGCCCAGTGGACTGCATCTACGAGGGTGACCGGATGCTGTATATCCAGCCTGATGAGTGCGTGGACTGCGGCGCGTGCGAACCAGTGTGCCCGGTCGAGGCGATCTTCTACGAGGATGACGTGCCCGAGCAGTGGTCCCATTACTACGAGGCCAACGTGGAGTTCTTCGACCAGATCGGCTCTCCCGGAGGGGCCGCGATCACCGGCCCGATCGCCGGTGATCACCCGATCGTTGCCGCGCTGCCGCCGCAGGTGCACGAATGAACCGCTCCAGTACCGCTGCGGCCCCGCCCCGGGGGCACGTGAATCCCCAGGCGCCGGGATCGGCCAATCACGCGCCCACCGCGGACTCCTTCAAGGACATTTTCAGCACCCACCCTGCGGGGGTGGCGCTGGTGACGGCGACCGATGAGTCCGGACCGGTCGGACTGACCGTCTCCTCGGTGGCTTCGGTCAGTCCAGACCCGGCGGCGCTGTCCTTCTCCTTGACGTCAGCGCGTGGCAGTGCTGCCGGCATTCTGCACGCGGGCACGTTCGTGGTGCACCTACTAAATGAGAAACACTCCGGGTTGGCGGCCACGTTCGCCCGTTCCGGTGCCGCGCGGTTCACCCCCGAGCAGGGCTGGTCCGGTCTGCCCAGCGGTGAGCCCTTCCTGCCCAGCGCCCGGTGGGCGTTGCGCTGTGCTCCGATCCAAACGGTGTCGGTAGGCCCATCGGAACTGATGATTGCCGAGGTACTCCAGATGTACCAGGGTCCGCCGGGTCAGCCCCTGGTCTATTACGAGCGCGAGTTCCGTACGCTGACCTGACCTGACCTGACCTGACCTGACCTGACCTGACCGGCCGCCCAGGCCCGACCGGCCCCAGGCCCGACCGGCCCCAGGGTGGACCGCGCTGGCCAGGGCACGCGTGCAGGAGCGCCCGGTCCGATCGACCGCGGCGCCTGCGAGGCGGAACTCGCCCTGGGCTTGCTTACCCTCGGACCCGTAGCACCAGCGCGCGGTGATCGACCCGCACCGAAAACGCCTGGGTCTCGCCGATCAGGTCCCCGTCAACCTGGATCGGCTCGGGCTCGGGGCAGCGCACGTGTACATCCCGGCCGCGCCAGAAGGTGATCGAGGAGGTGCTCCAGGTGCCCGACTCGCGGCGCACACCCAAACCTTGCAGCACCACCTTGCCGAACAACGAGGCCCATCCGATGACCGAGCGGCGGGTATCGATCGCAGCGATATCGAGCCATCCGTCGTCGAGTTCGGCGTCCGGGAACAGCACCATCCCCCCGGGTAGCCGGCCGCAGTTCGCGAACAACAGCGTGCGCAGCCGCAATTGGTGTGCCGGCGCGTCGCCGAGCTGCATCTGGACCTTGATCTTGCGTCCGTGCAGATGCTGAACACCCGCGAAGAAGTAGGCAAACCACCCCACCCGGGCCTTCAGATCATCATCGGCGCCGGCGACCATCGCCGCATCGAACCCGATGCCTCCCATCACGAGGAACAGGTGCTCATTGCGCCTCGCCAACGCATCCGGCGGCACCTTCTCCACCGACCCGGCCGCGTCCTGACCCTCATCCGGCCCGGTCCCGGGCGGTCGGGCCTGGGCGGCGTCGACCCCTTCCACCTGCTCCACCGAGAGCAGTTCCCGCGGCCGGATCCACCCGACGTCGATCGGTTGCTCCGTCCCGGTCAGTGCCGTGTGGATGAGGCCGCGGGTGTCCTCCAGTGGAAGGTCCACGTTGCGTGCCAGCAGATTGCCGGTGCCCATCGGTACCAGGCCCATGGGCACGCCGGTACCCGCCAAGGCGGTCGCCACCGCACGGACGGTGCCGTCGCCGCCGACGGCCACCACCACCGACGCGCGCTCGGCCAGCGCCCGCTCCGCCTGCCCCAGGCCCGGGTCCTGCACCGTGGTGGTGAACCACAGCGGCTCACCCAGGCCCAGTTCCTGGCACGTGGCATGGACGATGGAGCGGAACCGTTCCAGGTGGGTAACCTTCACCGGGTTCACCACGAAAGCAGGGGGGCCGGAGCCGTGTTCTTGACGCAGTCGCTCCACCTCGGCGAGCGCGGGCACCCTGGCGCCGCGGATGCGGATCCACCGCAGCACCAGCATTCCGACGATCACTGCCGCCAGGGCGAGCACCAAGGCGATGATGCTGACCCACTGCTCCCACGTCATAACGCCTCAAACTAGCGCCCGCAGCCACTCACGGCACCTACCGGACGTCTCGGGTCCGGCGTCCGCGCACGGTCGGGGCACCCGCCGACCGATCACCTGCACGGCGATCGTGTGCTGGGACGGCGGCCTTGCGGACTGATCGATGGAGGGACTGACAGTTGTCGATCGGGGCTGACAGCACCGGGCGGCGCACGTCGTCGGCGGACGCCCGGCAACGATAGGCTGGACCGGGTGATCGACCTCAAACAGTTGCGCGAAGACCCGCAGACCGCCCGCGCGAGCCAGCAAGCCCGGCAGGCCGATCCGGCCCTGGTCGACCGGGTGCTTGCCGCCGATGAACACCGCCGGGCCACCCTGACCGCGTTCGAGTCCATGCGCGCGGAACACAAAGCGCTGTCCCGCAGCATCGGCAAGGCCTCACCTGAGGAGCGACCCCAGGTGCTCGAGCGCGCCAAGCAGATGGCCGAGGAGGTCAAGGCCGCCGGGGCCGCCGCGGACCAGGCCGCGGAGGAGTTGAAGGCACTCCTGTCGGAGTTCGGCAACATCGTCCACCCCGATGTGCCCGCCGGCGGCGAAGAGGACTACGCGGTGCTGTCCACCCACGGCACACCCCGGGACTTCGACGCCGAGGGGTTCGCGCCCAGGGACCACAAGGAACTGGGCGACATCCTCGGTGCAATCGACACCGAACGCGGCGCGAAGGTCTCCGGCGCCCGGTTCTACTTCCTCACCGGGGTTGGCGCCCGGTTGGAACTGGCGATCCTCAACGCCGCGATGGACAAGGCCATCTCGGCTGGGTTCACCCCGATGATCACGCCCACCCTGGTCACTCCCAAGGTGATGGACGGCACCGGGTTCCTCGGCGCCCACGCCGCAGAGGTCTACCACCTGCCCACCGACGACCTGTACTTGGTCGGCACCAGCGAGGTGCCCCTGGCCGGCTACCA
>DATGSR010000248.1:0-7784 GCA_035302405.1 Beutenbergiaceae bacterium
TGGGATGGCGGATTCGCTGGGTGCCGATGTGACCGTGTGCGGTCCGTTCGGCGGTGAGGTGGGCGACGTGCTGGCGCGCATGCTCACCGAGGAGCGCTTCAATCTGCGCACGGTCTCCTACAACGCCGGCAACGGTGCCTACGTTCAGGATCGACGCAGCGGAGACCGCACCACCCTCGCGCACATGGTCCCCGAGCCGCTGACCCGCCATGAGTTGGACGACCTCTACGGCACGGTGCTGGTGGAAGCGTTGGAAAGCGACGTCGTCGTGATCACCGGTGCCGAGCCGGAGCGCGTCCTGCCGCCGAGTTTCTTCGCGCGGTTGGTACGGGACCTGCGCAGCGCGGAGAAGACGATCGTGGCGGACCTGTCCGGCGCGATCGCCAAAGCCGCTGCCGCCGAGGGGCCGACGGTGCTGAAGATGAGCCATGAGGAACTCATCGACAACGGCTGGGCGGCCGACGGCTCCCTCGATGCATTGCAGGATGCCGGCCAGGAGTTGGTCGGAAACGGGGTGGGGGCCATGCTCATCTCCCGGGGCGGGGAGCCGACTTTGCTGCTCACCGAGGACGCGGCGCATTTGCTGGTGGGCCCTGTGGTGACGCCTCTGGACCACCGCGGGGCAGGTGACTCGATGACCGCCGGGGTGGCAGTGGCTCTCGGGCGTGGTGCGACGATTGCGCAGGCGGCGCAGTTGGGCGCCGCGGCCGGCGCGCTGAACGTCACCCGCCGAGGCTTGGGTACCGGTCACCGGGAGCAGATCGAGCGGTTCGCCAATCAGATTCGCATCGAGGACGTCGGCGGGCAGACAGCGGATCCCGCACGCCGGTCCAGCGAATCGGATCAGCACGCTGAAACAGACGAGGGCACGGCCACCAACCAGGGCCCAGCGGCCGGCGAGCCTGTGACCAAGGCCGGCCGCGAACACTCGGAAGGAGCGAAGAACTGACCATGCGGGTGCTCATCACCAACGACGACGGCATCCAATCCCGCGGGCTAACCGTGCTCGCACGCGTAGCGCGGGACGCGGGTGCGGAGGTGGTTGTCGCTGCCCCGCACCGGCAGTACTCCGGTGCCAGCGCCTCCCTGAGCGCACAAGAGGTCGATGGCCGCCTGGCCCTGGTGGACAAGCGTCCCCCTGATCTGCCCGACGACGTCGAAGCCTTCGGGGTCAAGGCGGCTCCGGCGTTGATTACCTTCGTGGCCGCCCACGGCGCGTTCGGCGAACCGCCGGACTTCGTACTTTCCGGTGTCAACCTGGGAGCCAACACCGGACGCGCCACGCTGCACTCCGGGACCGTGGGTGCAGCGTTGTCGGCGGCCATGCAGGGCATCAACGCCTTGGCGGTTTCCATCGCTTCAGCCGATCCGCAGCACTGGGACACCGCCCAGTTGGTCACCGAGCACGCGTTCCGGTGGCTGCGGGACCAGCCAATCGACGAGCGAGTGCTCAACATCAACGTGCCCGACATCCCCGCCCGCACGCTGCGGGGACTGCGTCCGGCACATCTGGCTAGTTTCGGTGCGGTCCAGGCGCGGGTGCGGGAGAAGGGCAAGGACTACGTGATGTTGACCTACTCCGGTGTCACCGCGCGGGAGGAACCGGGATCGGACCACGACCTGTTAACCCGTGGGTGGGCGACGGCGACCCTGCTCAGCGCCGGTTATGACGACCCGGGCGAGACCGAACTGCCGCGGTTCGACGGTCAGGGTGATGCTTCGGTGCCCGTGGACATCAGCGCCGGCACGGTGATGAGTTCTGGTGCGGACAGGCCGGCGGGTGAGATCGCCGCGGAGGAACCCGCAGAGGACTAACCGCGCACAGTCGCTGCCATTGCGTCGGGGTGTTGGTGCCGCCGACCACGCGCCACGTCCTTGCCGGCGCATCGCCCGGGAGGCAAATGGTTGCCGAGGCTCCACCGAGGAGCGCCTAGCGACTCATCGCCCGGGAGGCAAATGGTCGCCGAGGCTCCACCGAGGAGCCCTCAGCGCCTCATCGCCAGGGAGGCAACTGGCTGTCGGGCATCACCGGGACTTCCCCAGCAATGCATCACCGCGTTGGGTTCAGCGGCGCATCAGCCGGCAGTCCTCAGCGGCGCATCACGGGATTACCCAAGGTACCGATGCCCTCGATCTCCACCTCCACCCGCTGCCCTGCCTCGATCCGCCCCACGCCTGCGGGCGTGCCGGTGAGCAGCACGTCGCCGGGCAGCAGCGTGAACAAGGACGAGGCATAGGCGATCAGTTCGGGTACGGAGTGAACCATCTGCGCGGTCGACCCGTCCTGGCGCACTTCCCCGTCCACACGGGCTTGCACCCGCAGGTCCGAGACGTCCAGGTCCATCGCGATGACCGGTCCCAGCGGGCAGGACGTGTCGAAGGTCTTCCCGCGGGTCCAGGTCTTGTCTTCCTTCTGCACGTCGCGGGCGGTGACGTCATTGGCGGCGGTGTACCCGAAGATCACATCCTGGGCGCGTTCAGCAGGGACGTCCTTGCAGATGCGGGAGATGACGACGGCGAGTTCCGCCTCGTGCTGCACGTCCTGGGAGTAGTCCGGCAGCAGGATGGGGTCATCGGGGCCGACGACGGCGGTGTTCGGTTTGAGGAATACCAAGGGCCGCTCCGGCACCTCGTTGCCAAGTTCGGCCGCGTGGTCTGCATAATTGCGTCCGATCGCGACCACTTTCGACCGCGGGATCACCGGGGCGAGCAACCGCACCGAGTCCATCGGAACGCGTTCGCCGGTGGGATCGATCGGTGTATACAGCGGATCTCCGGACAACACCACCAGGTCACCGTCGTCCACCACTGCGTACCTGGGGTCATCACCATGGGCGAACCGTGCGATCTGCATAGGGATCACCCTAGTGGCGCGGGGGTGGCCGCGCTGCCGGGTGCGGTGCCCGCCGAATAGCCCTCACGACAGGCGTGACTTACGTCGTCGCCACGCACTTGGGGAGGTGTCTTGCCGCGCGACCAGGTCGAGGACTGTCGGTACCGTTAACGGGTGCAGACCACCACACCAGCGCGCGTCATAGGGGTGGACACTGCCCGCGGCCTAGCGGTTCTGGGCATGTTCATCGCGCACCTGGGGATGCAGCAGCACACGGACTTCTGGTCCCCGACCGGGTGGTTCTTCCTCGCCGACGGGCGGCCCTCGGCCCTGTTCGCGCTCCTTGCAGGCATCGGCCTGGTGTTTATGACCCGACGTGCCCAGGGCGACCCGGCCCAGTTCGCCGTGCAACGCGGCCGCATCGTGCGCAGGGCCCTCATCCTGTACGCCCTGGGCTACGTGCTGACGTTCCTGGGCACGCCCGTGGCGGTGATCCTGCCGTCGTACGCGGTGTTGTTCCTGCTGGCGATCCCGTTCTTGCGCATGCGGGCCGGGGCGGTGCTCGCTACCGCCGGGGTGGTGTTCTTGCTCGGTCCGCAGTTCTTGATCCTGTCTCGGCACGCCGTCTTCGATGACGCGGGGCCCGCGGGGGAACTTGCTTTGCTGCCCGGCCTCGCCGAGGTATGGACCGGGTACTACCCCGTCATCACATGGCTGGCGTACATCCTGGTGGGCGTCGCGGTTGGGAAGATGGACCTGCGTTCCGCGCGCACCGCAGCGATGCTGCTGGGCGTCGGGGCCGTGGTGGCCGCTGCCGCCTACGGCGCCGGAGTGTGGGCGCAGAGCGCCGTCGAGGGCGGTGAGGGCAACCTGGCCTTCGACCTGGTCAGCATCGAACCGCACGCGAACACCACTCCGGAGATGGTCGGCAATGCAGCGTTCGGAGTCGCGCTGCTGGGACTGTGCCTGTTGGCGATGCGGCTCAGTCCGCTGCGGGTGTTGGCCGCCCCGGTGAATGCGGTGGGTGCGATGTCGCTGACGATTTACTCCCTGCACATCGTCTACATCGCCATCCTTGGTACCGATGTGGTGTGGAATCGGGTGTCGAACGGGCCGTTGATCTGGTTGACCGCGGGCAGCCTGGCCTTCGCCCTGGTGTGGCGGCTCACGCTGGGCCAGGGGCCGTTGGAGCGCCTCATCCGCAGGATGATCACTCCTCCGGAGCACCAACCGCCGGGCCCGTTACCTCCCGCGGGCGCGGCCGGCGCGGTGCCACACGATCGGCGAAGCCCGCAGGCCAAGCAGTAGGGCCCAAGTAGGAACCGGATGAGCCCAGCCGGAACAGTACGAACCGGACGAGCCCAGCCGGAACAGTACGAACCAGACGAGCCCAGCCGGAACAGTACGGCCCCATACCAACCAGAGGAACCCAGTTTGAACAGCAGGGGCCGGGTCGAGGCATACCCATGCGCCCGGTCCGAGGTTGCCTCGACGCGCTGCGATGAGCCGCACCCTGGCTAACGCGAGTTGCTTACCAGCCGGCCCGCAGCGCCTTGCGCATCGGGAATCACCGCGGCCAACCCGGTGCCGGCGATCCAGGCACCGGCCACCTCCACGCCGTCCAGGGCTGCGACCGCCTGGCGCATTTCGCGCACCCGGGCGGCCATACCCGAAGCCTGCGACGGGCGCAGCAACGTCATGCGGATCCGCCGATGAGCGCGCAGCGCCGTCTTGGGGATTTGGACCTGCAGTAGCCGGGATGCGTCAAGCAGAACCTGACCGATGTCCGCCGGCGCGTGAGACCCTGCCGGATAGGCCAATCGGAGCACTTCGCGTTCTGGTCCGGCGGCCTGCGCCAACCACTCCCACTTGGCCGTGGCATAGGTCAGAGCCTTCGCCCCCGTGCCCGGTTCGGTCACCAGGACACCGCCGCGGCGATGACTTGCCAGCCTGGTGGCGTCCAGCACGAGCGTGACCAGGTCGACTGTCGACGGCGCCGGCCAATCATCAGCCAAGTTCGCCAACCCCGGCGCCGCCGATGGCTCCACGAAAGCCCATTCGTGCGGCGGGCAGGCAAGCAGTACTTGATCGGCCCACCAGACCTCCCCGGTACGGGAGGTCACGCACCAACGCCCGCCCTCCCGCTCGAGCGATCGCACCGGGGTACCCGAGCGCAAACTGACATCGTGGCGCTCCAATTCCGCAGTCAGTGCTCGTACCAGTCGGTGCACGCCACCGTTGAGCCCCTGCGTGGCGTTTCCCGCCGAGGCACGAGATCCGGTCGATCGCAGCGCGGCGGACAGGGATCCTGCGGCCGCTACCCGGCCCGGCAAATCTTCGAGGAGCGCGTCGGTGTGCAAGTCCTCCGGCTCCACCGAGTGGACGATGCGCACCACGGGTCGCACCAGTCGGTCGAGAACCTGCTGGCCCATCCGTGCGCGGATGAAGCCGGCCAGTGAGCGTTCGTCGGACCCAGCGGAGGGCGGCAGGTGCTCGTCCTGCTGGGCTTGGCGCAAGCCTTCGACTCCAAGGGCTGCGTCGAGTTCGGGGGCATCGAGGTCAGTGGGCGCACCCAGCACGTGCGCGGCGGGAAGGGAGTACGTGCTCCCCTCGTGGTGCACCAGCGCGGGCATCGAGCGGGGGTTCACAACCTCGCCGCCGAGGCCGATCTGGTCGGCGAGGTCGGCAACCATCCCGCCGGCCGTCGCGAAGCTCTCCGCACCGGAGTCCAGGTCCAGCCCGTCAACTTCGTGGGCGCCCACCATCCCGCCCCATTCCGCTGCCGCCTCCAGAACGGCGACCTGAAGCCCCCCGGCTGCGGCGGTACGAGCCGCCGTTAGCCCAGCCATGCCCCCACCGATCACGAGCAGGTCGGTGTGCTCACTCAATCGGATCACCGCCGAGTCGATAGGTACCAGGCATCGTTGTGGTCGTACACGTTAGGAGCCACCGCGTGGTTCCCCGACTATCCTTCCCGTTCAGCGCGCGACCGGCCAGCCCTGGTCCGCTTCCGCTTTCGCACCGGCTACGCGCCGTTGCACCGACTTCGCGCCCTCGCACCGGCCGCGCGCCCTCGCACGGGCTTCGTGCTGTTGTACCGGCTACGCGCCTCTGCACCGGCCGCGCCCCTTCGACACCGGGCGAGCGTCCTCGCATCAACTGCCTGCCCTCGTATCATGTGCCCGCCTTCACACCGCCTGCGTCTCTGGCTTCGCTCTAGGGGTTTCGGGCATGCCTGTGACCCGGCCAGATCCGGCCGGGTTTGGGGCGGGAAAGTCAGGTGTGCCAGGTATGCCAGGTGACACCGGTGGCCGTGACCGTCGCGGTCAGTTCCTGGGAGTGGACAAAGGTGTGGTGGCGCTGACACAGCAGAGCGGCGTTGCTCAGGTCGGTCGGCCCGCCGTCGACCCAATGCTGCACGTGATGGGCGTCGCACCACTGCGGCGGGATCGTGCAACCGGGGAAGGTGCACTTCTTGTCGCGATGCCATAACGCTCGATGTTGTCCGGCCGTGAACAGACGCTTCTCCCGTCCCATCTCCAAGATCTCGCCCTTGGTACCGAGTACCGCGGGAACGATCCCGGCGTCGCAGGCAATGCGACGTACGGTCTGCGGAGACAGCACCTGGCCGGTCATGGTGACGCCGGCGCCGGGCATGGAACCCAGAAGCGTGGAGTACCGCATGGTGATGACCACCTGCGCTTTCGCCGTCTGCGGCGTCCCTTCCGGTGCGCTCACCCCGCGACGCACCACGGCGAGCAGGGCATCGGCCTTTCGTTGCGGAGCGCTGCGCGGATCCGCGTTGCCGTCCTCATCCTTCTCGGGAGCCGACATCGCCGCGAGTGCCGCGTCGATCACCGCTGCGCCCTCGTCGTCGACGAGCAGCCGGTACTCGGTCAGGTCCTCACCGACGCGCGCAGAGTGCAGTGAACGGAACGCCCTGGCACGCCGCTCGTCGTCCTGCAGGTCCTTTTCAGGCTTGATGATCTTGCGCGACTGGTTGAGGACCATCCGAAGTTCGCGGTCGGTCCAACCGCCCTCACGCATGAGCGACTCCGGATCCTCTTCAACGCCCAGCGGGTCGAGCCGCCGACCGCGCTTCCTGAATCTGTCACTCGCTCCGTCGTTGATCGTGCCCATCGCCGAGGCGAGCGCCTCCTCGGGCGAGTGGCGCGCAACCTCGTTGTGGAACCGCACAATCGCAGCCGCCTTGGACGGGCCCATCAGCCCGGCATCGAAGGCGGCCAAGGTGCTGCGAAGCGGTTCGCTGCCGGTGCACTCGCCAGAGTTGCGCCGACCCTCCCCGGAGCCGTCGGCCCCCGCTTCAATGGCGCCGTCGGCCAGTGCCTCAGCGGCGGTCTCTTCGCCTGGGCTGTGGCCATCCGGTCCTGTCCCCAACCCAGCGGCCGCGGTCAGTCGCTGCACCGCTTCGGCGAGGCGCACGATCGTGAGAGCGTGACCGACCGGTGGAGCGGTGGCCCGCTGCGCTTGGGCCGCCGTCAGGTAGTCCACCGGACTCATCCCGCGCTCTTTAGGCATACCGCGCTTGAGCACTTCCGCCGTCGCATGCACTTCGACCCGCACAAGTTCCTGGCGGATGCGACCTACCGCGCCGAGCACCTCGACCAAGTCGGCCTCGCCCGCGCGCCACCACTCCCCCGCCCCAAGGCGGTCCAGCACCCCGCGCACGTGCTCCAAAGAGCCCGGCGCCAAGGCCACTGGGTCGGTGGTGGAAATCGACATAACTCCAACGTACACACGACCTCGGACATCCGTTCTAATGGGTTTCGGGAATGTGGATGTCTCGGCAATCTGGGGTCGTGCTGTGGATACACGGGAGAACGATGGGCCCCAGCCCCACCGCCGGCCCGCCACCGGGCCTTCCGCGCGGCCACCCGTCCCGCCCCACGCCGTCGGCCACGACACGCGACCCGGTCAGGGCCACACCGAC
>DATGSR010000249.1:0-8208 GCA_035302405.1 Beutenbergiaceae bacterium
GGCGCCAAGTCGGGGCCGGTCGTCAACAACTGCGACTCGTAGTCCCAATACCAGGACTCCCCCGGCTCGAAACTGCGCACGTACCGATGCCCGGTGGATTCGTAGTGGGCGGTCGCATGACGGCTGGGTGAACTGTCGCAGCACCCGATCTGCCCGCACTGGGCGCAGCGGCGCAGATGCACCCACCATCCGCCCTCATCCAGGCATGTAGCACACCCCGTGCCGCTGGGAGGAACGGTGACGTCGATACCGGGCCGCATTGCTTGGCACCTTCCATCAGGCCAGTGGGGCGTGGACGCGAGGTCCGTTCCACTATCACACCGTCTCTGCCGCAGATCCAGTCAGGAGGTGGCAAGGTGCACACAGCCTTCGGCGCCGACACCGACCACGACTCTTATGATCCGGTGGCGATGAACCTCGCTTGGCGGGTGCTGAGCCAGACCAATCTGATACTGGAGACTTTCGCCGCTGAGTGGTCGGGCAAAGTCAGCCCGGTGCACGTGTTCTGGCACTCCTTCGACCTGGCCATGACCCGCTTCTCCGACAGGGTCGTGCCCCAGACGACGAGCACCGACGCCGTGACCCGGGAAGCGTACTCACGCGAGTTGATGAGTTTCGGGTTCTGGTTCGGCGATCCCGGCTTTCCCGAGCCCCTACGTCGCACCTGAACCTGACGGGCTCACCGAGTGGCCATTGCGGCCCCGGTCGCGTACTGGCATCCCAGCGGCCGTGGGCACCTGGCAATCGTGGGCTACGAGGACGTGCGCATGCTTCCGGACCCAACAGCCGCGGTGATCGATTTCTATGGCAGCGCCTACGAGGCCGGAGCCAACCTTGCCGGCTGGGATAAACAGGACGACTCCCCGGGCGGGATCACCGACCCACTTGCGTGAGCCGCCTAGGCGCCGCTGCCCGTTCAGTCCGAACGAGCAGGGTTCGGCAATCCCGCGCGCTTTCGGGCGAACTCAGGCGCTCTTCTCCTGCGGCTCCTCGGCCGCCCGGTCACGGGGCACCAAGGTGGGGTTGACGTTCTCCAGCACTACCTCGCGGGTCACCACGACCCGGGCCACGTCTTCACGGGAGGGGATATCGAACATCACCGGCTGGAGGACTTCCTCCATGATCGCGCGCAGCGCCCGGGCACCGGTGCCCCGCAGTTCAGCCTGCTCCGCGACCGCTTCGATCGCGTCATCGGTGAACTCCAGTTCCACCCCGTCCAGTTCGAAGATGCGCTCGTACTGCTTCACCAGCGCATTGCGAGGCTCGGTGATGATCTGCTTCAACGCTGCGACGTCCAGCGGGCTGACCGTCGCGATCACCGGCAGGCGCCCGATGAACTCGGGGATCAACCCGTACTTCAGCAAGTCCTCGGGCATGACGTCCTCAACCACGCCCTGGGTATCCGCGCTCTTCAACGGCGAGCCGAAGCCGATCCCGGCCTTGCCCGAGCGGGAGGAGATGATCTCATCAAGACCGGCGAACGCCCCGGCCACGATGAACAGCACGTTGGTGGTGTCGATCGTGAGGAACTCCTGGTGCGGGTGCTTGCGACCGCCCTGCGGAGGCACCGACGCCTGGGTCCCCTCGAGGATCTTCAACAGTGCCTGTTGCACACCCTCACCGGAGACGTCCCGGGTGATGGAAGGGTTCTCCGACTTACGGGCGATCTTGTCGATCTCGTCGATGTAGATGATCCCCGTCTCGGCCTTCTTCACGTCGTAGTCGGCCGCTTGGATCAGTTTCAGGAGGATGTTCTCCACATCCTCACCGACGTATCCCGCTTCGGTCAGCGCGGTGGCGTCGGCGATGGCGAACGGCACGTTGAGCATCTTCGCCAGGGTTCGGGCCAGTTCGGTCTTCCCGCTTCCGGTGGGCCCCACCATGAGGATGTTTGACTTCGTCAACTCCACCGCGTCGTCTTCGCCGGCACTCTCGCCCGACTGCACCCGCTTGTAGTGGTTGTACACCGCCACTGCCAGGGCCTTCTTCGCACTGTCCTGTCCAACGATGTACTCGTCGAGGAACCCGTAGATCTCCCGCGGCTTGGGCAGGTCCACAAGGCCGGTCTCGCCGGCGTCGGCGAGTTCTTCCTCGATGATCTCATTGCACAGGTCGATGCACTCGTCACAGATGTACACCCCGGGGCCCGCGATGAGTTTGACCACCTGCTTCTGGCTCTTCCCGCAGAAGGAGCACTTGAGCAGGTCAGCCCCCTCTCCGACTCGTGCCATGAATGTCACCTTCCTGCAGTTGCCGCGGACGCCGCATGCTGGTTCGGATCGTGCGTGCCTTCGATTCTAATCCGCCGATCCGACATTGCGCTCACGCATCGACTGGACCGGCACCGTCTGCACCATACGACGTGTGCGTGCCCTCGTCCCGCCCAATCCTGCCGCGTGTCGAGGCGGCAACGGCACTGCCAGCGGTCGGATCCGCACGCCCGTGGCCGCCGGCCCGGGGATGAAGTCACCGGACTGGGAAAGAACACAGCGCCCTGTCGCCGGGTGGCGGCAGGGCGCTGTTCGGTCATCGACCGGATGGTGCTCGGTCTCAGTTGCCCTCACCGGTGGGAAGTTCGGGAACCGGGGATTTCCGGCTCTCCAGAACCTGGTCCACCAAGCCGTACTCGAGGGCCTCGTGGGCCGAAAGGATCTTGTCCCGCTCGATGTCCTTGGTGATCTGCTCCTTGGGAGTGTTGGAGTGCTTCGCCAGGGTGTCCTCGAGCCACTCGCGCATCCGCAGCATCTCGTTGGCGTGGATCTCGATGTCCGAGGCCTGGGCGTATCCGCCTTCCATCGCCGGCTGGTGGATCAGCACGCGGGCGTTGGGCAGCGCCAGGCGCTTCCCCGGGGTGCCCGCGGCAAGCAGCACCGCGGCGGCCGAGGCCGCTTGACCCAGGACCACCGTCTGCACCTGCGGCTTGATGTACTGCATGGTGTCGTAGATGGCGGTCATGGCGGTGAAGGATCCGCCCGGTGAGTTGATGTAGATGATGATGTCGCCGTCGGGGTCCTGCGCCTCCAGGACCAGCAACTGCGCCATCACGTCATCGGCGGAGGCATCATCGACCTGAACCCCGAGGAAGATGATGCGGTCCTCGAAGAGTTTGGTGTAGGGGTCCTGGCGTTTGAAGCCGTAGGCGGTGCGCTCCTCGAACTGGGGCAGCACATAGCGGGAGGAAGGGCTGGCGGCCTGACCACCAAAGCCCTGGATGCGGGGGGTGTTCACGTGTGCAACTCCTGGTCGTGGGGGCCTGGTCACTTCTTCGCCGAGCGGGTTCCGACCGACTTCGCGGTGGTGACCACCTCATCGATGAAGCCGTATTCCAATGCCTCATCGGCGGTGAACCACCGGTCCCGGTCGGCGTCGCGGTTGATCTGCTCGACGGTCTTGCCGGTTTGCTCGGCGGTCAGTTCCGCCATCGTCTGCTTCATGTGCAGGATCAACTCGGCGTGGATCTTGATGTCGGTGGCGGTTCCACCGATCCCGCCGGAGGGCTGGTGCATCATGACCCGCGCGTGCGGTGTGGCGAACCGCTTCCCCTTGGTGCCCGAGGAGAGCAGGAATTGCCCCATCGAGGCAGCCATCCCCATCGCCACGGTGGCAATGTCGGGCTTGACGAACTGCATGGTGTCGTAGATGGCCATCCCGGCGGTGACCGAGCCGCCCGGGGAGTTGATGTACAACCAGATGTCCTCATCGGGGTCCTCGGCGGCCAGCAACATCATCTGGGCGCAGATCTGGTTGGCGTTCTCATCCCGCACCTCCGAACCGAGCCAGATGATGCGCTCGGAGAGCAGGCGGTTGTAGATGTGGTCGCCGAGGGCGAAGTTCTTGGTGTCCGTTTGGGCCTGCGGCATGTCAGCCTGGGGCATCTCGCTCACGTATCTGCTCCTGATCGATCGGGCGATGACTTTCTGGTTCTCGACACTAGCGCCGGGACGCCCCCGCACGGGTCCCCAGCCGGCTGGTTTCGCTGTCGGCGCACCTGTCGCGCGGCACATTTCGCTGTCAGCGCACGCGCGGGTGGTTGCCGGCACTTCGGCCGGCCGTGGCCGGGCGTCCGGCTACTTCTCGGCGGGCTCCGAGGCCTCTTCGTCGTCCCCGGCCGGCTCCTCACCCTCGGCGGCATCATCCTCGCCGCCTCCGGCCGACTCCTCGGCAGCGGCACCCTCGGTGCTCTCGACGTCCACGTCCACCAGTTCGGTGGCCGATTGGGCCGCCTCGCCCTGGGCGCCTTCGGCAGCCGCCTGCGCGGCCGCGGCCATCTGGGCGTCCTCCTCATCGGAGCCGATGAACTCGCTCAGGTCCACCTCTTCGCCGGAGGTGTCCACCACCTTCACCTGGCGCAGTGCCACGGCTACGGACTTGTTCCGGGTCACCTCGGAGATGAACGCCGGCATCTGCCCGTTCTCGGCAGCGTTCTGGATGAGTTCGTTGGGGTCCATCTGGTACTGCCGGGCGGTGTTCAGCATGAACTCCAGCACCTCTTGTTGCCCGACCTGGACGTCGACCTGCTCGGAGAGCACGTCCAACAGCAGTTGGCGGCGCAGCACCTCGGTGGTCTCCACCCGAACTTCCTCGCCGTGCTCCTCATCGTCCTCCCGGCCCTCGGCGGCCAGGTGGCGGGTGACCTCTTCCTCCACCGCACCGGTCGGCGTGGGGAAGTCGGTGGCTTCCTGCAGGTGCTCGATCAACTTGTCTCGAGCCTGGATGGCCTGCTGGTTCCTCTTGTTCTCCACCGCTTGGGTGCGCAGGGACTCCCGCAGTTCCTCCACCGTGTCGTGTTCGGAGGCCATCTGGGCGAAGTCGTCGTCGACCTCGGGCAGTTCCTGTTCCTTGATGACGTTGGCGGTGACGGTGATCTCCGCCTCCTCACCGGCACGTTCCCCGCCCACCAGGGCAGAGGTGAACGTGGTGGTTTCCTCGGCGGACAACCCGGTCAGCGCCTCATCGAGCCCTTCGAGCATGTTGCCCGAGCCGATCTGGTAGGAGACCCCGGAGACGGTGTCCACCTCTTCACCGTCGATGGTGGCGGTCAAGTCCAACGTGACGTAGTCACCGTCCTGCGCGGGACGCTCCACCCCCACCAGGGTGGCGTAACGCTCCCGGAGCTTGTTGAGTTCCTCCTCCACGTCCTCGTCGGTGACCTCCACGTCATCGACGGTGAGGGTGATCTCCGACAGGTCCGGCAAGGTGATCTCGGGGCGCACTTCGACCTCGGCGGTGAACACCAGGTCGTCGGAATCCCCGCCCAGGCCCGGTAGCGCGGTGACCTCCACCGACGGCTGGCCGATCGGCTTGAGGTCTTCTCCCACCACCGCCTCGCGGTACAACTCCGGCAGGGCCTCGTTGACCGCCTGCTCCACCACCACGGCCTTACCCACGCGCTGGTCGATGATCCGGGGCGGGACCTTGCCCCTGCGGAAGCCGGGGATGTTCACCTGGTCGGCCACGGCCTTGTAGGCACGGTCCATGCTGGGTTGCAGTTCGCTGAGCGGGACCTCCACGGTCAGCTTCACGCGGGTCTGGTCGATGTTCTCGACTGCGCTCTTCACTTCATTGGCTCCATGTCAGATAGGGATCGGGGCCCGGGTCGGTGGCTGACGTCGTGATTGGCCCGGTGCGAGTGCTCTCGGCCCCCTTCCTGCGCGTGGAAAAGGGCGCGCGCACCGCTTGGGCATGCCAGGGCACACCAACACGCGCAGCAGGCCCATCCTACCCGGCATGGATCAGTGCCGCGCAGCCGGAGGCGTACGACGACGTGGCTCACCCGCCCGCGCGGGGCTGCCCACCGTGGTGGGCGTCCTGGCGAAGCACCGCCCGGTACAGGTGGGTGCGGTACGGCAGGTGCACCGCGCCGTCGTCGTCGGCTTGCTCATCGGCCAGCGCGCGTACCTCATCGAGCACCTCCGCGCGCTGGGCATCGGCCAGGGCGATGACCGCCGAGCGGGAGGCGGCCAGGTGCACCAGGGTGTCGGCGTCCAAGCGGTAGGTCCAGGCGATCGTGTGCCGTTCTACTTCGGTCAGCGGCGGGCCGATGCGTACCTGGTCGGCGTCGATCATCCGCTCGGCGGCGCTGTGGTGCACGATGGCGTTGAACCGCGCCACCCAGGGGACGTTGGTGTCCCGGATGTTCCACACCAGACCGAGCACTCCCCCGGGTCGCAGTACCCGGGCTGCCTCCTGGCTGGCGACATCCGGGTCCGCCCAGTGCCACGCCTGGGCGAAGGTGACGGCATCCACCGATCGGTCCGCCAACGGAAGGCGTTCGGCGGTGCCCACCAGAGCGGTGATCGCGGGCCGGCGCTCGAGATCCCGTTGGCGGCCGAAGTTGTGGTGGTGATCGGCGTTGTGTCCCGGACCGGTGCCCGGATGCTCACCGGTGTTGGCGTGGGGGCCGTTACCGTCGCCGGAGTTGGGCAGCAGTTCGACGCCCTCATACTGTTCCGCGAGCGCCCGCAACATCGCCTCATCGGGGTCGACGGCGATCACCTGGCGGCCGGTGCCGGCGATCGCCGCAGTGAGTTTGCCGGTGCCGGCGCCCACGTCGGCGACGACGCGCGCCTCGGCCGGCAGCAGCCACTCGACCGCCTCGGGCGGGTAGTCGGGCCGGCCCCGGTGGTACAGGTCAGCAGCTTTGCCGAAACTCGTTGCGTCAGTCACGGCCTATGAGGCTAGTGCACTCGCACCGCCCGCGAGGACCGAGGCCGGCGGTCGATGGCGCACAAGGCCGGTCGTCGGACGTTGGTGGGCAAGGCCGGGACGTTGGTGGGCAAAGCCTGACGATGGTGGTTGGCAAGGCCCGCCTTGGGCCGGACGTAGGCAGCGGGCGGGCCGGCCGGGTCACGCGAGTGCACCAGCGCGGCGCGTGGTTGGCGCGTTGCCACCGGTGGTGTCAGGCTGTGGGATCGTGCCCTCAGTTGTTCGCCGGGCCCGCATCGGGACCACCATCGCGTTCGCCACGAACGGCGCTTTGCCAGCGACGTTGATGGCTCGATACGCCGAGGTGAAGGACGCTCTGGGCATCAGCGACGCCTTGTTCGGAGTGCTCGTGGCCGGCTACGCCCTGGGGGCCGCTGGGGCGTTGAATCTGCCCGGGGTGGTGCTGCGCCGAGCGGGCAGCCGAGTGACCACGAGCGTCGGCACGGCCTGGATCGCCGGCTGGTTGCTCATCGCCGCCATCGGGGTGGCATCCGCGCAGGTGTGGTTGGTAATCGCGGCACTGGTGCTGGCTGGCTGGGCCGACGCCATCGTGGATGTGGCGCAGAACGCCCAAGGTCTACGGGTACAGGCGGCTCGCGGTTCGTCGGTGCTCAATTCCATGCACGCCGGGTGGAGCGTGGGAGCGGCGTTGGGCGGGTTGGTGGGGACCCTTGCTGCTACTGCCGGTGTTCCGCTAGTCGCCCATCTGGCCGGGTGGGGGCTGGTGTGTGTCGCAGCGATGGTCCTGGCAGGGCGTACGTTCCTGCCGGACCGGCCAGCAGGGGCCAAGCAGAAGGAGGAGGACCACACCCGGGTGCGGTGGACGGCGGTGCGGCTGCTGGTACCGCTGGGAGTGCTGGCGCTGGCGGGGTTGTCGGTGGAGGACATCGGGACCAACTGGTCGGCAGTGCTGCTGGCCACCGAACGCGGCGTGCCGGCGGCATCCGCCGGGGTGGGGCTGAGCGTACTGCTCACCGCTCAGTTCGTCGGCCGGGCGCTCGGGGACCGGTTCGTGGACGCAATGGGGCAGCGGCCCGCGTTGATCTGGAGCCTGTCGGGCATGGTTGCCGGTCTGCTCATCACCGCCTGGGCGCCGCAGCCCGGCGTGACCGTCGCAGGCCTCGCGTTAGCCGGTTTCGCCAGTGCCGTTACGGTGCCGTTGGCGTTCGCCCGCGCGGACCAGGTGCCTGGTCTTCGCGCCCACAGTGGTGTGACATGGATCGCCCTGTCCATGCGGGTCTTCGGTATCGGGTTGAGCCCGGCGATCGGTGCGATGAGTTCGTTCAGTTCGCTCCCGATCGCGATCACCGTCGTCGCGACGGTCTCGGCGGTGGCCCTGGCGCTGCAATTGCCGCGCCGAACCGGTCGGGATGACAGGATTTGAACCTGCGACCTTCCGCTCCCAAAGCGGACGCGCTACCAACCTGCGCCACATCCCGGGGGCACCTCGTAGTGCCACGCAGGAGAGTCTAATACCCTGCCGAGAGTGACGTGCTCCACGCC
>DATGSR010000250.1:0-2543 GCA_035302405.1 Beutenbergiaceae bacterium
ACATCCACCGGGACGAGCGCTCATCGAAGAGGGCCAAGGCGGGCAGATCATCGCTGGACCTCAACCGGATGAGTTGTTGAGGCTGCCGTAGCGACCATGAAGCCTCGCGCTCGTGCACCCGCGTTTGCCAGGACTCCACCCGAATCTGCCAACCGTCCCAATTGCCACGTAGAAGTTGCACGCACCGCTCTGGTTGCACTGCCGGGGCACGCAGATGTTCCGGATACGGCACGTCATCACCGGACTGGTCGCCGATTCCGCTAGCGAGATCGCCCACTTCGCGAGAGACATCGACGGCACCGCCATTCGCGCCGGCCGAGCCACTGGCTACCGACCACTGGTTCTCCCGAGCCCACGCGGCGGCCTCGGCGCGTAGTTCGGTTTGGACCCGTTCTGCCGCCCGCCGCCTCAAAGCACGCACGAGCCCCACGCCCACCCCGAGCACGGTCAGGCCTCCCACCGCACACCCGATGCCCAAGATCCACACCGGTGCTCCGGACCGTGAAAGCACTTCGAAGATCAACCACGTGACGACGACGATCGCCACTGGCACCGTCAACACGCCGGCCCGGATGAACCTGTTGCCTTGCCGCTCGATCGCGGCCGCTCGCGACTGATGCATCACACCGCCCACTTCATGCACACCAGCATCGACGCTACTACTCCCGCCCCTGCTACGAGTCGAGGTGCACCAGTACGCTCATGCCGGTGATGTCCCTCCTCCTCGCCTCTGCCTCACCCGCCCGTGCGGGCCTCCTTCGCGCAGCCGGCGTCCAGCCGCACATCCAGCCGGCCGATATCGACGAAGACGCGGTCCTGGCCGCGTCCCACGCCGGAGGGCACCCACCACCGGCCCGTGAGGCCGTGGCTGTGTTGGCTCGCGCGAAGGCCGAGCACGTGGCCGAGTCGGGGCCATCCGCCGATCTGATCCTGGGATGCGACTCGCTATTGGAATTGGACGGTGAGACCCTGGGCAAACCGGGCACCGCGGACGTGGCCCGGGAGCGCTGGCGCAGGATGCGCGGCCGAACAGGGGTGCTGCACACCGGCCATTGGCTGATCCGCACTGCCCAAACCGCCCGTCCCGCTGCCGCCGCCGCACATCACAGGGTCAGCACCGAACCCCTCTCCGCCGGAGCCGTCGCCGCTGGAGCCGTCGCCGCCGGGGCAGTCAGTTCCACCACCGTTACCTTCGCCGACATCACCGATGTCGAACTTGAGGCGTACCTAGCCACCGGCGAGCCCCTCGCGGTGGCCGGAGGGTTCACCATCGACGGCCGCGGCGGCGCGTTCGTCCGCCGCATCGAGGGTGACCATCACACCGTGGTGGGCCTGAGTTTGGTGACCCTGCGGGCATTGCTCACCGAGGTCGGCTGTCGCTGGATCGACTTGTGGGCATGATCACCGGCCGCGAGCCTGTCAGCCGCGAAGAGCCCCGCACCGCCATGAGTTTGCTGCCCAGTCGCGACCAGCAACCCGCTGAACTTGTACATATCGAACTACCGAACGTGACGCTTTGCGTTTCGGGCCCCTGAGAGTTTGTAGACTTCACACAACCGGCGCCGCAGCGGCTTGCCCGCGGCGACGAACTTGGGCCACACACCCCGCCGGAGTTCTCATCCATTGCAGCCGGAGTACTACCGTGGGCCATCGCCGCCCAGGATCGACCTGTGACCATGAGGAGACTGCATGACGATTCCCACCGCGCCGCAGGTCGACGCCGCTCCCCTGCGCAAGGTGCTGATCGCCAACCGCGGTGAGATCGCTGTTCGCATCGCCCGGGCCTGCCGGGACGCCTCCCTGGCCTCTGTGGGCGTCTACGCCGACCCCGACCGGGACGCGATGCACGTACAACTCGTGGACGAGGCTTTCGCCCTCGGTGGGGCCCGCGCCCAGGAGACCTACCTGGACATCGGCAAGATCTTGGACGTGGCCCGCCGCAGCGGCGCCGACGCGATCCACCCCGGGTACGGCTTCCTGGCCGAGAACGCCGAGTTCGCCCGGGCCGTGATCGATGCCGGACTCACCTGGATCGGGCCCCCGCCGGCCGCCATCGAAGCGCTGGGAGACAAGGTCTCCGCCCGCCACATTGCCCATGACGTCGGCGCCCCGTTGGTGGCCGGCACCCCCGAGCCCGTGGCCGATGCCGCCGCTGTGCACGATTTCGTTGCCGAGCACGGGTTGCCGATCGCGATCAAGGCAGCCTACGGCGGCGGTGGACGGGGGCTGCGGGTAGTGCGCAACCGCGAGGACATCAACGAGCAATTCGACGCCGCCGTCCGTGAGGCCCAGGCGGCCTTCGGGCGCCGGGAGTGCTTCGTGGAGCAGTTCCTGGAACGCCCCCGCCACGTGGAGACCCAGTGCCTGGCCGACGCCCACGGCACGGTGGTGGTGCTGTCCACCCGGGACTGCACGTTGCAGCGTCGTCACCAGAAACTCATCGAAGAGGCCCCGGCACCGTTCCTGAGCGCCGAGCAGGAACACCAACTGCAGGAATCATCCAAGGCGATCCTGGCCCGCGCCGGGTACGTGGGCGCGGGGAC
>DATGSR010000251.1:0-6593 GCA_035302405.1 Beutenbergiaceae bacterium
GGTGAGGTGCTGTCACGATGGCATTCGAAAGAGCACTTGCCGTGCTCGGCTGTTCGACGACAGGAGCCATCATGGGCATCATCGCTTTCCTCATCCTGGGATTGATCGTGGGCGCGATCGCCCGAGCGATCATGAAGGACCGCATCGCCGGTGGATGGCTGGCGAGTCTGGTGATCGGCGTGCTCGGCGCCCTCGTGGGTGGCTGGATCGGGACTGCCACCGGCGTGGGTGACGTCGATGAATTCTTCTCGATCTCCACCTGGCTCTTGGCCATCCTCGGAGCCGTCATCGTGTTGACGATCTGGGGCCTGATCACCGGACGGTCTCGCGCCGGACGGTGAGACATCGCCGTCGCTGAGACGCCGCCGTCGCTGATTCACCGCCGGGCCGCCCCGGCGGCCAGTTCCCGTCGACCCACCCATCTGGCCATCGAGCGTTACCTGGTCACCGGGCGGCACCGATACGAACCTCGGCAGCCACAGGCTTCACCCAGTCACGAAATGCAAACACCTGGGAGCGTTACCTGACCACCGAGCCCTGGGCATCCTCCTATTCGAACAGGGGCCCGTACCCGGCCGGCAGTTGCGATCGCACGTGCCTGATCTGGCCCTCGGAGACCGCCGAGCGCAAGGTTCGCAGCACTCCTTGGATGTAGCGGCGGGCTTGGTCAGGTTCGACTCCGCCACCGAGGTTCTTACTGACCCGGCGGATGAACTCATCCACGTCGTCGGTGGTTTGCTGCGCCTCGGTGTGTACGGTGACCGATTCTTTGAGTTCCTCGGGCAATTGAGACGCTAGGTCCTCTGCCTCGTGCGGTTGCAGGCGTTTGCCGAGGTCGGTCAGGACTGTACGGCTGACGGCATCCGCCTGTATTCGATCCGAGGGGCCGCCGTGATCACCGATCTGACTGATGAACTCGTCGTACTTCATGTGGCACTCCTTCGATCGTCTCGGGAGTTCGCATGCGTTCCCCATCGTAGGAAAAGCCACCGCGGACGTGCGATCTGAGCGTCGTCAGCGAAGCCCTGAGGTATGCAGGATTCGGCGCGGTTCGGTACGGAAGAAAGGTCAGGGGGCGAACCACGTGTCCCCGGCCTACGCTGGGGCCCCGAGGACTGGAAGCACGGCAGACGGCGCCGTATCCAGGTGATCGAAGAGTTCCGTCAGCGGCCCGCCGCGCGCCAACGCCGATACGACAGCAGCCGCTTGATCCCGGGGTTTCAGTACGCCCCCCGGGATTCGAACCCGGAACCCAGTGATTAAGAGTCACTTGCTCTACCGTTGAGCTAGAGGCGCATGTCTAGCGGATCAAGATGCTAGCAGCCACGGCGCTTCCGGGGCGAGCCAGGGCGGGCAACGGTGAGCAGGCCCACACCGCCCGGCGCGACGGGGAAAGTCCGTAAGGTGTCCGGAGGAATCCCCGACGAAATGGAGCACCGATGAGCCGTTTGTCCCCCGGTGATAAAGCACCCGACTTCACCCTGCCCACCGCCGATGGCGGGTCCTGGAACCTCGCCGAGCATCGGGCCGGCGCCGAGCGCGGCGTGATCGTCTACTTCTATCCGGCCGCCAGCACCCCGGGGTGCACCACCCAGGCGTGCGACTTCCGCGATAACCTCGCCGCTTTGCAGGCCCAGGGATACACCGTCGTCGGCGTCTCTCCGGACCCGGTGGACAAACTCGTGAAATTCGCCGAGGCCGAGTCGCTCACCTTTCCGTTGCTCTCCGACCCGGAGCACGAGGTGCTGGAGGCTTACGGCGCCTGGGGCGAGAAGAAGAACTACGGACGGACCTACACCGGCGTGATTCGTTCCACCGTCGTGGTGCAGCCGGACGGCGAGGTGTCCCTGGCCCAGTACAACGTCAAGGCCACCGGTCACGTGGCCCGGTTGCGCCGAGAACTCGGCGTGGACTGAGCACTCCCTGGCCGCCGACGTCGCAGGGCACCGAACGCAAGCTCGCGGACGTCGTAGGCTAGGGGTGAGCGCGAGTGGCGTAATTGGCAGCCGCGCAGGATTTAGGTTCCTGTGCCTTCGGGCGTGTGGGTTCGAGTCCCACCTCGCGCACTGCTAGACACCTCTGACCTCTTCTGATCGCTATAAACCGCATGCTTTCGCGGTTTCCCGGCTCTTGGTTTGTCGCCGGCCGAGGTCGAGCACCTCTACTGGACCGCACATTACGAACAGACCATTGAGGGTGAGCCCGACGCTGGCCGGGTCCGACCAAGACCACCACCAGCAGATCGGTCGTGCCGAGGCCGCCCGATTCTCGTTGCCCCACGATGCGCAGCAGGATGAGCAGCCTCAGGAAGATCACGATGCCGCGCACCCCGTGTTCGACCAGGGGCACACCGGGGGCGAAAATGCTGGTCATGTCCGTCGCCGGTCCTCTTGAATCGGTCGTGGTCCCGATGATGGAGGCCTGTGGGCGCTCGCGGCGACCCGAGGCGGGCCGGACCGGCGCCCCCAACTGCGCGGACGGCACTGATCGCCCCGCCGGTCTTGTGATCGTTACTGCGCCGGGTCGGTGCGCCGCTCCGTGGGGTCGGTCGCGGTGCTGAACGCCTGGCCCTTGCGCGTAATGATGAGGTATCCCCCGCGCAAGAGGAGTGGGATGCCGAACACCGCGATCATCGCGTACGCCATTGCGGTGTACCCCACGGCGATCAGGTCGATGATGCCTACTTGGGCCAGGATCAGCGCCAACAACAACGTGCCGACGGCGATCAAGCCGCTGGTGCGGCGTTTCATCGGCTCCTTGTGCACATCTACTAGGTTCTGGTCCATCCGGGCCACCAGTGCGTAGATCATCCCGGTGGCGGTTTCGATCAACGTCCAACCCACCACGATCCCGAAGAGCACGATGACCCAAAGTGCCTCGGGTCCGAGCATCACCAGCCAGGGCACCGAGGCGTCGAAGACCTCGGTCTGGGGGTAGAAACCCATCAGTGCGAAGTAGGTGAGAAACCACGGGATGGTCATCAACAGGCCGGCGATGATGCCTGATACCAGGGTGTGCCGCAGCCGGGTCTGGCGGCGCGCGGTGAACAGGGCCGCCGGGTAGACCGCCAGGTTGTATCCGACGTACAAGACGCCCGACCACAGCACCGCGGCCCAGCCGATGTCGGGGTAAAGCGATTGATCGGCGGTTTGAAAGGTCTCCAAGATCTGGTCCCAGTTGCGCCGGATCACCAGGATGGCGAACAGGATGTAGCCGGCGTACAACGCAGTGGTGCCCACGCTCTTGAACCGTTCGATCAGGCCTTCGCCGAAGTAGATCAGCACGCCGACCACCACCACCATGAACACCACGCCGACCCAGTAATTGAATCCCATGGTCTGCTGCACGATCTCACCTGTAGCGGCGGCCATAATCGCGATGATGAGGATCGCAAGCAGGATGTAGACGATGTCGAACAACCAGTACAGCGGCCCGATGAGAGTTCGCAGCAAGCGCCGGTAGTCGAACACCTGAAAACGCCGCGCGATCTCGAACATCAAGAACGCCATCAGACCGAAACCGATGATGATGGCCACTCCAGCCACCCAGCCCAGCGCACCGAATCGGGCGCCGAACTCGACGATTTCCCGGCCGGTGGCATACCCGCCGCCGATGAGGACTGACTGCAGGATCACCCCCGGGAGGATGAACCGTCCGTACGGGCCGCTGAACACTCTGTTGAGGGTGGATTCACGTTCCGTCGCCTGCGACATCGCCCTACCTCCTCGTAGTGATGGCCACAGAGTAGCGCCGTTCCATGCTGAGCACGAGGGGCTACGGAACGCAGCGAGTTGCGTCCTTCGGGTGGGGCGCGTGGGTACGAGCCGCCCCGCCTTGCCCTACTGCGGACCTGGGCACTGGGGGCCTGCCCTACTGGAGGCTTGGGCGCTGCGGCCTGGGCGCCCGCCCTGCTCAACTGAGGACTACCGGCACGCGTGCCCAGCCGCCCACCGGCGGGGTCTCCCGGACGGCCGGCTCGTGCTGATCGAGTTCTATCCAACTCGTACGGGTCAGCAACTCCTCGGTCAGCACCCGCAATTCCATCAGGGTGAGCCCGCGGGCCGGGCAAACGTGCGGTCCCGTGCCGAACACCAGGTTCGCCGGTGCGTTGGCGACCGGATCATAGGAATCGGGATCGGGAAACACGCGAGGGTCTCGATTCGCTGCGGTCCAATTCAACAACACCTCTGAGCCCGGCGCCACAACAGTGCCGCCCACCTCCACCTCCTGGGTGGTGCGGCGACGGTTGGACACGAACGGATCGTCGATGCGCAAGATCTCGTTGACGGCGTCCTCAAGTACCGCCGAGGAGGCGGTGCGAACCTGATCGCGCAGTTGACGTTGGATGTGCGGATTGGCTGCCAGGTAGTGCACGACCACGCCCGCGGAGGTGGCCATCGAGCCCAGGTCGCCGGCGGTGAAGTTTCGCAGGATGGAGACCACCTCGGCGTCGGTGAGCCGGCGTCCATCGACCTCCTCACGCATGAGTTCGGCGGTCACATCGGTTGCCGGGCCATCGCGACGAGGTCCGAGCAGCGAGTGGATCAGTAAATCGAACTCCTCGGCAACCGCAGCCATCTGCTGCCGGTCCCCGGAACGGGTGGCGGCGTGGTTGCGCGCCATCCACTCCACCAAGTCGGACTGCACCTCGGCGGGCCACCCCAACCAGGTGGACATCGTGCGCACCGCATACGGGGTGCCGATGTCGGTGATGGTTCTGACCATCTGCCCGCGCGGTAACCGCTCAAGGATCGTTGCGGCGGACTCTCGGCACTGCAGTTCTTCGTGGGCCACCCGTTCGGCGCTGAAGTACTTGTCCACGATCGCCCGGTAGGCAGTGTGCTCCTCGCCGTCGAGCCCGTTGGGGATCACGCGGCGGCGGCTCACCTTGCTGGAGAAGACCTCGGGGTCCTTCGCGGCCGCGATCACGTCGGCATGGCGCAACAGCATCAACCTGCCGTTGCCGCGGGCGACCGGGCACTGTTCTCGCAGTTCATCGAAGGCCGAGCGTTGATCGGCCCAGGTCCGTTCGCTGTCAATCTCCGCCGGCTCTCCCACCGTGCCTCCTTTGATCGAGCGCCGCGCCCAGTCAAACACGACGACGTCGCGGGCTCATCCGCGCACCAGCCGCCCGTCACCTCCAAGCGCACGCAACGCACCAATGCACGGTCAAGCCCCGGGTAGTGGTGTAGCGCTGCGTTCTCCTTCTTGATGGTTCAGGTGGTCAGTGCGGGTAAGTGGTCGGCTCCGATCTCGGGTTCGGTGGTGGGCACGATGTTGACGCGGCAGCGCGCCAGGACTTCGAGGCCGAGGTAGCGGCGGCCTTCGGCCCATTCGTCGGTCTGTTCGGCCAGGACCGCGCCGACGAGGCGGACGATGGCGTTGCGGTTGGGGAAGATCCCCACGGCATCGGTGCGGCGGCGGATCTCTCGGTTGAGTCGCTCGGCGGGGTTGTTGGACCAAATCTGGTTCCACACCTCCTTTGGCAAGGCGGTGAACGCCAGGATGTCCTCCCGGGCTGCGGCGAGGTGCTCGTGGACCTCGGGAAGGTTGTCGGCCACGTAGTCCAAGAGCCGGTCGAACTGGGCTTGGACTGCGGGTGCGTCGGGCTGGTCGTAGACCGAGTGCAGCATCGCTTTGACCGCCGGCCACATGTTCTTGGGCGTAACCGACATCAGGTTCGCGGAGTAGTGGGTGCGGCAGCGCTGCCAGGCGGCGCCGGGCAGGTTGGCGGCGATCGCCTCGACCAGGCCGGCGTGCGCGTCGGAGGTGACGAGCCGGACACCGCTCAGGCCGCGGGCAACGAGATCGGCGAAGAACTCATTCCACGCCGCCCCGGTCTCACTGGTGGCTACGCGCATGCCCAGGACCTCGCGGTGACCATCGCCGTTGACCCCGGTCGCCAGCAGCACCACAGCGTTGATCACCCGTCCGCCCTCGCGCACCTTCATCGTCAAGGCATCGGCGGCCACAAAGGTGAACGGCCCGGCAGAATCCAGGGGGCGGTGGCGGAACTGCCCGACGTGCTCATCGAGGTCGACGGCCATCCGGGACACCTGGGACTTGGACAGCGAATCAATCCCCAACTGCTTGACCAGCTTGTCCATCCGCCGGGTGGAGACCCCGGCCAGGTAGCAGTCAGCCACGACGGTGATCAGCGCCGACTCCGCGCGCTTACGACGCTCGAGCAGCCACTCGGGAAAGTAGGTGCCCTTCCTGAGCTTGGGGATGGCCACGTCAATAGTGCCCACGCGGGTATCCAGATCGCGGTGGCGGTAGCCGTTGCGCTGGGCGGCCCGGCCCGGGGTCGGGCGCCCGTACTCGGCACCAACGACCGCGTCGGCATCGGCCGACAGCAAAGCGTTGATGATCGACTGCAGCAGCGATCGCATCAGATCAGGGCTGGCCTCAGCCAGGGCTTCACTGAGCAGACCGGCAGGGTCGACAATGTGAGGAGCGGTCATCGTGATGACTCCATTCGAGGGTGCTGTGAGAAGTTCACTCGAAGGATCACGCGATGGCCGCGTCTTCGTCGACGTACACGCCGATGAAGACCACGGCTACCGCGCTACACCACTATCAGGGACTCAACT
>DATGSR010000252.1:0-23743 GCA_035302405.1 Beutenbergiaceae bacterium
GCACCGCCGTCGGGGCAGTTGTACGACACGCTCACCGAATACGCCTCCGCTGTGGAGGGCGAACAGGCTAGTTGGCAGATCGACGAACCTGGCTGGGCCAACTACGACGTGAGCGGGGTGGACCCGGTCGAGGCCTACATCGCCACCTTTACCTCTGATGAGGATGACGAGCTCGAGATGTGGGCGGTGCGGTTCAACGACCCGCAGGAGGCGGCGGAGTATGGCGAATCCATCGTGGAAGACCGCGGTGAGGCCGATGAGTCCGGCGACGTCTGGGCGATCGAGAACGACGACGACGTCGAGGACGACCTGGAATACGGCGTCTTCCACTTGTGGCAGGACGGGGGCGATGTTGAGGTCCTCTGGTGGGATGACATGGGCGTGGTGCGGCACGTGAGCGGCCCCGCCGAAGTCACCTGGGACTTCTACATGTACCTACCGTTGTGATGGTCCGCTGACCGACGACCACCCGACCACCGGGAGGATCGGACGTGTGGCAGGAGGACCTGACCGGCGCGGTCGCTCAGGCGCTGGGCCGGAGGGACGCGCTCCTGGTGCGCGCCCCCGCGCACGAGGATGCGGATTGGGCCGCGATGCTCTGGTCGCAGCACGATCCCGGCGCGCTCAGCAACGTGCCGGGCGTGGAGCGTGCCAGGCCGGAGGGCGATCGCGTGTTCCTCACCCTGAGTGTGCGGGCCCGGGGAGAAGTGGTCAGCAACATCCTCACCGGCGCCTCACCCGCGCCCGAACAGGTAGAGATCGTGGCCCGGCGTGCCGGTACCGCAGGTAAGAAACTGCCGGACCGCCCCTTACCGGACCGGTTGTATGCCTCCCGGCTGGGGTACGCACGCACGGCGATGCTGCTCCGCCAGGGGCGTGGCCACCGGGTGCTGCCTGCGGAGGCTGAGCCCAGTGATTTCCTGGGTCGGCTGTGGTCGGATCGAGGCCACACCCGCACCGAGGATCACCGCTCGCGGCGATTGCTGCTCGCGTTGGCCGGCTCCCACCTGGCGCGAACCCGGGCACGCAGCCAGAATCGCGGAGCACCGGTGGTCGCCAGCCTGCGCGATGTCACCGCCGCCTTCACCGACTGGTTCACCCACATGCGCGCCACACCGCGCGGTACGCATCCCGGCGATGAGCACCCCATGATGGACATCTACCGACTCAACCTCGCCCTGGCGCACGCCACCGGGCTCGTGCTGCGCACCGGCTTACGGCACCTGGGGCTGACCGCACCGGAGTACCTATGACCTCACCTCAACTCCCACCCAATCCGCAACTGTGGCCTCAGCGAACCAGGGTCGCCGGCGGCACGTGGTCGCTGGACGGCGTCCCGCTGGCCGACATCGCCGAGGAGTTCGGCACCCCTTCGTTCGTGTTGGACGTCGCCACGCTACGCGCCCGTGCCCAGCGGTACCGCAAGGCGTTCGTCGACGCCTTCGCCGGGATGGAAGTCGACGTCTACTACGCTTCCAAGGCGTTCAGTTCCAAAGCGGTGCTGCGCTGGATGCACCAGGAAGGTCTCGGCGTCGACGTGGCCAGCTTGGGCGAACTCGTCACGGCACTGCAGGGTCCGGTGCCCGCCGAACGCCTCGGCCTGCACGGCAACAACAAGTCCGACGAAGAACTCGAACTGGCGGTGCGCACCGGCGTCGGGCGCATCATCGTCGACTCCTTCAGCGAGATCGACCGAGTGGCTGCCGTCGCTGCGGACCACGGGGTGCGCCAGGATGTGCTGGTCCGCGTGACCACCGGGGTGCACGCCGGTGGCCATGATTTCATCGCCACCGCCCATGAGGATCAGAAGTTCGGACTCTCGCTGGCAAGCGGGGCGGCACGCACGGCCTTGGACCGGATCTATCAGCGGCCCGAACTGCGCTTGCGCGGGCTGCACTCCCACATCGGGTCCCAGATCCAGGACGGCGCCGGGTTCGCCGCCGCTGCTCAGGCGCTCTTGGGCCTGCGCGCCGAGTTCGCAGCCGACACCGGGTATGCCCTGCCCGAGGTCGACCTGGGCGGTGGGTTCGGGGTGGCCTACACCCCCGGGGAGGACGAACTCGATATCGAGGCGACCGCAGCCGAACTAGCCCGGGTGGTTCGTGAGCACGGCACGGACGAAGATCTGCCCTTGCCCGCGGTTTCGTTCGAACCGGGGCGGGCGATTATCGCGCCGGCAATGTTCACCCTGTACCGGGTGGGCACCTGTAAACCAGTCCAGTTGGACGACGGCGCCTCCCGGCTGTACGTGTCCGTGGATGGGGGAATGAGCGACAACCTGCGGCCGGCCCTGTATCAAGCGGACTACCACGCGGAGGTGATCAGCCGGGATGTGCCCGGACCGGCGGTTGCCGCGCGGGTGGTGGGGATGCACTGCGAGAGCGGGGACATCGTGGTGCACAACGTCGACCTACCCGAACAGGTCCGCCGCGGGGACTTGCTCGCGGTACCGGTGACCGGGGCCTACGGGCGGTCCATGGCGTCCAACTACAACCTGCTGCCGCGGCCCGGAGTGGTAGCGGTGCAGGACGGCTCCGCCTGGGAGATCGTGCGCCGGGAGACGATCGACGACCTGCTCGCCCTGGATCTGGGCTGACGCTGCTCGCCCCGGATCCGCGCGAACTAATGGGCTACGTCGTCGTCCCTCGCCCCCGCTGACCGCCTCGCCCCCGCTGACCGCCTCGCCGCTGCCACGTACCGGGAGTCCACTTCGACCGGCAGCGCGATTCGTGGCCGGGAGTCCACTTCGCGGGCACCACCGCCGGGACTCGTCGCGTGCCTCTAAGGTAAGGGGGCGGACAGCCGAGAGGAGATCATGAACACCATCGCGTCACTACCGACGTTGCGCGTGGCGGTGCTGGGCAGCGGAACGGTCGGGACCGAGGTGGTCCGCGCACTGCGTGAGGACGCTGAGGAACTGGCCGCCCGCAGCGGCGCGCATTTGCAGATCGACTCGATCGTGGTCCGGGATACCACCCGGCCGCGCGACCCGGTCATCCCGACGGACCTGCTCAGCACCGACGCCGAGGCCGCTGTCGCGGGGGCGGATCTGGTGGTGGAGGTAATGGGTGGCATCGAACCCGCCCGGGGCCTGATCCGGATGGCGCTCAGCCGCGGTGCGAGCGTGATCACTGCGAACAAGGCGTTGCTGGCGACCCACGGGCCGGAGCTGTTCGAGGCCGCCGATGCCGCCGGTGTGGACCTGTTCTTCGAGGCCGCGGTGGCGGGCGCGGTCCCGGTGGTGCGCGGGGTCAGGGAATCCTTGGCCGGGGACACCATCAACCGGATCGTGGGCATCGTGAACGGCACCACGAACTACATCCTGGACCAGATGACCACCGCCGGGATGGACTTTGACGAAGCGTTGGCCCAGGCCCAGGAACTCGGGTACGCCGAGGCCGACCCGAGCGCGGACGTCGACGGCGACGATGCCGCGGCCAAGGCGGCGATCCTGGCATCCCTGGCTTTCCACTCCCGCACCTACCTCGACGATGTGCCCACCACCGGGATCCGGAACATCACCGCCGAGGACATCGAGGCCGCTGCTCAGTCGGGTCACGTGCTCAAACTTCTGGCCATTGCCGAACAGCGCCGGGACAACGGTCTGCGCGGGGTGGCGGTACGGGTGCACCCGGCGCTGGTGCCTGCCGACCACCCGTTGGCCGGGGTGCACGGTGCTTACAACGCCGTCCTGGTGCATGCCGCCGCCGCCGGCACGTTGATGTTCTACGGCGCCGGCGCCGGGGGAGCGCCCACCGCCAGCGCCGTCCTGGGGGATGTGGTCGCGGCGGCCCGGCACCGTGCCACCGGGGGGCGGGGCCCGGCGGAGTCGGACTACGCCGCTCTGCGCCCGCTCGGTTCCGAACACGTGCGGACCCGCTACCAGGTGCGCCTACAGGTGCAGGACAAGCCGGGGGTGCTGGCCACGTTGGCCGGTACCGTCGCCGACCACGGGGTGTCGGTGGAGACCGCGCGGCAGGTAGCCACCGATCACGGCCAGGCCGCACTGGTGCTCATCACGCACTTGGCCAGCGAGCGTGCCCTGGGCGAGATGGTCCGGGCGCTGGGTAGGCTCGAAGAAGTGGTGCACGTCTCCTCGGTGCTACGGGTGGAGGGACACTGATGGCCGCATTATGGCGGGGAGTGATCGCCGAGTACCGCGACCGGTTGCCCATCGACGCCGCAGATCCGGTCATCACCCTGGGAGAGGGCGGCACGCCGCTGGTGGAGGCCCCATCGTTGTCCCGGGCCACCGGCGCCCGCGTGTACATCAAGGTGGAGGGCGCCAACCCCACCGGTTCGTTCAAGGACCGGGGGATGACCGTGGCGATCAGCAAGGTCGCCGCCGGCGACAGCGAAGTGGTGGTGTGCGCCTCCACGGGGAACACGTCGGCCTCGGCTGCGGCATACGCCGCTCGTGCCGGGCTGCGGTGCGCGGTGATCCTGCCGGCCGGGAAGATCGCCGCCGGGAAACTCGCCCAGGCGATCGTGCACGGCGCCGACCTCCTCGCGGTGGACGGCAACTTCGACGACTGCCTGCGGATCGTGCGCGACCTGGACCGCTCCTATCCGGTGGCGCTGGTCAACTCGGTCAACCCGGACCGCCTGCAGGGACAGAAGACCGCGGCGTTCGAAGTCGTCGACGCCCTGGGCGATGCTCCGGATATCCATGTGCTCCCCGTCGGCAACGCCGGCAACATCAGCGCTTACTGGATGGGGTATCGCGAGTACGCCCAGGACGGTCTGGCCACGCGCACCCCGGCGATGTGGGGAGTGCAGGCCGAGGGCTCGGCGCCCCTGGTCAAGGGCGAGGTGGTGGAGCATCCCGAGACGGTCGCCACCGCGATCCGGATCGGCCACCCGGCTTCCTGGGACCTGGCCGTGGCCGCCCGCGATGAATCCGGCGGGCGGATCGACGCGGTGACCGATGCCCAGATCCTGAGCGCCCAGGAACTGCTCGCGCGGGATGTGGGCATTTTCGTGGAACCGGCGTCGGCTGCCAGCGTCGCCGGATTACTGGAGCACGCCGAGGCAGGACGGGTGCCCGCCGGGGCGCGCGTGGTGTGCACGGTGACGGGGAACGGGTTGAAGGACACCGTCACCGCTTTGGGGGACCGGGAGGTGAACCCGCCGGTGATCAGCGCGGACACAACAGCCGCAGCCGACGCTCTGGGGCTGGTCTGAGCCGTGCGACTGATGCGCGATGAGGCGAGCGTGCAGGTCCCGGCCACGTCGGCGAACCTGGGCCCGGGATTCGATGCCTTCGGGTTGGCAGTGGGTCTGCACGACCAAGTGCACGTGCGGGCCACCACGGGTGCCACGTCGGTGCACGTGACCGGCGCGGGCGCCGGGGAGGTGCCCGACGGTGAGGACCACCTGGTGGTGCGGGCGATCCGAGTGGCCCTAGATCACGTGGGCGCGCCGCAGGCCGGGCTGGAACTTCGTTGCCAGAACACGATCCCGCACGGGCGGGGTTTGGGGTCCTCAGCGGCCGCGGTGGTGGCAGGGCTGGTGGCAGCCCGGGGTCTGATCTCCGAGCCGGAGGCCCTCGATGATGCGATGGTGCTGCAGTTGGCCACCGAGTTCGAGGGGCACCCGGACAATGCCGCACCGGCGCTGCACGGTGGAGCGACGATCGCCTGGACCGAGGGCGGCCGTGCCCGCGCGGCGTCGGTGCCGTTGGACCCGGACCTGGCGGTCAGTGTGCTCATCCCGCAAGCCACGCTACGCACCGCGCGCGCTCGCACGGCGCTGCCGCGAACCGTGCCCCACGGCGACGCGGCGATGACCGCGGGCCGGGCCGGGTTGCTCACCCTGGCCCTGGGCGGGCGGACCGACCTGCTGTTCCCCGCGACCCAGGATCTGCTGCACCAGCCATACCGCGGGGAGGTGATGCCGGACAGTGTGCGCCTGCTGGGACAATTGCGGGCCGCGGGCTTGCCGGCGGTGATCTCCGGGGCCGGGCCCTCGGTCCTGGTGTTCGGAAAATTAAACGCCGAGCAACTGACCGCCATCCCCGCCGGTTGGCGGGTGCGGCACCCGTCGATAGACCGGGATGGAACGGTGCTGCGCCAATGCTAGGCTGGCATCGCACCCTCGGGTGGGCGTGGAGTCGCCCCCGCTGATCAGGGTGCATCAATCCAACTCAGGGGCCCATACGCTCACCTGTTTCGGCCGGTGGGGTCGCTCCTGGCTCTCTTTGTAATGTCCCGCTGACTCCCATGCTCGGGCCACCCGCGCCCACGCCTCGAGGGGAAGGAACCTCGTGACCGATACCACCAACGCCGCCCCCGGTGGTGACCTCAGTTCGCTGAAGGTCGCCCAACTGCAACAGATCGCCGCCCAACTGGGCATCAAAGGCGCCCGGCGGATGCGCAAGAGCGAGTTGATCGACGCGCTGCGCGCCGGTCAAGGAGGCCAGCAAGAACCGTTGGACCTTGACGGTTCAGCGGGTTCGAAGGGGTCTGGCGCCGGTCAAGCCGGCAAAGGTAAATCCACTACTCGCGCCGCGTCCGATGAGCCGGCCGGGCCTGCGCAGGATCAGCAACCCAAGGCCGACGAGCCGACCAAGCAGGACCGGGCCGGCAAGCAGGACCGGGCAGGCAAGACCGGCCCGTCCGCCAAGACCGACACATCCACGAAGACCGAGCCGTCTGCCCAGGCCGATGGGCCTGCCAAGACCGATGGCGACCGGAAGCCCGCTGGCGATGCGTCGGCCAAGGGGGACCGGAAGGCCGCGGACGGACGGGCCCCCAGGGGCGGAACCGCTACGGCCGACCGACCCAAGGGCGATCAGGGAGCCAAGGGCGACCGGCAGCCGAAGGGCGAGCGGTCCCCGAGGGGTGAGCAGGCGCCCAAGAGCGACTCGGCGGCCAGGAACGACTCGCCGGCCAAGAACGACCAGGGGGCCAAGAGCGACACGTCCAAGGAGCGGGAACGTCGTCGTCCCGCCCTTGATGACATTCAGTTGCCAGAACCCCGGGACGTGGAGCCGGACACCGCCCGGCGGCGTGCGACTCGGTCGCAGGGGGCACCGGATCGGCCGGACGCTATTCGTTTGGATGACGGGCCCGATCGCGGCAACCGCCGTCGCCGCGGCCGTGACCGCAGCCGGGACCGTAAGCGCAGGGGCGGACGTGGAGATGAGTTGCCCTACGACGAGGTGGAACTCTCCCCGGACGACGTGCTCATCCCGATCGCGGGCATCTTGGACGTGCTGGACAACTACGCGTTCGTCCGCACCTCCGGATACCTCCCCGGTGCCAACGACGTCTATGTCTCGTTGAACCAGGTCAGGCGGTACGGACTGCGCCGCGGCGATGCGGTGGTCGGTGCGGTGCGCCAGCCCCGTGAGGGGGAACAGACCAACCACCGGCAGAAGTACAACGCCCTGGTGCGGTTGGACACGGTTAACGGAGCGCAGGCCGAGGACGCCAAGGAACGTCCGGAGTTCACCGACCTGACGCCGCTGTATCCCGATGAGCGGTTGTCCTTGGAGACCAAGCCCAGCGCCTTCAGCACGCGGGTGGTGGACCTGGTCACCCCGTTGGGCAAGGGGCAGCGCGGATTGATCGTGGCCCCTCCCAAGGCCGGTAAGACGATCATCATGCAACAGGTGGCCAACGCGATCACGGCCAACCACCCCGAGGTGCACCTCATGGTGGTGTTGGTCGACGAACGCCCCGAAGAAGTCACCGATATGGAGCGGACCGTCAAGGGGGAGGTCATCTCCTCCACCTTCGACCGTCCGGCCTCCGATCACACCGTCGTGGCCGAACTGGCGATCGAGCGCGCCAAGCGCCTGGTGGAACTGGGCCAGGACGTGGTGGTGCTGCTGGACTCACTGACCCGGCTGGCCCGCGCCTACAACCTCGCCACCCCCGCCTCCGGCCGGGTGCTCTCCGGCGGAATGGACGCCGCGGCCCTGTACCCGCCGAAGCGCTTCTTCGGAGCCGCTCGCAACATCGAGCACGGGGGATCGTTGACCATCCTGGCCTCCGCCCTGGTGGAGACCGGCTCAAAGATGGACGAGGTGATCTTCGAAGAGTTCAAGGGCACCGGGAACATGGAGTTGCGGCTCAGCCGCCAGTTGGCGGACAAGCGCATCTTCCCCGCGGTGGACGTGGGCGCCTCCAGCACCCGCCGGGAAGAACTGTTGGTCGACGAGGCCGAGTTGCAGGTGATCTGGAAACTCCGCCGGGCGCTGGCCGGCGTGGACCCGCAGCAGGCACTGGAGACCCTGCTCACCAGAATGCGGGGCACCTCGAACAATGCGGAGTTCCTGCTGGCGGTGAACAAGTCCATCGCGGCGATCGGGAGGGGCTTGAACGGTCAGTGAACCTGAACGCGCAGGCCGCCGGCACCACCGGCCGGTGTCCGCTCCGACGCCTGCGGTGAGAGACTGCCCCTGATGAGTGAGTTCGACGGCGTAGAGACACTGCTGGAGGAGTACCGGCAGTTGGAGTCCGACCTTGCCGACCCGCAAGTGCATGCCGACGCCGCCCGCTCCCGGACGTTGGGCCGCCGGTACGCCGAACTCGGCAAGGTCGTCGCCGCATACCGGGACTGGCTCGGCGCGCGGGATGACGCCGAGGCTGCCCGGGAATTGGCTGCCGACGACGCTGAGTTCGCTGCCGAGGTCGAGTCGCTGGAGCAGGCGGAGCAGGCGGCTGCCGAACGCTTGCGACAGGTGCTCATCCCGCGCGATCCCGACGACGGACGCGACGTCATCCTGCAGGTCAAGGCAGGTGCGGGGGGTGAGGAGTCGGCGTTGTTCGCCGGCGACCTGTTGCGGATGTACCTGAGGTTCGCCGAGCGGCAGGGCTGGTCCGCTCAGATACTGGACAACACGCCGTCGGACCTCGGCGGGGTGAAGGACGCCTCGGTGGCGATCAAGGCCAAGTCGACAGACCCCGCCGAGGGCGTGTGGGCACACCTGAAGTACGAGGGCGGGGTCCACCGGGTGCAACGGATCCCGGTGACCGAGTCCTCCGGGCGGATCCACACCTCCGCCGCCGGGGTGTTGGTGTTGCCGGAGGCGGACGACCCCGGTGAGGTGGAGATCAACCCCAACGATCTGCGGATCGACGTGTACCGGTCATCCGGACCGGGCGGACAGAGCGTGAACACCACCGACTCGGCGGTGCGCATCACCCACGAACCCACCGGGATCGTGGTGTCGATGCAGAACGAGAAGTCCCAGTTGCAGAACCGGGAGGCGGCGATGCGGGTGCTGCGCGCGCGGCTGTTGGCGGCGCGGGCCGAGGAGGCGGCGGCGGAGGAAGCCGAGACCCGAAGGTCGCAGGTGCGGACGGTGGACCGCAGCGAACGAATCCGCACGTACAACTTCCCGGAGAATCGAGTGGCCGACCATCGCACCGGTTACAAGGCCTACAACTTGGATCAAGTGCTGGACGGCGACCTGGGCCCCCTGATCGAGTCGGCGATGACGATGGATGAGGCGGAGCGGATCGCCGGTGCCACCAGTTGAACGGGACACGGGCGAATCCCGAAGCGCCGGTGACGCTCCAGGTGCGGGTGAGGCTCGAGGCACAGGTGAGGCCCGAGGTGCGGGTGAGGCCCGAGGTGCGGCCACGCATCCACATGGCACGTATCCGGGTGCCACGCTTTTAGGTGCGGATGGCGACCTACGCGCTCTGATCAGGAGCGCCGCCGCGACGCTGGACGAAGCCGGCGTGCCCAGCCCCGTCCACGACGCCCGGGAACTGGCCGCGTACGTCTTGGGTGTGGAGCAGTTGATCCCGGCCCTGCCCCCGCCGCTGCCGGCGGACTTCACCGCACGCTATGCCGATGTGGTGGAACGGCGACGGCGGCGCGAACCACTGCAACTCATCACGGGGTACGCGCACTTCCGGCACCTGCGACTGCGCGTGCGATCCGGGGTGTTCATCCCCCGGCCGGAGACGGAAGTCGTCACCGAACATGCGGTTGCGGAAGCCCGCGCGGTGCAGGGCCGCGGCCGGGTGCCGGTGGTGGCGGACTTGTGCTGTGGCGCGGGCCCGATCGCGCTGTCGGCGGCCCATGAAGTGCCAGGGACTCTCGTGTTGGCCGTGGATGCGAACCCGGCCGCGGTGAGCCTCACCGATCACAACGCGACTGAGGCGGGACTGCAGGTCAACACCGTGCACGCGGACGTACGTGACCCGGACCTGTTCCGCGATCACCAGGGCCAGGTGGACGTGGTGGCCGCCAACCCGCCCTACATCCCGCCGGATGCCCAACCTCGCCAGCAGGAAGTTCGCGATCACGATCCGCACCTGGCGCTGTACGGGGGCGGAGCAGACGGCTTGGAGGTGCCGCGCGCGGTCATCGCCGCGGCCGGGCGCCTGCTACGTCCGGGGGGCCTGCTGGTGATGGAACACGCCGAGGTACAGGGCGCGGCGGTGCGTGCGGCCGTGGTCGAAACAGGTGAGTTCACGCAGGTCAGCACGGCTCCGGACCTGGCCGGACGACCACGGATGGTGCTCGCGCGCCGGCGGTGAGAACGGCGTCCGGACCGGTTCTGGAGGCTGGAGGCGTCTGCGCCGGCGCCTTACGTCCGCTTCCGGGTCGGTTCGTCCGTGGCTTCGTCCGTTCGTGCATCCGGGCCCGGGTGCGGCTCGGCCTGGATCTCCAGCCGGCGTCGTCGTACGACCGATGCCAAATACCAGCCCAGGGCAACGCCGCCGAGGTCGGCCACCGCATCCCAGACGTCCCCGGTCCGGCCCGCCAACAGGAACTCCTGGATCACCTCGCTCACGCCGGCGTGAGCCGCCAGCACAGCGGCGAGCCACGGCGCCGGGAGGCGGGCGATCACCCCGGTGGCCATCACCGCGGCGAAGACCAGCACGTGTGCGGCCTTGTCCGCCCCCGGCACCGCCACATCCACCGTCGAGGGGACCGACGGCACGTACAGCACCAGCAGGTGGATCACGACGGCGAGGGCGAAGCCCAGGCGCGTCAACACCTGGCCGGCTGGGGTGCGAGTGGCCATGCTCATACGATGCCACGGGCGGTGACGTGGGAGACTCAGTGCCGTGAGTGAGCCGAATCTGCGCGACTGTACCGAACCGGCCACCTGGTGGCCGCACCTGGATGAGGCGGTACGTACCCTGTCCCGCGGGGCCCTGGTCGTCATCCCTACCGACACCGTCTACGGCATCGCGGCAGATGCGTTCACCCCGGAGGCGGTCTCGGCGCTGCTGGAGGCCAAGGGACGGGGTCGGCAGATGCCGCCGCCGGTGCTGATCGGCGACGTACGCACCCTGGACGGGCTGGCCACGGATATCCCCGATGTGGTGCGGGACCTGGTTGCCCGCTTCTGGCCCGGTGCGCTCACGGTGATCCTGCCCGCACAACCATCGCTGATGTGGGATCTGGGCGACACCGAAGGCACTGTCGCATTACGGATGCCCGATCAGGAGTTCACTTTGGCCCTGCTGCGCAAGACCGGACCTCTGGCGGTTTCCAGTGCGAACAGCACCGGCCGGCCGGCGGCATCGACCGCAGCGGAGGCGGCCGCTCAGTTGGGCCGGAAGGTCAGCCTTTACCTGGACGGCGGACCGGCCTCGGCGGACGTGCCCTCGACCATCGTCGACGCCACCGGCGAGCGGCTGCGGATCGTGCGCCCCGGGGCAATCAGCGCCGAAGAACTTGCTGAGGTGGCACCCGAACTAGCGCCGGCCGCGCCCGCCGCACCCGGGGACGCCGTTCCACTGGCCTCCGCGATCGGAGCCGAGGACGGCGTCCAGGGCAGCCCCGCGGACGGCGCCGAGGACGGCGTCGAGGACAGCCCCGCGGACGGCACCGAGGGCAGCCCCGCGAACGGCTCCGCTGTGGCGCGCGCGACCGGCGAGGGTGGTACCGGCGGCGAGAACGGTAGCGCCACTTCGCCCACGCGGGAGTCCGACCGCACGTGAGGATTTATCTGTTGCTCCTGGGCGTGGCCGCTGCGGTCACGTTCCTGGCGACCCCGTTGGTTTGGCTGCTCGCCCACCGGATCAAAGCCGTCACACCCGTACGCGCCCGGGACGTGCACACCGCTCCCACCCCACGGCTGGGCGGGGTGGCGATGCTCCTGGGGCTGGCCACGGCCATGATGATGGCCTCCCAGATCGAGTTCCTGCAGCCGGTCTTCACCGATTCCCTGCCGTGGGCGATCCTGGGGTGCGCGGGTCTCATCTGCTTGCTCGGGGTCGCCGACGACGTGTGGGACCTGGACTGGTTCACCAAACTCATCGGCCAAGTCCTCATCGCGGGCCTGTTGGCGTGGCAAGGGGTCCAACTGATCACCTTCCCGATCTTCGGGCTGACCATCGGGTCCTCCCGGCTCTCCCTGGTGGCCACCGTGCTCGCGGTGGTGATCGCCGTCAACGCGGTGAACTGGGTGGACGGACTCGACGGACTGGCCGCCGGGGTGATCGCGATCGGCGGTGCGGCGTTCTTCGTCTACACCTACCAACTCACCCAAGTCACCAGCCCCACCGACTACTCCAACCTCGCCACCGTGGTGATCGTCTGCCTCGTCGGTGCGTGCGCCGGATTCCTGCCCCACAACTTCTACCCGGCTCGAATCTTCATGGGCGACTCCGGAGCGATGATGCTCGGGTTGGTCATCGCGGCTGCCGCCATCGTCGTCACCGGCCAGATCGACCCCGGCTTGCTGGCGACCCGGCAGGCGCTGCCCGCCTTCGTCCCCATCATGCTGCCGCTCGCCGTGCTGATATTGCCGCTGATGGATGTGGTCATCACCGTGGTGCGTCGCCTGGCCGCGGGCAAATCCCCGTTCCATCCCGACCGCAAGCACCTACATCACCGGCTGCTGGACCACGGCCACTCCCACCGCCGCACAGTGGTGATTCTGTACATTTGGACGGCGGTCTTCGCCTGCTCGGCGGCCGCTGCGGCCGTCTATCCCACCCGCTGGGTGGTGCTGGGTACGGTCCTGGGCGTGATCCTGGCCACCTTCCTGTCCGTGGTCCATCTGCCGGTACGCACCTCCCAGGGGTGGCGGCGGATGCCACACCGAGACCGAACCCGATGAGGATGAACCGATGACCGAAAACCCCCGGCCCGACCGACCCAACCCCCCCAGCGCACCGCCGGTCTTCCTCAATGACCGGGTGGTGCGCACCGACGCGATGCTCACCATGATCCGCACCGTGTTGGTGCGGATGCTGCTCGCCACGCTCGCCGGCGCACTACTGGGCAGCCTGGTGGGCTATCTCATCGCCGGGATGGCCGGAGTGTGGGCCGCGCTGGTGGCCGCCGGCATCGGCTTGTTCTTCACGGGTACCACTGTGGTGCTCATCTACCTGGTGGTGGGGCGCGGTCCGGAGTTATTGCAGATCGTGTTGCTCGGCGGGTGGATTCTGAAAATGGCCGTCGTGCTGGTACTCCTACTGTGGCTGCGCAACCTGGACTTCTATCACCGCGAAGTCTTCGTCGGTGTGCTGATCTTGCTCGCCCTGGCTTTGGTGACCGTGGAGTTGGTCACAGTCGCCCGCACCCGACTGCCTGTGGTGGATATCACCAGCGCCTCCCAGCAGGGTGCCGGGAACCAGCGGAAACCCGCAGAATCCCGCGACGACGGCGCTTCGGAGACCGCAACCGGTAGCGATGCGCAGCACGCACCCGGGCGCACCGCCGACGTGGAGGCGAACCGTGGTGAAGCACCGGGTGAGGATCAGGTAGGCTGATCGCCGTATTCCCAGCCCCCGAGCCTGCTGCTCCACCCGAGTGTGCCAACACGCATGGTCGGATACTCATAAGGCACAGGCCCACGCGTCCAAGGGAGAGAATCCTGTCCGCCGCTGCTCTTCTGCCACTCGTCGCGGCCGCTGACGACTCCGCTGAATTCGTCGCTCCCGGGATCGAGGAATTCTTCCCGGACATGATCTTCGGGGCCAGCGACGGCTGGTTCGCATTCGACCGGCTCATGCTCGTCCGCCTGGTAGTGGTCGCGGTGTTGCTGCTTCTGCTGTGGCTCGGCGCACGTCGCATCACCCTGGTACCTGGCCGGGGACAAGCCGTCATCGAGTTGCTGGTGGACTTCGTACGCGTCCAGATCGCCGAGACGATCATGGGCAAGGAGCGCGCGAAGCCGTTCCTGCCGATACTCACCACGATCTTCGTGACGATCCTGGCGATGAACCTGGCCAGTGTGATTCCCGGACTGAACATCGGCGGCACATCCCGGATCGGTCTGCCACTGCTGATGGCGCTGTGGGTCTTCTTCACCTACTTGGCAGCCGGGGTGCGCACCAAGGGCCTGGGTTCCTACCTCAGGAGCGAGTTGTTCCCGCCGGGTATTCCCTGGCCGATGTACTTCATCATCACTCCGATCGAGATCGCGCAGGTCTTCGTCATCCGACCGGCCACGCTGGCGATCCGGCTCACGGTTGCGATGGTCGCCGGGCACCTGATGCTCGTGCTGGCTTTCGCTTCCACGCACTTCTTGATCGTTGAGGCCAGCGCCGCGATGACCGCGTTCGCCCCGATCACGTTGCTGGGCGGGCTGTTCATTACGGTCCTGGAGGTCTTCATCTCCGCCCTGCAGGCCTTCATCTTCACGATCCTGTCCGCGGTCTACCTCAACTTCGCGGTGGAGGAATAGCACTGACGGATACGCCGGAGGTGCGCCGCGCCGCCGGAATGCATAAGAGAAACCTCAGCACGACCCCACGGCGCCCACCGTGGGTGCCATAGGAAGGAAACACAGTGGATAGCAACATCACCGGCAACATCGCCACCGTCGGTTACGGTCTTGCCACCCTCGGCCCCGGTGTGGGTCTGGGTGTCATGATCGGCCAGACCCAGGCGGCCACCGCCCGTCAGCCTGAAGTCTCCAGCCAACTCTTCCGGAACATGATCATCGGTGCCGGTCTGATCGAGGTGCTCGGCCTGCTGGGGCTGGTCGCAGGCATCATCCTCTGAACCAGCACAACTGGCGAAAGAGGTGCGCATGCAGTTCACACAGTCGCAAGGCGTGATCCACGCCGAGACGCAGCCCAACCTGTTCGTGCCGCCGGGCTATGACATCTTCTGGTCCGCGGTCGTCCTGGTCGTTGTCGGATTCTTCTTCTACAAGTTCCTGCTGCCTCGGATCAACGGGGTGCTCGATGAGCGCGCCGACAAGATCGAAGGCGGGCTGAAACTGGCCGAGCAGGCACAGGAAGACGCCGAAGCGGCCCGGGCGGAGCGGCAGGAAGCCCTGGCCGAGGCCAGGCGCGAAGCAGCGCACATCCGCGAGGACGCCAATACCCAAGCGGCCCAGATCGTGTCCGAGGCCCGGGAGCAAGCCAAGGCCGAGGCGGCTCGCCTGGTGGAAACCGCGAACCGGCAGATCGAAGCCGAGCGGCGTTCGGCCGTGGTGTCGCTGCGGGGCGAGATCGGCGGCCTGGCCACCGAACTCGCCTCCCGGATCGTGGGCGAGGCACTCGCTGACGATGCGCGGCAGAGCAGGGTGATCGACCGCTTCCTCGACGAGTTGGACGCCAGCACCGCCTCTGGGGATCTGGCCGGGACCGCCGGTTCCACAGACCGGGAGGCGTGATGCGGGCGAGTAGTCAGGCAGCCCTGGACGCGGCCCAGGACCGGTGGGAACCGGTCCTGACCGGCGCCGGGGGCGACGCTGTGCAACTGGGCCGCGAGTTGTTCGCCGTGGTGGACGTACTCGACGCTTCGCCCGCACTGCGCCGTGCCCTGACCGACCCCGGCCGGGACGGAGAGGACAAGGCGAAGGTCGTCACCGACTTGCTGGGGGAGAAGGCCCCGGCGGAAGTGGTCGACCTGGTGGCGCAGATGGCGCGTAGCCGCTGGTCGGCCGAGGAGGACTTCGCCGACGCCCTGGCCCGCCTCGCCATCGACTCGGTCCTGGCAGGCGCTGCCGCGAATGAGTCGCTGGAGCAGGTGGAGGAGGAGATCTTCCGCGTGGGCCGGCTGCTCGCGGAGAACCGGGAGTTGCGCCTGGCGCTTGGCGACTCCTCCCGAGCGGTGGACGCACGCCGCAGGCTTGCAGCGCAGGTATTCGGCGATCAGGTGCACCCGGCGACGTCACTGTTGTTGCAGCGGTCCGTCGGTAACGTGCGCCATCCCTCCGTGGTGGGTGGGCTGAACGAGATCAGCGAACTCGCCGCGGAACGTCGTCGTCGCCTGGTCGCTGTGGTGACGGCCGCAGCGCCGCTGACGCAGGAACAAACAGATCGGCTGGCGCATATCCTGAACCGCTCCTACGGGCGTAAGGTCCAGGTACACGTGGCGGTGGACCCGCGGGTGCTCGGCGGCTTGCGGATCCAGATCGGCGACGACGTGCTGGACGGCACCACGATCGCCCGCTTGGACGACGCTCGCCGACGACTGGCCGGCTGAACGAGACGATCGATCGCCACCGTGGCGGTCACAGAAAAGGACGAGAAACGATGGCTGAGTTGACGATCAAGCCCGAGGAGATCCGCTCGGCGCTGGACTCCTTCGTGCAATCCTACGAGCCGGCGAGCAGCGTGGCCGAGGAGGTCGGCACGGTGACGATGGCCGCAGACGGCATCGCCCAGGTCGAGGGACTGCCGGGCACGATGGCCAACGAACTGCTGCGCTTCGAGGACGGCACGCTGGGCCTGGCGCTCAACCTGGATGTCCGCCACATCGGTGTGGTGGTGCTGGGCGAGTTCGACCAGATCGAAGAAGGCCAGGAGGTGCGCCGGACCGGAGAGGTGCTCTCGGTGCCCGTCGGCGACGGCTACCTGGGCCGGGTCGTGGACCCGCTGGGTAACCCCGTGGACGGCTTGGGCGACATCGAGACCGAGGGCCTACGGGAGTTGGAATTGCAGGCCCCGGGCGTGATGATGCGTAAGAGCGTCCACGAGCCGCTGCAGACCGGCATGAAGGCCATCGACTCGATGATCCCGATCGGGCGCGGCCAGCGGCAGTTGATCATTGGTGACCGGCAGACCGGTAAGACCGCGATCGCGCTGGACACGATCATCAACCAGAAGGCCAACTGGCAGTCCGGCGACCCGAACAAGCAGGTCCGCTGCATTTACGTCGCCGTGGGCCAGAAGGGGTCCACCATCGCCTCGGTCCGCGGCGCGCTGGAGGACGCCGGGGCGCTTGAGTACACCACCATCGTGGCTGCCCCTGCTTCCGACCCCGCTGGGTTCAAGTACATCGCCCCTTACACGGGTTCGGCGATCGGCCAGCACTGGATGTACGGCGGCAAGCACGTCCTGATCGTGTTCGATGACCTGTCCAAGCAGGCCGAGGCCTACCGTGCGGTATCGCTGCTGCTGCGGCGCCCGCCGGGTCGTGAGGCCTACCCGGGGGACGTGTTCTACCTGCACTCGCGGCTGTTGGAGCGCTGCGCGAAACTCTCTGATGAGCTCGGCGGCGGTTCGATGACCGGGCTGCCGATCATCGAGACGAAGGCGAACGACGTCTCCGCCTACATCCCCACCAACGTCATCTCGATCACCGACGGACAGATCTTCCTGCAGTCCGACCTGTTCAACGCTAACCAGCGTCCGGCGGTCGACGTGGGTATCTCGGTCTCCCGGGTCGGCGGTGACGCCCAGGAGAAGGCGATGAAGGCAGTGTCCGGAACGCTGAAACTGGACCTGGCCCAATACCGGTCGTTGGAAGCGTTCGCGATGTTCGCCTCCGACCTGGACCCGGCTTCGCGTCAGCAGTTGACCCGTGGTGCGCGGCTGATGGAGTTGCTCAAGCAACCCCAGTACACCCCGTACCCGGTAGCCGAACAGGTCGTCTCGATCTGGGCGGGCACCAAGGGCTACCTGGACCAAGTCGAACTGGAGGATGTCTCCCGGTTCGAGCGGGAGATGCTCGACCACGTGCGGCGCACCACCGACGTGCTGGACGAAATCGAGAAGACCGGGAAGTTGGAGGACTCCACACTCGAGGCCATGCAGAAGGCCGTGGAGGACTACCGCGACACCTTCCTGGGCACCGACGGACAGTCCCCGGTGGGCCAAGAAGTTGAGGACGATCCCGAGGTTGACATCGACCAGGAGCAGATCGTCCGGCAGAAGCGGGGCTGAGCATGGCGGTCTCGCAACGGGTTTACAAGCAGCGAATCCGGTCCACCCAGACGCTGAAGAAGATGTTCCGGGCGATGGAACTCATCGCTGCCTCGCGCATCTCCAAGGCTCGGGACCGTGCGTTGCAGACGGTGCCCTACACCCGAGCGATCACCCGCGCGGTCTCGGCGGTAGCCACGCACACCGACATCTCCCACCCGCTGACCTCCGAGCGGGAGGACACCAACCGGGTGGCCATGCTGGTCATCACCTCGGACCGGGGAATGGCCGGTGCGTACTCGGCGACGATCCTGCGGGAGGCCGAACGGCTGCGCCAGCACCTGCTGGAGGAGGGCAAGGAGATCGACCTGTACGTCCTCGGACGGCGCGGGGTGGGTTTCTACTCCTTCCGGGAACGAACGATCACCAAGGCGTGGACGGGTGACTCCGATGCTCCGACCATGGAACGCGCCAACGAGGTGGCCGACACGCTCCTGGACGCGTTCCTCACCCCGGTGGAAGACGGCGGTGTGGGTGAGTTGCACGTCGTTTACACCCGCTTCCGCACCATGGTCTCCCAGGAGCCGCAGGTGATCCGGATGCTGCCGCTGGAAGTGGTCGAGGGCGTGACCCCGCCGGGAGAGCAGGAAGCCCTGCCCTTGTACGACTTCGAACCGGACGCCGACGAGGTGCTCGATGCACTGCTGCCCCGCTATATCCGCATCCGGATCTTCTCGGCGATGATGCAAGCCAGCGCGTCGGAGCTGGCGGCTCGGCAGCAGGCGATGCACACGGCCACCGAGAACGCCGAAGAACTCATTCGCAACTACACGCGGCTGGCCAACCAGGCCAGGCAGGCCGAGATCACCCAGGAGATCAGCGAGATCACCTCGGGTGCCGACGCCCTGGCCGCGAGCTGACCCACTGCAAAGGATCCACTGATGACTGCCACCGAGACTGAAAGCCCGGACACCAAACAAGAGCCAGGCGTGGGCCGTGTCGCCCGCGTCATTGGTGCCGTTGTGGACATCGAGTTCCCACCGGACGCGATTCCGCCGATGTACAACGCGCTGCGCACCACGATCGGTGAGGGCGAGGACGCTTGGGAACTGACCCTGGAAACCGCCCAGCACTTGGGTGACAACCTGGTCCGCGCCATTGCGTTGAAGCCGACGGACGGCCTGGTGCGCGGCGCCGAGGTGCGCGACACCGGTGACGCCATCACCGTGCCCGTTGGTGACATCACCCGGGGCAAGGTATTCAACGTGATCGGCGAGCCGCTGAACCTCGAAGAGGGGGAGACCTTCGAGGCCGAGGAACGCTGGTCGATCCACCGCCCGCCGCCGTCGTTCGACCAACTGGAGTCCAAGACCCAGATGTTCGAGACCGGCATCAAGGTGATCGACCTGCTCACCCCGTATGTGTTGGGTGGGAAGATCGGCCTGTTCGGAGGCGCCGGAGTAGGCAAGACCGTGCTGATCCAGGAGATGATCCAGCGCGTGGCCCAGGATCACGGCGGTGTGTCGGTGTTCGCGGGTGTGGGTGAGCGCACCCGTGAGGGTAACGACCTCATCGTGGAGATGGAGGAAGCCGGCGTCTTCGACAAGACTGCCCTGGTGTTCGGCCAGATGGACGAGCCGCCGGGTACCCGGCTGCGGGTGGCGCTGTCGGCACTGACGATGGCGGAGTACTTCCGCGACGTACAGAAGCAGGACGTGTTGTTGTTCATCGACAACATCTTCCGCTTCACCCAGGCCGGCCAGGAGGTGTCCACCCTGCTGGGCCGGATGCCCTCGGCGGTGGGTTACCAGCCGAACCTGGCCGACGAGATGGGCCAGCTCCAGGAACGGATCACCTCCACCCGTGGTCACTCGATCACCTCGCTGCAGGCGATCTACGTGCCCGCGGACGACTACACCGACCCCGCGCCGGCCACGACGTTCGCCCACCTGGACGCGACCACCGAACTGTCCCGTGACATCGCCTCCCGCGGTCTGTACCCGGCAGTGGATCCGCTGGCTTCCACCAGCCGCATCATGGACCCGCGCTACCTGGGCGAGGATCACTACCAGGTGGCGACCCGGGTCAAGGCGATCCTCCAGAAGAACAAGGAACTACAGGACATCATCGCGATCCTGGGTATCGACGAACTGTCCGAAGAGGACAAGGTCACGGTTAACCGGGCCCGTCGGATCGAGCAGTTCCTGTCCCAGAACACCTATATGGCCGAGAAGTTCACAGGCGTGGTGGGTTCCACGGTGCCCTTGAGCGAGACCGTGGAGGCCTTCGGCAAGATCGCGGACGGCGAGTACGACCACGTCGCGGAACAGGCCTTCTACAACATCGGTGGCCTGGAGGACCTGGAGCGCAACTGGCACCGGATCCAGTCGGAACTGCGCTGAGTCACGTGACCCACGCAGTGCTGAACACAAGGAGGACGCCGTGCCACTGACAGTCGAAGTGGTCTCCGCGGATCGCGTCTGGTGGGAGGGTGAGGCCCGCTCGGTCTCGGCTCCGGCGCTCGACGGTGACCTGGGTATTCTGGTCGGGCACCAGCCGATTCTGGCGGTGTTGCGAACCGGCAAGATCCGCATCGAGGCAGACGGCGCGGATAACGTGGAGATGGAGGTCACTGGCGGGTTCCTGTCGGTCGACCAGAACCAGGTGACGGTGGTGGTGGATCCCAGCACCAGTACCGAATCGTCGGCATCCTCGAGTGAGGCTGGGGCTGCCCCCGACCGCGACTAATAGCGACAGGCCGGGGAGGCGATGGCAACCGCACTGTTTGGGATCGGCGGGCTACTGCTGCTCAGCCTGCTGCTCGCCGGGATGCTGTTGTGGCGCATCCGAGCCCTGGGACACCGGGTGGGTTCCTTCGAGTGCGCGTTACGCGAAGGTGAGCACTGGCACGCCGGTATCGCCACCTACAGCCGGGCCACGTTGGACTGGCATCGAGTGGTGTCCTTGTCGCCGCGGCCGAGCCGGCGCTGGTCAAGAATGGAACTGGAGTTGCTGGAGCGGCGTCAGCGGCAGATCGAGGGGCGCCCCTCCCGGGTGGTGGAGATGCACTGCCGATACCAGGGCGCGGAGTTCTATCTCGCGGCCCAGGACAGTGCGCTGGACGGACTGGTGTCCTGGCTGGAAGCCCTCCCGCCCCGGTCCAACACCGAGAGCATCTAAAGGAGTTCACGCGATGCGGATCGTGGTGGCCGAGTGCGCCGTGGACTATTCGGGACGCCTGACCGCACATCTGCCGCTGGCTCCGCGGGTGGTCATGGTCAAGGCGGACGGCTCCGTGCTCGTCCACTCCGATGGCGGTTCGTATAAACCGCTGAACTGGATGAGCCCGCCGTGCACGCTACGCACCGAAGAAGCCTCGGGCGCGGAAGCCGAGGCGGGGGCCACCGAGGTGTGGACGGTGCGGGCGGACAAGACGGACGACCAGTTGCGGATCGTTCTGCACGAGGTGTTCTCGGACATCTCGGTGGATCTGGGGGTGGACCCGGGTTTGATCAAGGACGGCGTCGAAGCCCACCTGCAGGCTTTGCTCGCCGAACAGATCGACCTCCTCGGTGACGGTCATCAGTTGGTGCGACGAGAGTACCCGACCGCAATCGGCCCGGTGGACATCCTGGCTCGGGACTCCAGCGGCGCCTCGGTCGCGGTGGAGATCAAACGCCGTGGGGACATCGACGGCGTGGAGCAACTGACCCGTTACCTGGAGTTGCTGAACCGGGATCCGTTACTGGCACCGGTGCGCGGGGTGTTCGCGGCCCAAGAGATCAAACCGCAAGCGAGGGTTCTGGCCGGCGACCGGGGTATTGCGTGTGTGGTACTCGATTACGACGCGATGCGCGGCGTGGACGACCCGGAGTCTCGCCTGTTCTGACTCAGGCGTCGCAGCGCGGTAGGTCCCGTTTGTGCTCCGGGGCTGGTGTGGTTGCCCCCTCGTGCTTCGAGAGGATGCGCCCCACCGCATGCCGGCTCCAACGCGAGCCTCTTGGGTGCAGTCGTTCTCCAGGGGGATCGTGAGCGCGGCGTGGGCGACAATGGGTGCATGGCCCGTCGCCGATCCCGCCGTCGTCCCTACCACGAGCCGCATCCGGAACTGGACGTCCAGAGTCTGTTCCGGGGGATGACGCGCACCGAGACGGGCCCGGACGGGTTGACCTGGACGGTTCGCACCGTGTCCGGCAGCACGAAGAGCTACACCTGCCCGGGCTGCGGCCAACAAATCACGCCCGGTCTTGAGCACGTGGTCGCCTGGACCGAAGAACATCTCTTCGGCGCCGAGGCCGGTCGGTCCGAACGGCGGCACTGGCACACCAACTGCTGGCGCGGGCGCCGGCGCAGATAACGGTCGCCTGTCTAGTCTGCGCGGTTCGGGCGAGCATCTGATCGAGGTAGATCCTCAAGCCAGGCCCCGAGCCAGGACCTGCAGGCGGGTCCTCCAACTAGGTCCTGCAGACGGGTCCTCCAGCTAGGTCCTGCAGACGGGTCCTCCAGCCAGGTCCTGCAGGCGGGTCCTCCAACCAGGCCCTGCAGGCAGGTCCTCCAACCAGGTCCTGCAGATAGGCCCTCAGGGCAGATCCCAGGTGTGCACGGGTTCGTTCGCCCGCATCCCCTCGGCATACAACGCCAGCATCTGGACCAGGGCCGCGTCGCGGCCGCTCCCGGATTCCTCCAGCCGGCGCACCGCCTCGGCCTGCCACCAGGCCCCGTTGCGGCGCAGTTTGCAGCGTTCCTCCACGATCCCCAGGTAGCGGTCGACTACGGCGCCGGCCACCCGCCGTCGGGCAAGCCCTTCGGCAGCGAGGGGCAGCAGGTGGCGGAGCATCAACTCATCCCAGGGCACATCGCCGAATCCGGGCCAATAGAACCGCGCCTCGACCCCGTGCCGGGCGCCCGCGGTGAAGTTGGATCGGGCGGCTTCGAAGGACATCTTCGTCCACACCGGACGCTCCTGCTCGGACAGCATCTCCACCGCGCCGTAGTAGAAGGCCGCGTTGGCCAACACATCCACCACCGTGGGACCGGCCGGCAGCACCCGGTTCTCCACCCGCAGGTGCGGACGTCCGGCGACCACGTCGTACACGGGTCGGTTCCAGCGGTAGATGGTGCCGTTGTGCAACCGTAGTTCCTGCAGTTTCGGCGCGCGCCCGGCGGCCAGTTCGGCTTCCGGATCCTCATCGGTGGTCTCCGGCAATAGCGCCGGGTAGTAGCGCACGTTCTCCTCGAACAGGTCGAAGATCGAGGTGATCCACCGATCCCCGAAATGCACCACGGGCCGCACGCCCTGATTGCGCAACTCCGGGGAGCGGGTGTCGGTGGCTTGAAGGAACAACTCGGTGCGGGTCTCGGCCCACAGGTGCTTACCGAACAGGAACGGGGAGTTGGCGCCCAGCGCCAGTTGGGGGCCGGCGAGTGTCTGCGCGGCGTTCCAGGCGTTGGCGAAGTCCTCGGGGGAGACCTGCAGGTGCAACTGCACCGAAGTACACGCTGATTCCGGGGCGATGGTCGGGGTGAGCATGCGCAGGTGTTCCTCACCGGCGATATCCAGTTCGATGTCCTCACGCCGGGAGGCGAAGATCGCTTCCTCAAGCGCGCGGTAGCGCTCGTTGGCACTCATCCACTCGCCGGTGAGATCCTCGGTGCGCAAGGTGGGCAGCACGCCGATCATCACGATGCTGGCCCCGTGCAGTTGCGCCTTCTGG